>JALGWI010000033.1 GCA_025774245.1 bacterium
CTACGAAACCGCCGATTCGGACGCGATCGTGCCGCCGCCCAGCACCGTTCGTCCGTCGTAGAGGACGACGGCCTGGCCGGGCGCGATGGCGCGCTGGGGCTCGGCGAAGGTGACTCGCGCCTCATTACCTTCGACGCGCACGACGCACGGCGCCGACTGCGCCGCGTAGCGGATCTTGGCCTCGGCCGTGAACTCCCGGGCCGGCGGAGGCCCCGCGATCCAGGAGAGCTCGTCGGCCACGAGCCGGGACGCGTAGAGGTCCTCGTCCTCTCCGACGACGAGGACGTTCCGCCCCGGATCGATGCGGACGACGTAGGTCGGCCGCGGCCGGGCGAGTCCGAGCCCGCTCCTCTGCCCCACCGTGTAGAGCGCGAGGCCGCGGTGGCTCCCGAGCACCTTCCCGTCGAGGTCCTCGATCGGGCCGGGAGCGACCGCCTCCGGAAGGCGCGCCGCGACAAACGAGGCGATGTCGCCCCGCGGGACGAAGCACGTGTCCTGGCTCTCCGGCCGTTCCGCCACGTGCAGCCCAGCCCGCCGCGCGCGAGCGCGGACCTCCTCCTTCCCGAGCCCCCCGACGGGCATGAGCACCCGCGCGAGCTGCTCCTGGTTCATCGAGTAGAGGAAGTACGACTGATCCTTCGCCGAGTCCCTCGCGCGCTCGAGGACGTGGCCGGTCCCCGAGTCGGCCTTCCGGATGACCGCGTGGTGTCCGGTCGCGAGGTGTGACGCGCCGAGGGAGAGTGCCTTCGTGAGGAGCGACTCGAACTTGACGAGCCGGTTGCAGCGGACGCACGGATTCGGGGTTCTGCCGCGCGCGTACTCGGAGATGAAGTGCTCGACGATCCGTTCCTCGAAGATCCCGCGCATCCCGACGACGTAGTGAGGGATGCCGAGCTCGCGCGCGACGCGTCCGGCGTCCTCGATGGCGGCGGGACCGCAACAGACGCGGGGATCGATCGGCGCGTCGGCGGCGCACGCCCAGATCTTCATGGTGAGCCCGAAGACCTCGTGGCCCTCGCCCGCGAGGATGTGCGCGGCGACGGAGCTGTCTACCCCGCCGCTCATGGCGACCGCGATCTTCATGGGAAGATCCGCATGGAAGGACCCGTCCGGGAACCCGTCGTGGTCGGAAGCCCGGCGTCGGGACGCGCGGCACCGGGGCGCACGGTACCCGGACTCACCGCGCTCGAACTCGACGCCTTCGGACGCCCGGCTAGAAGACGTAGCCGATGGTGAAGTAGATGCCGTAATTCAACGCCTGCGCACCCTCTCCGTCCAGAGCGTACTGCTCCCTCACCAGGCTCAACTCGAACAGGTACTGCTCGAAGTTCAGGGAGCCGCCGAGGCCGATCGAGTACTCCGGCACGAGGGCGCCTTCGATGCCGGACTCGAGCTGGGCCGCGTAGCCGGCGCGGGCGGTGAACCTGCCGTCGTAGAAGGTGCCCTCGCCGCCGAGCGCGACGGTACCCAGATTCTTGTCGAACTCGTTCCGCGGAGCGCCGGTGGTCGGGTCCTCGCCCGGTTCGTCTGGCTCCGGATACGACGAGATCGTCGCCTTCGCACCGTCCCATCCCTCGTGGATGTAGCTGACGTAGACGGCGTACTGCGGCGTCGGGCGGAAGCGCACGCCGCCGACCGCCGTAGACTGGGTCTCGGACGTACCCGTCGCGTTGTCGTTGGTGTACGCGTCCCCCTTCACCTGGATATGCGAACCCATCCGGTAGCCGAGGCCGATCGTGACCGTCTCGGTCGCATCGAAGACGAACCCGAACGCGACCGACGCGGCGCTCCCCTTGAGGCTCGAGGAACCGAGGCTGTCGTCGCCGAGGTCCTCGTCCGACGCCTCGTTGAGCGTGACGAGCCCGGCGGCGATCCCGATGCCTCCCTTCCCGTCCGTCCCGATCCTCGTGGCCGCGATGATCTCGAAGTACCTCACCGCCCCGGCGAACTCCGCCCGGTAATTCTCCGCCTCACCGCCGCCCTCGGGCACGCGTTGTCCCGTGATCTTGTAGTTCCGGTACGACGGAGCCGAGTAGCCGAACCCGAGCACCCAGTTGGCGCTCGACTTCGCGGCGACCGCCTGCGTGAAGTGGAACCCGTCGTCCGAGCCCTTGAGATTGTCGTCGGCGCCCGACGGCAGGTAGTCGCGGCTCTTGTTGTTCCAGCGGATCGTTGCCTGGCCGGCGACGCCGGTGATCTCGGCCGCCGACGCCGGATTGAAGAAGTACGCGCCGATGCCGCCCGCGCTGACGTTCGCGCGGCACATCGCCGCCTCGTCGGCATTCAGGTAGTGGTTGTAGGTTCTCGGGATGTCGCCGATCGTGATCCTGGGCGCATCGGCGTGTGCCGCCGCGGCACAGAGCGCCGCGAGCACGAGACACAGTGCGGGTCTTCTCATGGATCCTCCCCGTTGACGCGGGGCCAAGTCCGGTCGACTTCGTTCTTTCGATCGTTACCTGTACAGGTTCTTGATCGCGCCCCAGCTCGCTGCTTCGACGGGGCTATCCTGAAGAACGAACTCCACGTAGTCGACCCTTGCCCGGTCACCGGAGAGATGCTCGACGACAAAGAGGAAGGTACCTGCCTGAAGGCAGAGCTGGATGCTCCCGGCATCCGACGAGAAGGGACCTCACCCGAAACCCCATCCGTCGGTAAGCGTGAATTCCGCACGCGTATCCTGCCCCGGTTCGGGGTAGTCCAGGATCTTCACCGCGAGCTCGACCGTGTCCTGGTAGTAGCACTGGTAGGCGAGCGTCAGGGCGTAGCAGCCCTGCTCGGGGATCGACACCTCGAGCATGATCCACTCCCCCGGGAGATCGATCCCGTCGGCCGCGTAGTACTGACTCGCTCCCGCGCAGTACTCCGATCCGATCGGATAACCTCCCAGATCGTTCGAGCCGTAGGCCGGGTAATCCTCCCCCTCGACCCGGATGCCATCGGCGGCCCACGCTCCTGCCGCGAGCGCGCACGTCACGACTCCAACGACGCTCGCTCGCACGATCCCGCGCCTGACCAGTTCCAGAATCTCGCTCATGTTGTCCAACCTCGCTCGTTGCGGTGCCACGCGGAGAGACAGCCGCTCCACGGGCAACTCTGCCCGCGCAGGTCTCCGCCGGTTCGCTTCCTGTCTTCTCTTTGGATGCGTCGCCGGCACGGCCGTTTCCGGAAAAGGGTCCTACCTGTAGAGCTCCCGCATGATCCCTACCTCGAACCTCCTCCCGGGCTGCGGGAATCCGTCCTCGTCTTCATAAAGCACATCGAACATGTTCTCGACCCCGAGGAAGAAGTCGCCCCATCTGGTCTCGACGATCCCCCGGAGGTCGGTCAGAACGTACGGTCCGAGACTGACGTCGTCCACGCCGGTCCTGGAGCCGACGCGCGCGATCCTCGCGATCCCCTTGTACGGGCCGCGCGTGTACGCAGCCGTGAGCGCGCCCATCGTCCTCGGCACGAGCGGGACGGGCTTGTGCGTCGCGTCGTCCCGCGCCGATGTCATGGCCAGGCTCACGTCGATATCGAGGTTCGCCGTGACGCGGTGCTGAACCGAAAGCTCCGTGCCCCACGAGGTCACCGATCCGAGGTTGTGGGCGGGGTTGCCCCATCCGGTCGTGACGATCATGTCGCGCACCCACTGCTCGAACACCAGGAGCGAGAACCGCGAGCCCGACGGCGTGCGCTTGGCGACCTCGGCCTCGACGGCCGTGCAGCGCTCGGGCGCGAGGTCCGGGTTACCGATCTCGGGACTGAACCACTCCTTGAGCGTCGGGAAGCGGGTCTTGATCCCGCCCAGGAACCTGAGCGTGGTCTCCGCCGGGAGCCTGTGTGTCCACGCAGCCTGCGGGTTCACACTCAGGAGGAAGCGCTCCTCCCCCGCCACCATGTCGGTGTTGACCGCGAACGCGAGCCGGTCGCCCTCGCCGACCCGAAAGACGTCCTGGCCGAAGAGCGACATGGTCGTCGACTCGTAGCGGTTCCAGTCGAGGTCGACGTCCCGCTGGAGCCCGGCGATGTCCTCGCGCAGGTTGAGCCCCGCAGAGATCTTGTGTCCCGCGACCCCCAGGAACTCCGAGTAGAAGTAGCCGCCGTAGGCCTCGTTGGCCACGGTCGACAGCCACCGGCGCTCGGTTCGCTCGTAGTCGGCGTACGACGCGAGCTGGTTGCGGTTCGTGCCGTAGAAGAGCTTCCCCTCGACGAGAAGAAGCTCGTCCGGCCGCCAGTCGACGGACCCGATCGCGCGCATCTCGCGCCAGTACGGGAACCGCCAGAACCGCGGCCTGTCCGAGCTCGTCGAGGAGGGCACGTCGCGCCTGCCGTCGGCGATCTGGACGGAGACGGCGGCGTCGGTCTTCTCGCCGACGTCCCACGAGGCGACGCTCCACAGGAAGAGCTCGTCGCGCGCGGTGAAGTTGCGGGTCCCGCCGTCCTCCCACTCCTCCGGGGTGTACGACTTCGGGAGCACGAAGTTCGCGCGGGAGCTCGCGGAGACCCCGCCGGCCACGTGCACGTCGAGGATCTCGCCGCCGCCGGTGACGTAGCCGCCGTACCGGCCGTCGCTCGTCGCCGAGAGCTGAAACCCGAGACCCGTCCGCTCGCGGCCGATCGTCGAGACCTCGACGATCCCGCCGATGGCGTTGGCGCCGTAGACGCTCGCGGCCGGCCCCTTGGTCACGCGGACCGTTCCGAGCGCGCCCGAGAGGATCATCTCCGAGCTCACCGAGCCCGTGTACGGGTCGGAGATCGGGACACCGTCGACGAGGATGACCATCTCGCGCTCGGCGAGGCCCCTCGTGGACAGCCTCGCCTCCCCGCGCTCGTCGGTCCGGACGACCATCCCCGGCACGAGCTCGAGCGCCTCCGCCAGGTCGTCGGCTCCGCTCTCCCGGATGTCGCCCGCGTCGATCTGGAAGACCGAGTAGGGGCCGAAGAGCCTCGAGCCGAAGACCGTGATCTCCGGAAGCGCGTAGAGCGGCTTCGACGCCCCGTCGCTCGTCGTGGACGTCCCGCCGTTCGTCGTCCCGAGAGGCGGCCCCTCTCCGTCGGCGCGAGCGCCGGACGCCGCAGCAAGGAAGAGCGCGGCCGCGAGGACGAGCACCGTCGTGGAAGGTCCGCCGTTCTTCCGGTCCGATTCCGTGTTGGGCGGCGAGCTCTTCGCGCGCGACCGGAGCCTCCCGCGACCGCCCTCCGGAGAGAGCGCCAGGCGAGTGGCAGGTGCGAGCAGGATCCTGTCGACGAAGAGCACGGCGGAGACCCCCAGTGCGACGTGAACGATGACGAGGAAGAAGAGGGCGAGAACGGCCTGTCCGGCGCCTGCGGCATCGGGGCCGGCGACGAGACCGACGGTGAACCCGTAGACCTTCTCGAGCCCGTGGCCGGCGATGACGCCCTGGGCCAGGAACGGGTGGATGAGCGCCCACACGACAGCCAGGATCCCGGCCAGCATCCTCGCCCACTGCTGGGACCGTGGCGAGAGACTCAGAACCAGCTCCACGATGAGCGCTTCCACCAGGATGCCCATCGCGGAGAAGACGGCGCCGGCGAATCCCGACGCGAACCGGATGCCGGCTGCGACGATACCGATGAGAAGGGAAGACCACCGCCCCGGAACGCTGGAGCGCGCGGTGAGGAGGATGACGACGCCGAAACTGGAGAGGACCGAGCCCCCGACGAACGGCACGTGCCACGTCTTGATCATGCCGCCGACGGTGATCTCGATGACGCCCCAGAGCGCGGCCATCAGACCGAGGAGCGCGATCTCCCGACTGGTGAAGCGAGCGCGTCTGCGCTCATTCGGTAGCTCCGCTCCGGTTCCGCGACCGCCGGTCTCCACTGGCCTCCCTTCCGCTCTCGAGCGCGCCGGTGAGCCCGCGGCCCGGTGGCGTGATCGTGAGCGTCGAGTTCCAGCCCGGGCCACCGCCGACATACTACACAACGTGCCCGGTCGAAAGCAACAGCCCGATGCAGGAACGGCGCGGTCCCCGCGACAACGGGGGGACCGCTACCTCATTCGACGAGACCCGTTCTCAGTTCATTCGAGTGCCGATGGCCTCCGCCCTGACGCTGTCACCGGCTGCCCGTTCCATCTTGATCCACGGCCCGTAGAACGAGGGGCCTGTGGCGCCCAGCTCCTCCGCGAAGCGGAAGCTCTTCCTCGCCTCGACGTACCGCCCCTGCTCGCCCAGGACGTTCGCCTTCTGCGCGCGTGGCCGCCACATGCCAGGGAGGATGCGGATCGCGTTGTCGAGCTGCGTGAGCGCCTCATCGAGCCTCCCGGCCGCCAGCAGCATCTCGGCGAGGTCGCGCCTCAGGCCAGGGTTGTGGGGCTGGAGATCGATCGATCGCCGCATGGCCTCGATCGCGAGGTCGATCTTGTCGACCGCCCAGTAGCACCGGCCGATGTTCCTGAGGGCGATCGCGGAGATCGGACCCATCCTGATGGCGCGCCTGTAGACGGCGAGGGCGCCGGCGTAGCGGCGGTGCCTCGTGAGGAAGTCGCCGTAGGCGAACTTCACGGTCCAGTTCTCGGGAAGGTCACGTTCGGCCGCGACGTAGGTCTCCTCCGCCGCCTCGATGTCGTCGCTCTCCTCGAGCAGGTCGGCCAGGGCGAGGCGGTAGTCGGCGTTCCCGCGGTCGAGCCTCACGGCAATCGCGAGCTCCTCGACCGCGCGCCCCGCGTCTCCTCCTCCGAGATACCACTCGTGCAGGTTGCGGTGCGTCGTCGCGAGCCCCGGAGCCAGCTCGAGCGCGTCCTCGAACTCGATGAACGACTCCTGCGGTCTGTCCATCCTCAGATACGCGAGGCCGAGGGCGTTGTGCGTCTCCGCGAGCCACGGCGCGAGATCGCGGCCGGTCTCGAGGATCTCGATCGCCTCGGCCGACGCGCCCCGCCCGAACGCCAGCTCGCCGTAGTGCGCGAGCG
The DNA here is from genome assembly GCA_025774245.1 of bacterium. Classification (GTDB taxonomy): domain Bacteria; phylum Joyebacterota; class Joyebacteria; order Joyebacterales; family Joyebacteraceae; genus JALGVN01. The sequence continues at coordinate 6,917 of JALGWI010000033.1, forward strand.
TCCGCGCGTATGCCTCGAGCGTGCCGCGATCGGCGTCGGTGCGCGTCGCGAGACCATCGAGGTAGCAGACCCACGGCTCCTCACGAATCGGAGTCGCGCCGGTCGGGACGGTCACAAGACCCGCCCTGCCGACCTCGACGACGAGCCCCTTCGGGATCGACCGGTAGGGGAAACGCCTGGCCGCCATCCCCACGTCGGCGTAGACGGGCCTGTCGCCGACGCCGGACGAGACGACGTGCTTGAGGTAGTCACTGACGGCGAGCGCCTCCCTCGCGGGAGGGTCGCAGGGGAAGTCGCCCGGGCGTCCGAAGAAGCCGGCGAGCTCCTCCTCCGCCGGGAGCTCGAGTCCAGGGAACCAGAGTTCGAGGTCCGGCGCGCGCTCGCGGACGTCGACGACGGCGATGTCCTCGCGCACCCCCAGAACGAACCGCGCGTAGAGGAGCGGGAAGACCGATCGGTCGGTGTCAGCGAGCACCACGCCTCCCGGCCCGATCGCCGCGAGGCGTCGCTCCAGGTGCACGGCCGCGTCGCGCCGTGGACGCAGGTTCCTCTCGTCCCAGTTCGAGCCGACGCCCTCCGCGACCGTGACGACGACGAGCGCGGCGGGCACGCCGACGACGAGGATGCGCGCGGCCTCGCGGCGCCACGGAAGCGCCACCGTCAACGTGGCGAGACCGACGGCGGCGGCCGCGGCGAGAACGCCGAACACGGGAACGTGGTACCCGAGCGGCTCCGGGAGGAGGTAGAAGGCGGCGTGGACGAACGCGAGGACGGCGAGGACGGCGAGCGCGGCGAAGACGACCCGTGTCCGCCTCCACAACGTCCAGAACCCGATCGCCGACAGGCTCAGGAAGACCCAGTGGATCTCGCGCGGCAGACGCGCGGCGAAGGTGCCCGCCTCGCGCGCCACGCCGGCGAGCGGCGCGATGAAGTCCGGGGAGATCGACCGCGCCGCGGCCACGTATCCGACGACGGCGCGCCACGTCGCGAGGGTCGGGGACAGAACCGCCGGGTCGTGCTGCGACCGGAACGGCAGGTAGAGATAGACCGACGCGCCGAGCAGCAGGAGCGCGACCGAGAGGAGCGCCTCCCGCGCCCTCGGACGGGAACGCAGTCCGCCGAAGACGAGGAGGAGCGCCGAGGGGACGAGGAACGCGGCGGTCGCGAGGTTCGTCAGGGAGAGCCCGACGACGAAAGCGGCGAGGTAGAGCCGCCGGTCGCCGTCGGCCCCGGTCGCCCCGGCCCCGGGCACCCCAGCCCCGGGCACCCCAGCCCTCACCCAGCCGAACAGGAGCGCGAGCGCCGAGAGGGCCAGAAAGGCCCCGAGGGCGTGGACGCCCGGGATCGTCGCCTCCCGCCAAAAGACCGGCGACAGCGCGAGGACGAGGCCCGCGGCGACCGCGCTCACGGCGCGGGCGACCACGTACGAGAGCGATCGGACGGGACGGAAGACGATCCCCACGAGTTCCCAAGCCAAGAGGACCGCGGCGCCCACGGCCGCCGCACCGAAGACTGACGAGAGGAGCGACAGCCGGAAGAACGGCGTCGCCCCCGGAAGCCGCACGACGAGCGCGGACAGGAGCGTATAGAGAGGATAGCCCGGAGCGTCGGCGATGCCGAGCGTACGCGCGACGACGGCCAGCCTCGCCGAATCGCCCCAGTAGAGCCAGCGCGCGGCTGTCGACGCGTACCCGACGAAGGCGGTCGTCGAGACCGCCAGCGCGAGGATGACGGGAAGCCTCACCCGTTCCCGAAAGGACGGCGGCACCTGTCGCTCCCAGTGATCGGTCCTGGCCTTCTGCGCAGGGCTCCCGCCGGGACGCCCGCTGGGACCTGCGCTTCGTGTTGGGGTCGCGGTAAACAACCCCGAATTATGTTAGCATACGAGCAGCTCCCGGTCGACAGGGCCGCCCCGATCGCCCCACCCGCGGGCCTCCCTGGTGCTTCCGCCGCGCGCTCCCTTTGGCGAGAGCGTGGCTCACGGGGTATACTGTGACAGGAAGCGGCGGCGCCACGCGGCGCCTGCGAGACGCACCGGTTCTCGCCCTCGGGGCGAGGCGAAGGAGACGACATGCCACAGGACTCCGATCGACCCACCAGTTCCGACGCCCCCGACTATGTGAAGGCATGCACCGTCAATGGTGAGAACGAGGCGAACGTCCTCAGGTCTGCGCTCGAGGCGGCCGGGATCCCCGTCGAGCTCACGTACGAAGCTCTGGCGACGGTGCTCCCCGTCGCCGTCGACGGTCTCGGCGCCGTCGACGTGATGGTGCCCGAGGACTGCCTTGAGGAGGCAAGGGTGATCGCGAGGACGCCGGCGGAACCGGTCCTGGAGCTCGAACTCCGCGACGACAGGATGTGCTTCGCCTGCGGCAAGGACAACGCCGACGGGCTCAGGCTCGAGTTCACCTTCGGTGACAACTACGTCGAGACGACGCTCTCGTTCCCCAAGAAGTACCAGGGCTACCGCAACGTCGTGCACGGCGGCCTTCTCTCCACGGTGCTGGACGAGGTCATGGTGACGCTCGTAAACGGGATGGGACGCCTCGCCGTCACCGCCGAGCTCAACGTCCGATTCCTGAAGCCGCTCGAGGTCGAGGCCGAGTTCACGGCGAAGGCGTGGCTCGAGGAGACGAGAGGCAAGGTGTACCAGGTCGCCGCCTCCGCCGTGCTTCCGGACGGGACGGAGATCGCGAGAGCCACGTCGAGGTGCATCGACATGGGGCCGCTCCCCGAAGGATGGGCGGCGCGAGGAGGCGCCGGGTCGCCCCCAGATGACGCGACCGACAGCCCGGGAGGAGACGAGCGATGAGCCGGACTGCGGAGAAGAAGAACGTCGCGGCGCGTGCCGGCGTGATCGCTCTCGCGGCCCTAGTGATCCTCGCGATGAACGCGTCCGTACTCCTTGCCGAGACGAGCTCGAAGGCCGGCCTCCCGGACAGGGTCCACGTCGCGAGACCGGCGCACGGACCGACGCTCCGCCAGGCGGACGTCCTCATCTGCCTCGACATCAACGCCCACGACGGCTTCGCCGATCTGACACCGGCCTACAGCGCGGCGTTCACGGCCGCGGGCGCGACCTCGATTTCCACGTGCCGCGTCGAGACCGGGGGCGGGTCCATCAACTTCCCTTCGGGTCTCACGCCCTGGAACTACCCTGTGGTCGTCGTGCTCACGAGCGAGAACTGGTGGGACTCGTCCGAGGGCAACGGTCACAACATCGACCCGACCGACGAGGCTATGCTCGCCGGATACCTCGACCAGGGCGGGAGATTGCTCTTCGTCGGACAGGACTACATGTGGGGCTCGCACCCGGAGATGGACGGCCCCGGCAACCCCTGCTCCGAATTCCCTCGCGAGTACCTCGGCCTCGACATCTGCCACCAGGACGCTTCGGGCTCGGCCGGCGGGGATCCGCTGGCGACAGTCACCGGATCGCCGGGCTGGCTCTTCGACGGCGAGAGCGTTCCCCTCGACGCCACGACGGTCTTTCTCGCGAACGACTTCTTCGGCGACTGCGCCGATCCGACGGCGACGGCCGGATACGGATTCTCGTACGATGAGGCGGGGCAGGACGGCGTCGTCATCTGGAACGCGACCCGCGGGTTCAAGACCGTCTGGGCGGGCATCGAGCTCGCCGCTGCCTCACAGACCGACTTCCATCATGTAATCGACGTGCTCTACGACTGGCTGCTGGCAGACAGCCCCGTGGAGGACCGTACCTGGGGCCGCATCAAGGCGATCTACCGCTGACAGGTACCGGAGGGTGCCGGACAGGCGGCCGCTCCCCCGCTCGCTGCCCGGACCGTGAACCCACGCGGTAGTTGACGAACGGCGAATCATGTGATATACTGGAGTAGTTGCACCCCCTGTCTGTCTCCCCGAATCCGAAGGGATTCGAGAAACGGAGGATTACGTGCTTCGAGGCTCTCACATGATCCCACGACTGATTCCGTTTGTCACCGTCGCGGCGCTCGTCGCTGCCGCCACGCTCTCGGCCGCGGCGCCGCCGTCTCCGAGCATCGCGTCGACCGTCGAGGTCGTCTCCGACGGAACCGAGGCCACCGTGCTCCGGTTCGAGGCCACCCCGCTCGCGGGATCGTGGCCTTCGGGTGCGGACGCGCCCGAAGGGGATGACGCGCCACTCGTTTACTCCAGGAACTCCGGTGCGGCCCGCACGGGCGCGGGTCTCTGGCGCGCCGAGGCCTACGGTCCGGCGTCGTTCTCGGTGCTCGTTCGGGTGCCTGACGCGGGGAAGATCGAGTTCGAACTCGGTTCTACCGAGTTCGCGGCCGCGACGCCGAGCGGCGGGAGCCACGAGCTGTCGCACGAGAGCCTCGTTCTCGCCGACGTCTTCGACGTCTCCGAACCGGCTGTCATGAGGGACCTCCGCGTTGTCCGTGTCACGTACTCGCCGTTCCCTGCCGAGCGGGGCTCCGACGCCGTCGTGACGTCCGCGACCCTCACCGTCCGCGCGACGGGCGGGACGGGGGTGAACGAGAAGGTGCGGCGCGGGCCCGAAGCGGCCTCGTTCCGCAGCATCTACGAGAGCCGCGTGCTGAACTACCGGCCGCCCACGGGCGACCGAGCCCCGATCGAGAGATTCGTCTCGGGAGGCCGCGACCCGATCCCCGTCGGCGGCCGCTATCTCATCATCACGCGCGACATCTACGAGACCCGGATCAACCCGCTCGCCGAGTGGAAGCACAGGAAGGGCGTCCAGACCAAGACCGTCAACCTCTCGGTGACCGGCTCGACGACTCAATCGATACGCGACTACATCCAGAACGCGTACGACACGTGGGACGTCCCGCCGGAGTACGTGCTCCTCGTCGCCGACACCGAGGTGATCCCCATCTACGAGGGAGAGGCCCCGACCGACAACTACTACGCGACCCTCGAAGGCGACGACTACCTCGCGGACATCATGATCGGCCGCATCTCGGCCGACTCGTACTCGCACGTCGAGACGCAGGTGCAGAAGGCGTTCTACTACGAACGGTCGCCGATCGTGTACGATCCCGACTGGATGCTGGGCGCGACCCTGATGGTCGCCGACGACTTCGACTACGGCGACTCGATCTACTACTCGAACACGTGGCAGATCTACAACCTGCTCGACAACTTCGCGTTCTCGCCGATCGACACGCTCTTCCGGCGGAACGACTCGACGACGGGCGACGTCTACGCCTCGGTCAACGCCGGGAAGGGCTTCCTCAACTTCCGCGGCCAGGGCTACTACAACTGGAACCATCCCTTCGACATCAACCCCAGCAACACGTCGAACATCAAGAAGCTCCCGATCGTTGTGTCGGCGACCTGTGGGACCGGGACATACCACGCGGACAACTTCGTGTGCGAGTCCTGGGTGCGCGCGGGATCGCCGACGGGACCGAAGGGCGCCGTCGCCTTCTTCGGTCAGAACATGGCGGTGCCGAGCAGCGGGGGCCTCTCCATGCGCAGGGGCTACGTCGACACCGGGTTCTTCGTGAACACGTTCCAGGACGGCGGCCGGACGCTCGGAGAGGCGTGCGTCGCCGGGAAGCTCAACCTCTTCATGCGCGATCCGGTGCAGTCGGAGTACGAGGGCTGGAACCTCCTCGGCGACCCCGAGCTGAACATCTGGACGGACGTCCCCGCGAACCTCTCCGTCGATCACATCCTGGCGATCCAGGTCGGCGAGGCCGACTTCTATGCGACCGTGGAGTCCGGCGGGCAGCCGCTCGAGGGCGCGCTCGTCGCCTGCGTGAAGGGCGATGAGGTCTACGCCTGGGGCTACACCGACGCGGCAGGCGAGATCTCGTTCGTCCTCGAGCCTGTCACGGCGGGGATGCTCGACGTGACCGTCACCGCGCAGAACCACCGTCCCTACGAGACCGAGATCCAGGTGCTCGAGAGCGGGCCGTTCGTGATCTACTCCTCGCTCTCGATCGACGATGCGGCGGGCGGCAACGGCGACGGGTACCTGAGCCCGGGCGAGACCGCCCACGTCGAGGTCCAGCTCGCCAACGTCGGCGACGAGGCGAGCGGCTCGACCACCGCCACGATCAGGACGTCCGACACGTACGCCACGTTGATCGACAGCGTCGCGAGCTTCGACTCGATCCCGGCGCAGTCGACGGCCTGGGGGACCGACACGTGGGAGCTGTCGCTCCCGGACGGATGCCCCCCCGGACACGAGATTCAGTTCTCCACGAAGATCACGTTCGGCGGCGAGACACTGGTGGCTCCCGCGCCGGCGCTGCCGGTCTCGACGGGTCGCATGGTCCACCAGGCCACGGTGGTAGCGGACGAGGCCCCGGGCGGCAACGGCGACGGGATTGCCGGCCCCGGCGAGACCGTCACGCTCGTCCTGACACTCGAGAACCAGGGCGTGTGCGGACTCACAGACCTCGTGGGGACGCTCGTGAGCGCCTCGCCGCACGTCGCCGTCACGTCCGGCACGGCGGAGTACGCCGACGCCGATCCCGGCGCGATCGTGACGAACGCGTCGGTGCCGTACGTCATCTCGGTCCGCTCGACCGCGCCCGACGGCGTGGTCGCTCCGCTCGAGCTCGTCGTCACGGCGACCGGCCACTCCTACACGTACGAAGAGACGCTGACGATCGAAATCGACCTGTCCGGTCCGGCGCTCCTCTCCCCCACGGGCCCGGACGGGTACGGCTACTACGCATACGACTCGTTCGACACCGTCTTCGAAGCGGCGCCCGCGTTCGAGTGGATGGACATCTCTCCGCCCGGCCCCGGAATCCTCATCTCCGAGATCAGTGACGACGACGCGGGCACCACGACCGTCGCGCTTCCGTTCTGGTTCCAGTACTACGGCACCGACTTCCTGCAGGTGTCGATCTGCTCGAACGGGTTCATCTCGATGGGCGTGACCGATTACCGCTTCGGCGACAACACACCTATCCCCGACCTCTACGGTCCCCCGAACATGATCGCGCCGATGTGGGACGATCTCGATCCGTCGTCCCAGGGAGACATCTACAAATACTGGGACCAGCCCAACCACCGGTGGATCGTCCAGTTCGACGAGGTGGTGCACTGGAACACGATGGACGCCGAGACCTTCCAGGTGGTGTTCCTGGATCCCGTCTACTACCCGACCCCGACGGGCGACGGCAGGATCGTCATCCAGTACGAGACCGTGTCCGCCCCCGCGACGTGCACCGTCGGCATCGAGGACACCGCACAGCAGGACGGGATTCAGTACCTCTTCGACGGCGTGTACGGAACGAACGCGGCGCCGCTCGTCGACGGCACTGCGATCGCGTTCACGACGGCCCCGCCCGGCGACCCCGACGCCCCGTGGCTCGTCTTCACCGGGGCCACGATCGACGACGACGAGGGCGGCAACGGTGACGGCGTCGCCGACCCCGGCGAGACGATCTCCCTCGCGTTCGGGTTCGAGAACCAGGGCGCGCTCGACGCGGATGACGTCTCGATCACCATCTCCTGTTCGGAGACCGCCGTGTCGATCGTCGACAGCACCGCGACTCTGCCCGACATCCCGGCGGGCGGACAGGGCGCGAGCGCGGACGGAGATCTGTCCATCGTCATCGACGACGTCGTGACCGACCCGACCGCCACACTGTGGGCCTTCGTCGAGGCGAACGGCGGCACGTACGAGCAGGTCGCCCGCTTCGACCTCGCCGTCGAGCTCTCGACAGGCATCGACGGGGACGAGATCACGGGCTTCCGCTTCACGCCGTGTCACCCGAACCCGTTCCGTGAGGGAACGAGCGTTCGCCTGTCCCTCCCCCACGCCGAGCGGGTGAGCGTGCGGATCTACAACACGGCCGGAAGGCTCGTGAAGACCGTCGTCGACGATCGGCTCGCGGGCGGAGAGCACGTGATCCCCTGGGACGGGACGAACGGACGGGGCGACCGCGTGGCGAGCGGCGTCTACCTGATGAGGCTCGAGACGGGCAGCCGGAGCCTCTCGAGAAAGGCCGTCCTGCTACGATAGTGGGCGGATCAGATCCTGCGGCGCCGGGTCCCGCGGTTCCGCCACCTCGCAATCGAATACTCCTGAGCGCCCGCCCTCGCGGCGGGCGCTCTCTTTGGCGGGCCGACCCGGCCCGCCGCTCGCACTCCGCCCCCCCCGGCGCGGACCGGCTCGGTGGCTCGCGTTCACCGCACCGGTCGCTCGATTGACACGGGGCTCACGGGATGCCATACTGAGGTAGCAGACTCCGCTGGCCGGACGCGGATCAGCCCCCCGAAACTGGGACTCCCCGGAGGACACTGTGTCGCGTCCCGTACCGACTGTGTTCGCCGTGACGATCCTCGTCGCGGCTTTGGTTCTTTGTAACGTCGCCACCGACCGGAGCGCCGTTGCCGGCGAAGACGCAGCCCTTCCGGGCGGTCCCGGCCACCTGTACGAATCCACCGCCATGGTCGAGTCGGAGACCCCCCACGGGGTCACGCTTCGCTTTGAGGTGACGCGTCTTCCGGACGCCGACGCGCCCGGCGGCGACGAGCCGGCGGGCGCCCCCATCCGGTACTCCCCCGCGCCGTCGGCCGGGGCTCGCACCGCGGCCGACCCTGAAGGGCGGACCTGGCGAGCGGTCTCCGACGACCCGGGACCCTTCACGCTCCTCGTCAGGGTGCCGGACACCGGAGCCATCGAGTCCCGCGTCGTGGAGGCGTCGGCCGGCTCCGAAGGCGCCCTCGTCCCGCCGGGTCTCGACGCGGCGGCTCTCGTCGACGTCTCCGAACCCGCGATCATGCGCGACCTGAGGGTCGTCCGCGTGACGTTCTCTCCGAGAGCGACCGACGCTTCCGGGGAGACGTTCGCGACCTCGCTCACCCTGTCGCTCCGTGCGACGGGCGGGGGCGGCGTCAACGAGAAGGTCAGGCACCACGCGCGCATGTCCCCGGTCTTCCGTCGCATCTACGAGAGCGAGGTCATCAACTTCTCGGAGGACTCGCCGCTCGCTGCCGGTTCCGCGGAGTCCGGCCACCGCGCGTCGTCGCGCGGCCGCGACGGGGCTCCTACCGGCTCGCGTTACCTCGTGATCACCGACTACCTCTACGAAGACGCTATCCAGCCGCTCATCGAGTGGCGCACGGCACAGGGCCTGCCGCCGGCGGTCCTGGTCACGTACCCGGTGGGCCTGACCGACGAGGACGTCCGCGACCTCGTCGAGGACGCCTACTTCAGCTGGGACATTCCCCCCGAGTTCCTGCTCCTCGTGGGGGACACCGAGGTCCTCCCCACGTACCGCGAGGGGCCCGAGTTCCACACCGATAACTTCTACGCCACGATGGAGGGCTTCGACTACCTCTCAGACATCCTCGTCGGCCGCCTCGCCGTCGACACCGTCGAGGAGTGCGAGACCGTCGTCGCGAAGACGCTCGCGTACGAGCAGCCCTGGCTCGCGACCGATCCGAGCTGGCTCCTGAGCGGGTCGCTGCTTCTCAGGAACGACTTCGACATGGGCGACATGATCTACTACGACAACACCTACTTCATCCACGACCTCATGAACCCGCTGGGCTTCGACCCGATCGACATTCTGACGCTCGCCGACGACGTCGAGCTCGGGGACGTTCTCGCGTCGATCAACGCCGGGCCGGGCTGGGTCAACTACCGGGGCGTCGCGGGGGCAATCTGGGCGCAGCCGTTCACCTTCTCACCGACGTCGCTCGTGAACGAGTGGCGAGCCCCGATCGTCATCTCCGCCACCTGCTACACCGGGATGTTCATCGGGGACCCGAACTTCTCCGAGCTCTGGCTGAGGTCGGGAACGCCCGAGCACCCGATCGGCGGCGTGGCGTTCTACGGCACGAACACGAGCGGGCAGGGGGAGACGCTGTCGCTCAAGCGCGGGTACGTGGACGAGGGGCTCTTCGGAAGCGCCCTCGTCGACGGAAGATCGCTCGGCGAGGCGTGCCTGGCCGGGAAGACCAACCTGTTCGCGCACGTCTTCGACCAGGCGGAGTACGAGGGGTGGAACCTCCTCGGCGACCCGGCGCTCGCGGTCTGGACGGCCGTCGCTTCGCCGCTCGAGGTGACCTACGAGGTCACCGTCGAGCACCACGACGTCGACCTGACGGTGACGGTGAACTCCGAGCGTGCGCCGGTCGAGGACGCGCTCGTGACGTGCATCAAGGACACGTCGCTCTATCTGTGGGCGGAGACCGACGCGGCGGGAGAGGTCGTGTTCTCGTTCGAGGCGGTCCTCCCCTGCACCGTCCGGCTCTCCGCAACGACCAAGAACGCGATCCCGTGGATCGACAGCCCGCTCCTCGGTCCCGCGGAGGCGTTCCTCATCTACGAGAGCATGGACGTGGACGACTCGGTCGGCGGAAACGGCGACGGATTCCTGAGCCCCGGCGAGACGGCGGACGTGTCGCTCTGCCTCAACAACATCGGCGGCACCGAGGCGACCGACGTCGAGGTCACGCTCACGACCACCGACGAGCACGCCACGATCGTCGAGCCGACATCCATCTTCCCCGACGTCGGCACGGGGGGAATCACCTGCTCGACCACCCCGTTCGTGATCGAGATGTCCGACGACTGGCCCGGGGGAAACCACGTGCCGATCGAGCTCTCGATGGCCTACGCGGGGACGACGAGTTCCTGGCGCCCGCCGCCCCTTCCGACCGTGACGGGGAAGCTCGCCGCCGAGACACCCATCATCGACGATGCGACGCCGGGCGGCGACGCCGACGGCAACATCGCGCCCGGTGAGACGGCCGCACTGACCGTGCCCTTGAGGAACGCTGCGGGCGCAGACCTCACCGGAGTCAGGGCGCACCTCACGACCACGGACCCCTTCGTCTCGGTCATCTCCGGGCACGCGGGCTACGCCGACGCCGGGCCGGACTCCCTCGTCTCGAACGATGGCGTCCCGTTCGTCGTCTCCGTCGCGCCGAGTGTGCCGACCGGCCACCGGGCGACGCTCTCGCTCCGCGTGGAGGCCGACGCTCCGACCTACGCGTACGCGGAGACCCTCCGGATCGACCTCGACGTCTTCACGTCGCTCCACACGCTCCCCTCCGGGCCCGACCACTACGGCTACTACGCCTACGACTCGACCGACACGCTCTTCGAGCAGGCCCCCGCGTACGAGTGGATCGACATCGCTCCCCCGGGACCGGGGACGAGGCAGTCGCGGGTGAGCGATGGGGACGACAGGACCAAGTTCATGTTCTCTCCGTTCGTCAACACGTACTACGGCGACACCACGTACGACGTCGTGCTCTGCTCGAACGGGTTCGTAGCGCTCGAGATGACCAACTTCGCCTACGGAGACAACTCGGCGATTCCCTCGGATCTGGGCCCACCGAGCATGGTCGCGCCGTTCTGGACCGACCTGAACCCGTCCGCGGGAGGCGACGTCTACACGTGGAGCGATCTCGCCGGCGGACGCTTCGTGGTCCAGTACGAGAACGTGCGCCACAAGAACAGCGAAGACACCGAAACGTTCCAGATCATCTTCTACGATCCCGCGTCGCACCCCACGCCGACCGGTGACAGCCGGATCCTCTTCCAGTACGAGTCGGTGTCGCAGCCCGACAGCTGCACGATCGGGATCGAGAGCCCCCAGCAGAACGACGGTCTCGAGATCGCCATGAACGGCGAGCACGACCCGCGCGCGGCGCCGATCGCCGACGGCCTCGCCATCCTCTTCACGACGGCGGAGCCCGAGACCCTCGTCCTCCCCTGGCTCGTGCTCTCCGACCTCGCGATCGACGACACCGAGGGCGGGAACGGGAACGGTCTCGCCGAGCCCGGCGAAACCGTCTCGGTCATCGTCGAACTCGCGAACGAGGGCCTGGCGGAGGCGAGCGAGATCGACCTCGTGCTCCGCGCCGGGGACTCGATGGTCGCCGTCGTCGACAGCACCGCGTCCGTCTCCGACATTCCATCGGGTGGATCCGCCTCGAACGGCGCCGACCCGTTCTCGATGACGATCGCAGAGGCGCGGGACGACACGCTGGCAACGGTGTGGCTCCACGTCGGAGGGAACGCGGCCACCTACCAGCGTCCGCTCCGGTGCCGGATCGACATCGAGCCGACCGGCGAGCCGCCGATCACGCAGCTGGCGTTCGCGCCCTGCTACCCGAACCCGTTCACAGGCGGGACCCAGATGTCGCTCGCGCTCCCCGAACCGCGGCACGTCCAGCTCAGGGTCTACAACGTCGCAGGGAGGCTGGTCAGGACCGTCGCCGACGAGCCGTACGACGCGGGCCCGCATCTCCTGGAGTGGGACGGCACCGACGGTTCCGGGAACCGCGTCGCGAGCGGCATCTACTTCGTGAGGCTCACGGCGGGAAGCGACACGAGGACGCGAAAGGCCGTGCTGCTGAGATAGCCGCGGGGGGGGGCGGCCGGGACGCGTCACGGCGGCGCGCCGACCGAGGGACCGCCCCGAGCCGCAAGACCCGAAGATAGAGAAGAGGGGCTCACCAACGTGAGCCCCTCTCTGAATTGCTGCGTGGAACGAAGCGTCCCGCCTACCGGTAGAACCCCTTGATCCTGCCCCAGGTCTCGTGCTCGACCGGAGTCTCCTCCTCGAAGGCGATCGTGATCTTGCCCCAGTTGCTTCCCATCGTGAAGAAGCTCTCGTCGGGGAAGAACGCGTAGACCCAGCCGGTGACGTGGATCTGGAAGTCGATCTCCTCGCCGTACTCGAGGACCTCGAGGATCGGGTGGATCGGTCGCGGCGGATCCTCGTCGATCCGCCGGTAGAACATGCAGACGCCGTCGAAATACCCGCTCGGCTCGGAGTTCGTGCCGGCCGCGCCGCTGATGCTGGCGACGTAGAAGTGCTCCGGCGTCAGGATGATCTTCGCGGCCCCCATGTCCTCGAGACCGATGCAGTTGAACACGCCGTCGACCTCGAGCTCCTCCCGGGGCACGTCCCGCGAGATCGCCTCGAACGTCAGGGTGAACGAGCCCGTGTTGTCAGCTACGTCCTTCAGGGTCTTGTCGACCAGATACGCGTAGAACGGCAAGTCGCCCGCGACGAACTGGTGCTCCTCCCCAACCGCGAGGAAGACCGTCATCGGGTGGAACGGGTCCATGTAGTCGTGGTAGTAGACGAAGAGGCCGTCGTACTCGCCACCCGGCAGAATGTTCGCCCTCGCGTCCCCGACAACCGAGACAGTGTAGAGCGTGCCAGGGATCAGCTGGATGCTGACGGCCCCGACCTGCTGGAGTCCGATGCAGTTGCCGTCCGGCGGCCCGACGGCAGCCACCGGCAGCAACTCCGTGGCCTGAGCCGCGGAAAAGGCGGTCAGCGCGAAAATGAACGCGACAGTGAAGAGACCGTAACACCTTCTCATGCTCCGCTACCCTCCTCTCGAATGCCTGCGACTCCGCCCGGGCGCGGCTGGACGTTGCTCGCCCCGCGCGGAGCCTCGTTCGGTCGTGTGCTCCTATCCGAAGGATAACACACATCTCCCGCCCGGTCAAGTCCGAGTGGCAGCACCCCTCAGGAGCCCCGGTTCGCCGCCTCGGCCGGTGCCGGGCCGGGCCCGACTGACCCGAGCGAACAGCTGCAGCGTGCGCACACGACGAGGAGGCGGGAACACAAGGCTCCCGCCTCCTCTCAACGTGGCAGTACGTCGCTCTGGTACCGTTCTAACCGATGAGCCTTCTCCGGAACGCGATGCCGAAGCCCAGGATTCCGGTGCTCAGGAGCGCCAACGTTCCAGGCTCAGGAACGGGCGGATTGTTCTGGTCGGGGATCCCGGTGCCCTCTGATTCCTCCGGCGCCTGGAAATCCGGATCCTGCCCGTCCTCGCTGTGCAAGCGAGCGGCGGTAGCGCCTTCATCCCATGACCCGCTCCCGAAGTTCTCGTGAAGGAACAGGGTTGCAGACGCACTGGACGCTGCGAGCAGAACCGCGACCACGACGCAGGCAATCGCAAGTCTCTTCATCTGATGTCCCCCCCCGGCTGGCTTTCCACCATCCCGAATCTGTGCATCATTGGCATGAATACAGGGCACAGCTCTAGTTGTCAAGGGCAGAAGATACTGGCATCCGATTCCACGACTGCGGAATCGTCTCACTCACTCCCCGTACTTACTGCCAGAATACGGTAGTTTGGGCTATGTTGTCAAGAGTTGTTTTCGCGGATTCATCTGATCACCCAGGGATCGACCAGTCCGGTCTCGATGGCGGCTACGCCGTGGTTCGGGGCGGCTCCGGCGCCGAGAGCCTCGAGCTCCCCGGGAGTGCCCACAGACAGGGCCGATCCGGCCCGGAAGGACCGACGGGCGCCCGCTGGGGCGCCCGTCGCGATCGGTGCGTCGTACGTCGATCGGTGGAAGGTCCCCGCTCGGAGCCTTCCCCTTCCTCTACTGGAGCTTCACGAGCTTCTCGCTCCGCGAGAGGCCGTCCTCGCCCACCATTCGGACGAAGTAGACGCCCCCCGCGCAATCGTTTCCCGTCGAGTCGAGGCCGTCCCAGTGGGTCGCGTGCGCTCCACCCGGTAGGGTCTCGTTGACAAGATCGGCGACTTTCCGTCCTGCCACGTCGTAGAGCGCGATGGTGACGTGACCCTGCTCGCGCAGGGAGAACGCGATGCGCGCCTCGGTGACGAACGGATTCGGGACCGGCGGAGAGAGCGAGAACTTCGCCTCGGGTCCGTCCGGCACGGAGGTCCCGCCCGCGTCGATGTAGCACGCCTGGAGCACCTCGTTCATGACAGGGAGGTCGATGTACTGGCCACAGTCGGCCGGGTTGACTCCGCCCGCCTTCTGCACCCAGCACGCCACGCCCATGGAGTCGTAGTCCCACTGCGGCTGCACGGTGAACGTCCCGTTGATCTCGACGCTCTCTCCCGCGGCGAGCGAGAACGGATCGCCGGTGGTGCGGCTCAGGAACTCAACGGCGTGGTAGGGCATGTGAGACTCTCCCCCGCCGTAGGCGGGGACCATATCGTCGTGGGTCGCGACCATGCAGAAGAGGGCGCCCGTGACCGTCTCCTCGGCCTCTATGTGGGCCGTGAAGTCACCCACCCCGTTCTCGGTAAGCGTGATGATGAGCGGCGAGGGCCGCTGGGCGAGGGCCTGGTAGTCCGGCTCGAAGCAGGAGCCTGGGTAGCTGTCCTTGAGGCCGTCCCCGGCGATCGTGGGCATCGCGGTGATGTTGTAGTAGCTCGAGCGAACGCCCCAGTAGAGATCCCGCGTGTTGTCGTCGTTGTACTGGACGAGGACGACCTCCTCGCGCGTGTGCGTCTGCTGCCAGTTGTCGACCGCAACTGCGATCGCGGGGCAGGTGCCTCACCAGAACGCGCTGAAGTGCTCGTACAGGACGATCCTGGGGGCCCCGAAGGCTACCGAGGCGAGGACCAGAATCGCGAAGAGGGCGATCAACGAGAACCTGAACATCGCTGCCTCCTGTGCACGCGTGCGCGCAACGAACATAGAAATCGCTGCTACGCGCTACGACCGCACCTGGGCAGCGCGTCCCAGGACATTCAGACAACCCGCTCTCATGGGTAGTGTAACACACGCGAACCCGCTCGTCAAGTGCCGTCGGCGAAGCCGTTTGCGCGGCTTCGCCGTTGCGGGGCGCGCCCGGGGCCGCTACTATGGTGCGGAACCGTGATCGAGCGACGTCGCTCCGGAAGGGCGGGATCCCTCCCCCCTCCCGGGAACTCCCCGCAGCAAAGGGAGCACGCGCAGCAAAGGAGCAGACATGGTATACGATCCCGAGATGGAGGTGAGACCGAAGATGCGTCTCGAACTGCCCCAGTTCAGCGGCGACCTCCCGCGCTGGATCGCGATCGGCATCGGCGCGATCATCCTCCTCTCGACGACGTTCTACTCCGTCGCGACCGACGAGGTCGGCGTCGTCAAGAGGCTGGGAGCCTACGTGCGGACCACCCAGCCCGGGCTCCACATGAAGCTCCCCTTCGCCCTCGAGAAGGTCCACAAGGTCAGGGTGAAGCACGTCTTCAAGGAGGAGTTCGGCTTCGCGACGGAGCGTGCCGGCGTCCGGACGGTCTACCGGCGGGGCGACTTCTCGGGCGAGTCGCTCATGCTGACCGGCGATCTCAACTCCGCCGTCGTGGAGTGGATCGTCCAGTACCGCATCAACGACCCCGTCCAGTACCTCTTCAAGGTCCGGGAGGTTCCCGAGACCCTGCGGGACGTCGCCGAGGCCGCGATGAGAGTCGTCGTCGGTGACCGGAGCGTGACCGAGGTCCTCACGGTCGGCCGCCGCGAGGTCGCCGACGAATCGCATCAGATCATGCAGGGGATCCTCGACCAGTACGAGACCGGGATCCAGATCGTCACGGTCAACCTGAAGGACGTGAACCCTCCGGATCCGGTCAAGCCCTCCTTCAACGAGGTCAACCAGGCGAAGCAGGAGAAGGAGAGGCTCATCAACGATGGCTGGACGGAGTACAACAAGGCCGTCCCGGCAGCCGAGGGCGAGGCGCAGCGGATGATCCGGGAGGCCGAGGGCTACGCGCTCGGCAGGGTCAACCGCGCTCAGGGCGACGCCGATCGGTTCGTCGCAGTCTGGCGCGAGTACTCCCGCGCCAGAGACGTCACGAAGAGACGGCTCTACCTCGAGACGATGAGCGAGGTGCTTCCCGGGATCCCCAATAAGTTCATCATCGATCCCGAGCTCAAGAACATCATCCCACTCCTTCAGTTCGACGGGAAGAGAGGTGGACAATGAGAGGAGGCAGAATCACGCTCATCGTGGTCCTCGCGTTCGTGGGGCTCATCGTGCTCTCGAACGCTCTCTACGTCGTCGACATGACGCAGCAGATCGTCATCACGCAGTTCGGCCGGCCCATCGGAGATTCGATCACGGAGCCCGGCCTCAAGATGAAGATCCCGTTTATCCAGAAGGCGAACGTCTTCGAGAAGCGCGTCCTCGAGTGGGACGGTAACCCCAGCCAGATCCCCACGAGGGACAAGAAGTACATCTGGGTCGACACGTTCGCGCGCTGGAGGATCGCCGATCCGCTCAGATTCATGCAGTCGGTCTCACACGAGCTCGGAGCGCAGGCTCGACTCGACGACGTGATCGACGCCGTCACGCGCGACCTCCTCACGAGCCACGACCTCCTCGAGGTCGTCCGCAGCTCGAACCGCGCGATGGTGGCGTCCGAGCTCGACGTGCAGGCCCGGGACGCCGAGTCGATCGGGATCGGGAGAGGGGAGATCACCGACCAGATTCTCGCGATGGCGGCCGAGCAGATGCCCCGCTACGGGATCGAGCTCGTCGACGTCCGGATCAAGCGCGTCAACTACGTCGAGGAGGTCCGGCTCAAGGTCTACGAGCGGATGATCTCGGAGAGGCGCCGGATCGCCGAGCGGTACCGATCCGAGGGACAGGGAGAGAGCGCCGAGATCCGGGGCCAGAAGGAGAAGGAGCTCGAGCGGATCACGTCGGAGGCCTACCGGATCGCCGAGGACATCAAGGGCGGCGCGGACGCCGAGGCGACCTCGATCTACGCGGACGCCTTCGGCCGCGATCCGGAGTTCTACTCGTTCCTGAGAACGCTCGAGAGCTACAAGGAGACGATCGGCGAGGAGAGCATCCTCATCCTCACCACGGACAGCGACTACTTCAGGTATCTGAAGAAGATGTCCGGAAAGTAGCTGCGCGGATCGTAGCGACGGCGAGCGGACTCAGGAGCGCTGCCGCCGGGCCCGCTGCCGCCGGGGCTTCCGTCCCACCGTCGTCATCCGGTGGCTGCCGCGCTTGAAGTCGGTTCCGTCCGACCCGTCGTAGAAGCGCTCGACGACGAGGCCGGCGGACGCCATGAGACGACGCATCTGACCCGGCGTGTAGAGGCGGATCGAGCTGTGCCGCCGAACGCGCCGGGTCCCGTACGTGAAGGTCCAGGTGCCCTCGATGCGCTCGGTCTCGGGATCCCAGCGGTTCTTCGTGGTGATGCGGACGCGCCAGTCGTCCGAGTCGTGCCACTCACGGAAGTCGCGGAGGACCCGCTCCCGGTTGACCTGGTCGACGAGCACGCGGCCACCGGACTCGACGAGCTCCGCGAAGCCCTTCAGGATGGCGAGGTTCGTCTCGTCGTCGTAGTACCCGAAGCTCCCCCACCAGTTGATCAGGGCGTCGAATCCCGGCTCGAGCCTGAGGCGCCGCATGTCGCCGACGCGGAACCGTCCGGGGAGCCCCTCCGCGCGGAACGTCCGCCTCGCCCTCCGAACGCTCGTCTCGCACCGATCGACGCCCACGACCTCGCATCCGGCCCGGGCGAGCTCGATCGAGATGCGGCCGTCGCCGCAGGGGACGTCGGCCACCTTCGATCCCCGGCGGAGCCGGAGGACTCTTCTGATGTGGCGGGCCTCCTCGGCGGAGGGCTCGGTCGTGGTGGGCGCCCGCTGGAGCATGGTCCAGGGGCCTTCGAAGAAGGTGTCGGTCCAGTCCTTCACGTCGCTCCCCCGGTGGTTTTGCACGGGGCCGCGATGGCCGATAGCTCGTGCTGTCCGTCTGGCCACGGTAGCGGGAGGCACGACCCCGTGCAAGGAGGAAGTAACGCTACTCCCCGAAGTAGGCGTCCGGGTTCGGAAGCCTGAGTTCGAGATCCTCGTCCGACGAGAGAAGCAGGACGGCGAAGTCGTCCCCGCTCCTCCTCGCCATCTCCGATGCGTCGACGAGGTACCTCGCCCAGGCGATCTCGTCGGCGGTCTTCTGGTCGTGGTACGGGAACGCCTTGCCGCTCGTCGCGAGCGCCCTGCCGAGAAGCCACTCGACGGCCGACCTCGCCGCCTCCGTGTACTCGACCCCGGCCGGCTTCTCGGCGACGACCGTCCCGTCCTCGCGAACGCGGACGCGCCGCGCCTCGACGAGCATCGCATCGACGAGCAGCGCCGCCTGTGTGTACTGCTCACCCTCGGTGAGCCCCTC
>JALGWI010000006.1 GCA_025774245.1 bacterium
ATGTTGGCGCCGAGCTCGAACTTGCGCCCGTCCTTCGTCACGGCCGGGTAGTCCTTGAGCGTCAGGAGGTCCCGCTCGAACTCCTCGAGCATCTTCTTGCGTTCGAGGTAGTAGTCGAGGACCGCCGCGTCGTGCTGGTAGATGAGGAGGCCTACCGTGCCGTCGAGGATGATCGTCTCCCCCTGCCTGATCTCGTCGGTCGCCCCTCGGAGTCCGACGGCCGCCGGGATCTCGAGCGATCGCGCCATGATCGCGGCGTGCGACGTTCGCCCCCCGGCCTCCGTTCCGAACCCCACGACGCGCTCCCTGTGCATCGAGGCGGTGTGCGTCGGCGCCAGTTCCCTCGCGATCACGATGACATCGCTCTCGAGGTGCTTGAGCGATCTCGCCTTGCGTCCGACCTGCCCGATCGTCTCGGTCAGGGCGAAGGCAGCGTTGATTCCCTTGTTCCTGATCCGACGGATGGTCCCGTCGATCGCCGTCGAGTCCTCGAGGATCAGGAGGTGGGCGTCGAAGATCCTGGCGTGCGTCTCCCCCAGCTCCTCCTCGAGCCCGCTTCTGAGCGAGAGGAGCTCGGCTCGCGTCTCCTCGACGGCTGAGAGGAAGCCCGCGACCTCCTCCTCGATCTCCTCGGGGGAGATTCGTTCCTCCTCGACGTGCGGCCGCTCGGTGTCCAGGATGAACGCCTTGCCGATGACGATTCCCGGAGACGCGGGCATGCCTTCGATAACGTGCGCGGACCCTATCTCGGAAAGATCTACCAAGCTACGCCTGCCCCTCTTCCATTTCGGTTTCGAGGAATCCGACGAGCGCGGACATCGCCTCCTCCTCGTCCCTACCGTCGATCGCGATCGTGAGCCGGCTCCCGTACTCGGCCGCGAGCATCATGACCCCCATGATGCTCTTGCCGTCGATCGTGAGATCGTCCTTCGTCAGCTTGATCTCTGAGTCGAACCGAGCGGCGAGCCGAACGAACTCCGCCGCCGGTCGCGCGTGGAGCCCCACCTTGTTCGCGACGATCACCGTCCTCTCGAGCAAAGCGCCTCCCCTCAGGAACCGTGGACCATCAGCACGAGCCCTCCGACGGCTCCGGCCAGCCCGACGACGGTCGCGGGAATGCCGAGCCTCGCGGCCGCGTACGCCAGCGCGAAGAAGCCGCCCGACGCGACGAGCCTCCACGGCTCGAAGTCGCCGGATCCGCGAAAGGCGACCGCCAGGACGATCCCCGCCGTGAACGCTCCCGCCGCGCGGCACACCCGAACGGCCTTCTTGAACCGCGGACCGAGCACCTCCCGGGCCGCGGCCGGACCGAGCGCAACCCCCGCGGCGATCCCTCGCGCCCTCAGGGACAGGTGCGGGACGTTGTAGAGCACGAGGAGCGCCACTGCGGCCCACGCGTGCCCGAGGAGAGCGACCATGACTCCCGCGAGGCCCGCGAGCGGCCTCAGGCTTCCCCAGAGGAGCGCGTCGCCAGCCATCCCGAGAGGTCCCGAGAGGCTCTTCTTGACGTCAGCGACCGTCTCCCCTCCGACCTCGTCCGCTTCGAGCTCGCCCGCCGCGACGGCGCCGATGATGTACGTCGCCATCGTCGGGTTGGTGTTGAAGAACTCGAGATGCCTCTCGAGGAACGCCTTCGCGGCGTCCCCGTCGAGCCGTCTCCTCCGCAGCACCGGAAGCACGGCGAAGCAGAATCCGACGTGCTGCATGCCACGCGGGTTCCAGACCGACTGCAGCAGGAGCGACCGCCAGAAGAGGCCGAGCTTGCCGCCGGCGCCGAGAGTGAGCCCGGTGCCCGTCCCTACGCCGCGGCTCTCGGAGCCGGGGATCACGGACGCGTCGTCTCTCATCTGCCCGCCAGTACGATGACGCCGAACACCAGACCCGCGCCCATGAACAGCCACTCGGTCTTCGTCCTGGCCGCGGCGGCGATCCCCGCCGCGGCGAGCGGCACCGCCCAGAGCGCGGTCGGGAACGTGCCCGCCGGAGGGGCGAAGGGAAGCGCCTGGAGCGCGACGAACGAGACGCCGAGAATGGCGCCCGCCAGAATCGCTCCGACAACGAACCTGGTCGCGATCCCGAGCGCGACCGCGACGCGAACGCCCCCGGGATCCCCGAGACCGGCGCGTTGCGCAGCGTATGCGGCGTACCGCACGTTGAGCCTGCGGACCACGGCGATCGCCCGCTGGCCGATGGCGCCCGACACGAGCGCGACGATGATGCCCGCGGCGACCGACCACCCGGCCGGCGCTCCCGCCCTCGACAGGAGGCCCGCGAGCCCGACCCCGACGACGCCGGCGAGCGCCGCGTCGGGGAACGCCGCGGCACCGACGGGAAGCACCGCGATCCACACGAGCTGAAGCGTGGCGCCGACCGTGAGCCCGAGAATCGGATCGCCGACCACCAGTCCGGCCAGGCTCCCCGCCACGAGCGGCTGCGAGAACATGAGCTGGAGCGCGGCGGTCCCGTCGACCGAGAGGGCGCCGGCGAGAAGCGCCAGAAGGAGCACCAGAGTGCCGTCGGACATCGTCCTACTCCTCCGCTGGCCGCGCTCGGAGCGCGAGCGAGAAGCTCGCGCGTTCCCCTGCCTTCAATACAACGGGCCAGCTCGTGGTGATCGTGACGCCCTGGAAGACCCGCTCGACGCCGCCCTCGGACTGCGAGGCGGTCTCGAGCGGCCACGTCCAGATGTCGCTCGCGGGTTCGAGAGAGATCGAGACGACCTCGCCCCCCAGGAGATCGGTGATGGAGAGGCCGTCGGCGTCCCGGTGGTTCGCCCGTCTCGCCAGGCTCTTGCGCTCGGAATCCCCGGCCTCGGAGTCCCCTCGCGTGAGGTAGACGTAGTCTGTGTTCGGCGTCAGAAACGCCAGGTTCCACTCGGGCGCGAAGAGGGCGTCGAGGTCGTCTTCCGCCGTCAGGACGTAGTCGACCCGCACGGTGTCGTCGGGAGCGAGCCACGCGCTCTTCTCGAGGATGACTCCCGCCGGACCGTCGTCGCCCCGGACCGTGCCCCTCCGACTCATGATGACGCCGACCGACCCCTCCCCCTGTCGCAGCTCGAATCCGTAGCGCGCGTCGACGAAGTCGCCGAGATCGGCCGCGTCCCCCCTCCTGGCCGCCTCACAGCCGGTCCCCTTCGCGAGGAACCGATCGATCGAAGACCTCCGCGGCCGGCGGTCGCGTCCCGCGAGCTGCTCGAGCCCGCTCTCCTTGGCGCGCATCGAGCCGTGGATGGTTGGGACGCCGTCCTCGTCGTCCTCCTCCGCGGCGGCCGTCTCGTCGACCGCGTGGTGGTACGCCTCGTCGTATCGCGACATCGTCGCGAGGATGTTCGTCTCCGCGCGTCTGAGGTCGAGCTCGAAGAGCGTGCCGCCGCGCGCGGGCGCTGCGTAGAGGTTCGCCCAGTGCGACTCGAGCAGTACCTCGTCCTCGCCGTCGAGGTCATGATCGATAATCTCCATCGAGTTCCACGTCGTGCCCCTCGACGCGTCGAGGAGGTTCTCCGCGCGGATCAGATGCTTGTAGATGGCGGAGCGCAGATGCGGCAGGTAGAGCCCCCCGAAGACCCCGTGCCAGTATGCGCAGTTGCACTGCCCCCGCCAGAGCTCGTTCCTGGCCTCGTGGACGGCGGCGGCATCGACCGGGGGGTCGGCTCCGCCGTCCTCACCTCGCCCGTCGTCGGAGAGGACGCCGTCGCTCCGAAGCACGTCGATCGTGCGGAGCTGGCTCGCGACCTTCTCGCTCACGCGGAACATCTTCCGCGCCATCACGTTCGCCTCGTCGTACTTCGTGAGGAACCCCTTCCAGATCCCTCCGCTCAGAAAGGGCCTCCACTCGTCGGCCGCGTCCTGCTGCTCGAGTTCCCGCGTGAGGCGCTCGTAGCTCCTCCTCGCCGGCGTCGGCAGGGCCCACTCCATCATCTCCGGGTACGACGACGTCGGGAGGTACGCGCGGCCGCGCGCCGGCGTCGTGTCCACGAACTCGGAGAAGGTTGAGGTCGTGAGCCAGTCCGAGTTCTCCGCCAGCGCCGTGAAGAAGCGGTCGAGCCATCGCCCGGAGTAGACGTGGCTGTGCGTGCCCGGCCAGACCCCGAACTTCTCTCCGTCGTCGCCGAAGACCGCGGCCAGACCCGGACCGCGCTCGGCCAGCTCCCGCAGGATCGCGATCGACTCCTCGGGTTCGCGGAACGGGATCGCGTACCGGAGCCTCTTGCTGATCGGGAAGAGGCTGAGCGGGACCCCCTGGTCCTCCGTGACGAAGTAGCCGGTCAGATCGTCGTCATCGATGCCGGCCAGCCGAAACTCGTAGTCGTCGAGCGGGACGTACTCCACGCCCGCTCCGGCGATCGTCTTTGCGTGGCACGACTCCCAGACTCGCTCGGCGAGCCACATGCCGCGCGCCTTCGTGCCGAACGTCGACGACACGTACTCGTTCATCTTGGCGATCTGGCCCGCGGCGTCTCGCGCCGGTATCGCCGAGAGGATCGGTTCGTAGAACGCGCCGGTCAGGATCTCTACCTGTCCCCGCTCGACCAGCGCCCGCACACGCTCTATGTACTCGGGGGCGTTCTCCTCGTACCACTCGAGAAGCGGCCCCGTGTTGTGGAGCACAAGCTTGATCTGGGGGAACCTCTCGAGAGCCTCGAGGAACGGAAGGTACGCATCGCGGTAGGCGCGCGCGAAGACGTCGGGGAGGTTCCCGACGGGCTGATGGTTGTGGATGCACAGGATGAGCGTGGTTTGCATGGACGCCTGTGCGAACCTCCTTCCGGATTCCCCGCGGCCGAATCAGTCGAACTTGACCGAAAGAACCACGCGTGCCAGATCGATCGTCTGCGACTGCGGGACGTCCCTCGCCAGGAGCGCCGTTCCCGACCGGACTATCTTTCTCATGGCGGCGACGTCGTCGCCGTCCACGTACACGTAAGACAGGAGCTCCTGCTTGCCCGCGTGGTAGTGCATCCCGCCGACGTTCGCCTTCGGGATCTCCACCCCCTTCTCCAGAAGGGAGAGCAGATCCGCCGGCGACTCCACGATCACGATGATGCGCTCGTCTTCCCAGCGGCCTTCGGCCGCGCCGCAGGCGAACTCGTCGATCGACAGAACCGACACCGCGGCGCCCATCGCGTCGGTCTCCGAATAGAGACCGCGCTTCCACTCGGTCGCCGCGACCTCGTCGTTGACGAGCACGATGCGGTCGGGCGAGAGGTGGGCTCCCCACGCCACGGCCACCTGCCCGTGGATGAGTCTGTCGTCGATGCGCACGAGCGCGAAGGCCAAGTGCAGTCCCCTTCAGAGGATCCGGATCGCGTCCTGTCCGCGCGTCTTCACGAGTGGCAGCAGCTCGTCGAGCACCTGTCGATCCCGCTTCACGAAGAACTCGAGAAGCATCATCAGGTTCATTCCGGACAGCATGCGGACCAGCGGGCGATCTCCCATCGTCTCCTGGCAGGCGTGGTGACAGCTGCCGCCCGGCATGTCGCTCATGACGACGACGTCGCACCGCTCCCCGAGATCGGCGATGGCAGCGTCGACGGTCTCGGTCAGGTCCGTGAGCGAGAGACCGGCGTTCGAGATGGCCACCCAGTTCGACTGCTTGCCGAGGATGCCCTCGACGGCGTCCATCAGGCACTGGGCCACGGTGCCGTGCGCCACGAGCACGCAGCCTATCTTCCTGCGCGGTTCGCTCATTCGTTGTCGCCCGGGAGCATTCTCCGCGCCCTCTCTTCAGTGGATGCGAGATCCCTCAGCCGCCGGTCGAACTCCCTCGCCGGATGCACGCCCCTGAGCTTCAGCAGGTGGTTCATCGCGATCACCTCGGACACCACCGTGATGTTCTTACCGGTCACGAGTGGCAGGGTGACGAGCGGTATCTTCACGCCGAGGATCTCGGTGTGGACCTCGTCGACGCCGAGACGCTCGTAGTCGTCCAGCTCCGACCAGCTCACGAGCCGGACCTCGACCTCGATGCGCTTCTGCTTCCTGATCGCCCTGATTCCGAAGATCGCCTGGACGTCGATGATCCCGACACCCCGGATCTCCATGTAGTGCCGCAGAAGGTCGTTCCCCGAACCGATCAGGTGCCCCTGCGACGTGCTCGTCACGTGGACGACGTCGTCGGCCACCAGCCGGTGTCCGTGCTCTACGAGATCGAGCCCGCACTCGCTCTTACCGATCCCGCTCTTGCCGGTAAAGAGCAGACCGACTCCGTAGACGTCGACCAGTGTACCGTGGATCGTGGCCTCGGGCGCAAGAAGATCGTCGAGCACCGTCGAAAGCTCGCGCGCGAGCCGCCCCGCGGGGAGGTCCGATTCGAAGACGGGCACTCCCGTCCGGTTGCCCCGTTCCACCAGCTCGGCCGGCGCCTTCCTGCCGCCGCTCACGATCACGCACGGCACCGCCGAGACGAACAGGCGTCCGAGCGCGGCGTCCTGCGCTGCGGAATCGAGCGACTCGAGGTAGGCGAATTCCGACTCCGCCAGGACCTGGATCCGGTCGGGGCTGAACCCGTCCTCGAAGCCCGCCAGGAGCAGGCCCGGCCGTGAGATCTCGCTCCACGTGATGTCGCTGCCCGACACCGCCGCGTCGGTCACGAGGGTGAGCCCCAGGGGCTCCCGAAACCTCTCCGTCAGCTGTTCGAGCGTCAGTCGGTCCATCGTCTCCGGGTCCCGTCGAGGCTCGATCCGGTCCGTCGCGTTCGTCCGGCCCGTCCGTCCGCCCCGCTACTCCTCGGGCTCGACCAGCCCGTAGTTTCCGTCGTCCCTGCGGTAGATCACGTTCACCTTGCTGGTCTCGGCGTTCACGAACACCAGGAACCGCGCGTTCTGCTCATCGAGCTCCCTGAGCGCCTCCTCGGGGCTCAGGACAGTGCTGGAGAGCTTCTCCGGGATGATGCCGATCTCTCCCGGGGCCGTACCGCCGATCACCTCCGCCGCCTCTCCCATCGCCTCGCCGTGCTTGCGGTCCCGCACCCTTCCCTTGTGCCGGCGGATCTGGCGCTCGACCTTCTCGAGCGCGCGGTCGAAGGCCGACCTCGGATCGTCCGCTCCCTGCTCGCTCGACACGACGACGCGCGAGGCGTGAACCGTCAGGTCGGTCGTGTAGAGATGTCCCTCCCGCGCGAAGACGACGTGCGCCTCGTCTACCCTGTCGAAGTAGCGTACCAGATGTTCGATCTTCTCCTCGACGTATTCCCTGAGCTCCGGTTCCAGGTCGACGTGTCTGGTAGTGAGTCTGATCTTCATCCCCGCTCCTTTCAGGCGCGCTGCTCTCCTCGGTCCACGGAGCGCTCGCCGACTCGCGCGAAGGCCCGGTCGGCCTCGTAGGAACTCCTCACGAACGGGCCGGCCGACGCCCAGGCGAAGCCCATGCCCTCGCATCGCGACCCCCACGCCTCGAACTCCTCGGGAGGCACGAAGCGCTCCACCGGCAGATGGGACGGCGACGGCCTCAGGTATTGGCCGAGGTACACGATCTCGACCCCCGCTGCCGCCAGGTCCGAAAGCGTCGTCTCGATCTCCGTGTTCGTCTCGCCGAGACCCAGCATGATAGCAGACTTGACGCGCGCGCTCCCCGACGCCGCCGCGTGCGCGAGCACGTCGAGGGAACGCCGGTAGTCGGCGCCCGCGCGAGCCACGGGGTAGAGCCGCGCGACCGTCTCCACGTTGTGGCCGAAGACGTCGGGTCCGGCCGCGAGGACGGTGTCGACGGCGCGGCGGTCCCCTCCGAAATCGGGAACGAGAACCTCCACGCCCGCCCGCGGCAAAGCGCTCCTGATCGCGCCTACGGTCCTCGCGAAGTGCGAAGCCCCTCCGTCCGGGAGATCGTCGCGAGTGACCGACGTCACGACGACGAACTCGAGTCCGAGGTCGGCTGCGGCAGCCGCGACCGAATCGGGCTCCGACGGATCGGGGTCGGCCGGCGTGGCGCTGGCGACGCTGCAGAACCCGCAGTTCCTGGTGCAGCGGTCGCCGAGGATCATGAACGTGGCGGTACCCCGGCCGAAACACTCGGCCCGGTTCGGACACTTCGCCTCGTCACAGACGGTGTTGAGCCGGTGGGCAGCGAGAACCGCACGGACCTCGCTGATGCTGGCCGGGTCGCCGAGCGGTTTGGTGAGCCACGCTGGCAGTCGCGGGTCACGACTCACTGAGCGTCTATCCTTCCAAGCACGTCTCCTGGCGAGATCGTGCGCTCTTCCCCGGTGACGATCTCCGCCAGCACGCCGGCGCAGGGTGACGGTACGACGAGCGCCGTCTTCTCGTCCACGGATTCCACGACGAGCAGCTCGCTACCCTCACTCACGGCGTCTCCCGGATCGAGCTTCCAGTACGAGACGGTGAACTCGGTTGCATCGGTGTCGGTAGGCTGGAAAACGACATCCTTGAGCACGTTCACACTCTCCGCTCGAAGGAGATGGTCAGATCTCCTTCCTGAGACCGGCTCTCAGGATGCCCATCTGGTCGCGGTACTTCGCGACCGCTCGGCGCGAGATGGTGAAGCCCATCCGCTTGAGCTCCTCTGCGATCTTCTGATCCGAGAGGGGCTTCTTCTTGTCCTCTTTGCTGATGATGCCCTGCATCGCGTCGCGCACGGCCTTCGAGGCGATCTCCTCGCCGTTTCTGGTGCGGATGCCGCTCGAGAAGAAGTATTTGAGCTCGTACGTGCCCCGAGGCGTCTGGACGTACTTCCCGCGCGTGACGCGGCTCACTGTCGACTCGTGCATGCTGACGTCGTCGGCGATCTGCTGCAGCGTCAGAGGCCTCAGCGCCGACACGCCCTTCTCGAAGAAGCCCGCCTGCGCGCGGACGATGCTCTCCGTTACGCGGACCATCGTCCTTCTCCGGTTCTCGATGCTCTGGACGATCCAGCGCGCGGCCTTGAGCTTCTTCGTGATGAAGTCGCGCTCCTCGCTCTCGGTCTCGCTTCCGAGGATCTGGCGATACGTCCGGTTGATGCGGACCCTGGGAACGTCCTGGTCGTTCAGGTAGACCACGTAGTCGCCGTCGATGTCATCGACGACGAGGTCGGGGGTGATGTATCCGGGATCGTTCACGACTGGATCCGTGCGCGGTCTGGGGTCCAGCTTCGAGATGTCGTTGATCGCGCGGCGCAGGTCCTCGATGGTCGCCCCGAGCTTCCGGCGGATCTGATCGT
Organism: bacterium; assembly: GCA_025774245.1. Classification (GTDB taxonomy): domain Bacteria; phylum Joyebacterota; class Joyebacteria; order Joyebacterales; family Joyebacteraceae; genus JALGVN01. Next base: position 9,153 of record JALGWI010000006.1, read on the forward strand.
ACTTGCAGGCCTTGAGCTCGTCGAAGCACTGCTCGACGACGCGCGTCGCGAGCGTGTCGCCGAGGCCCTTTCTCTGGAGCTGGAGGAGGAGACACTCCTCGATGGTCCTGGCGGCGATCCCGGGTGGATCGAGCGCCTGCACCATCTCGAGCGCCTTCTGGACCAGATCGACGTCGACGTGGAGCGCCTCCGCTATCTCCTCGAGCGGGTCGTTGACGTAGCCGTCCCGGTCGAGCTCGTCGATGATGTACTCCGCGATGCCCAGGAGGCCGTCGTCGGAGCACTCGACGTGGAGCTGGTGCTTCAGTTCGTCCTCGAAGGTCGTGATCGCTACCGGAACGCGCTCGTACCGCTCGTCGTCGTCACGGGCGAGGTTTTGTCCATAGGCGTGCGCGTAGACGTCGTCGAGGTAGTCGTCCCAGTCGAGGTCCTCCGTGGGCTCGGACTCCTTGGGCTCGGACTCCTTGGGCTCGGGCTCCGACTCGCCCTCCTGCTCCGCCTTCGCGGGCTCCTCGCCGGCGGTCTCGCTGCTCTCCTCGGCGGACGCCCCTTCCTCTCCCGCTCCGTCCGCCGACTCCCCTTCGGACTCGGCGGCCTCGGTCTCCCCCTCCACCTCATCATCTTCCTCATCACGTTCGAGCAGCGGGTTCTGCAGAAGCTCCTGCTTCAGGAACTGCTCCAGCTCGAGGGTCGACACCTGCAGGATCTTGAGCGCCATCTGCAACCGCGGCGTCATGACCAGCTGCTGCGTCATCCCGAGGCGGAGTCCTGGCTTCATGTCCATGGTGATCTCCCTCTTCCGGCTAGATTCCCAGTCCCCACCCGCCCCGGTCTCTCCCGAAGATCGATCCCCCTCCGCGCGCTCCGGCGCCTGGCCCCCCTACAGCTGGAAGCGCTCGCCCAGGTAGAGCTTCTTGGCTTCCTCGTTGGTGGCCAGCTCGTGCGCGCTCCCCGAGAGGAGAATCTGTCCCTCGTACATGATATACGCCCGATCGGTCACCGACAACGTCTCTCGCACGTTGTGGTCGGTGATGAGAATCCCGATGTTCCTCTTCTTCAGACGACGGATGATCGCCTGGATGTCCTGAACGACGATGGGATCGATCCCGACGAACGGCTCATCGAGGAGGAGGAACGCCGGCCGCGGGACGAGCGCGCGCGTGATCTCCACACGGCGGCGCTCGCCGCCAGAGAGCGTGTCCGCGTCGCGCGACTCCAGCTCCTCGATCCCCAGTTCGCCGAGGAGCTCACCCAGCCGGACCTCTCGCTCCTTCCGCGTTCCGCCGAGCGTCTCAAGGATCGACATCACGTTCTGTCCGACCGTGAGCCCCCTGAAGATCGACGACTCCTGCGCGAGGTATCCGACGCCCATGCGCGCCCGCCGGTACATGGGCTCGCGAGTGATCTCGACGTCGTCCAGGTAGACGGAGCCCTCGTGGGGAGACAGGAGTCCGACGATCATGTAGAACGTCGTTGTCTTCCCCGCCCCGTTCGGCCCCAGGAGGCCGACGACCTCGCCTCGTCTCAGCTCGAGATCGACGCCGTTCACGACCGTCCTGCGACCGTATCTCTTTACGAGTCCCCGGGCCTTGAGCTGGTCCGGTCCGTCTGCTCCGCTCCGCGCGGAGACGTCAGTGGTCCTCGACAAGCTCACCCTCAGGGGTTCTGACATAGGCCTTGAAGCCGGACTTCACCTTGATGTTCTTGAGATCGGGATCGGCCTCAATGCCGGTCCCGGTGAACACGTCCTTGCCCTTGGTTACTCGCACGAAGCGATCAGACTCGATCTTCCGCGTCAGCTCGTTCCACGTGAGTCTCTCGGTGGTGAGAACGCTGCCGTCGCTCGCGGTCACCACGACGTCGCCCAGGGCCTCCATGTCGTTGGTCCTGGTCTTCAGGATGCCGGTCCTGGCCGTCAGCGTGGAGGTGGCGTCGCCGTTCTCATCGTAGTAGTCGATGCGGAGTCGATCGAGCTCCGTCCTGTCGGCCTGCTCGAAGATGAGCGCGCGCTTCGCGGAGAGCGTCCAGAGCTTCCTGCCTTCCTGCGTCTGCGTCAGACTGAACCCGTCGATCTCGTGGTCCGGAAGGACGCCGGACTCCCCCTCGCCCTCGGCGGGGCCACTGCCGCAGCTCGTCAGAGCGAGCCCAAGTGCGGCGGCGAGCAGAGAGAGCGCGAGTCTGCGATCGATCTTCATGTGGATCTCCGCTGGAAGCAACCCCGTTTCCATAGCAAGCAACAGGCCAAAATGCTGGGGTCGGACCCGATTCCTGGCGGCTCCCGAACCCGAGCCTCCAATATACCCGAGAAGAGGGACCGTCTCAAGGAATCCCGCAACCGGCGGCCTGCGCCGGACGATGCGGCCCTGCGTCCCGAATCCGGGCCCACGCGGGCATTCCGGCGGTGACGGCGGGGAGAGTAGCAGACGTGAGGGGGGCGGTCAACACGGGTCGCGGCCCGGCGCGAGCGGCAGGGCCTCCCGGCGGGGGGTCAGCCGGCGGCCTTCAGGCAATCGTGGATGTGGATGACGCCCTCGGGCCTGCCTTCCTCGTCCACGGTGATGAGCGAGGTGATCGGGCTCGGCCCGATCGTCTCCATCTTCTCGAGGGCGGTGGCGACGTGCTCGTTCCGCCCGACGGTCCTGGGGTCCCTGGTCATGACGTCGCCGATCCGCGCCTCCAGGACGTCCTGCCGCTCCATCAGGATCCGCCTGAGGTCGCCGTCGGTGAGAATGCCGGTGAGCCTGCCGGCGGCGTCCACCACGGTCGTGAGTCCGAGGCGCTTCTTCGCGATCTCGAGGATCGCCTCCCCCATCCGGGCGTCCTCCCCGACCTTCGGAAGCTCGTCGCCGACGTGCATGACGTCCCGGACCCTGAGGCGGAGCCTTCGGCCGAGGGCGCCCGCCGGATGAACGGCCGCGAAGGCCTCCCGGTCGACGTTCTTCTCCGTGAGGACGGCGACCGCGAGCGCGTCGCCCAGCCCGAGCGCGACGGTCGTGCTGGTCGTCGGGACGAGGTCCATCGGGCATGCCTCGCGCTCGACGCTGGCGTCGAGCACGATGTCGGAGCGCGCCGCGAGCGTCGATTGGGGGGTTCCGACGATCGCGATGATCGTCACGCCGATGTCCCGCAGGATGGGCAGGATCCGGAGCAGCTCGTCGCCTTCGCCGCTCTTCGAGACCGCGATCACGACGTCGCCGGGTCCCACGAGCCCGATGTCGCCGTGGGCCGCGTCGGCCGGGTGGAGGAAGACGGAGGGCGTCCCGGTGCTCGCGAACGTCGCGGCGATCTTCCTCGCAACGATGCCGGACTTCCCGACGCCGCAGAGGACGACCGATCCGGTGGATCCGAGGATCGCGCGCGCTGCCGACGCGAACGACCGGTCCAGCCGTCGCCCGGCCGCCACGAGGGCCGCGCACTCCATCTCGAGCACGTCCCGCGCGACCTTGACGAGATCCTCGTCGGTCGCAGCCGTTCCGTTCCGCGCGAGACCGGTCCTCTCGAGCTTCGCCATCGACGACCCTCCACAGCCTCTATCGCGCGCTCTCCAGGAATCCCCGGACCGCGTCCTTCCAGACGCCGCGGGATCTCAGGATCGCTTCGACCGTTTCGCGCACCGCGCCCCCTCCGCCGGGCAAGGTCGCCGTGTGCGACGCGACCTCCTTGAGATCCTGGCACGCGTCGCCGACCGCGACGCCCATCCCGACGGCGGCGACGGGCGCCAGATCGACGATGTCGTCGCCGACGTACGCGATCTCGCTGAGGTCGATCCCGAGCCTGTCACCGATCTCCTTTACGACCGGGAGCTTCCTCCGCTCGCCCTGGTGGACCTCGGTGACCGCAAGCATCGCGGCTCGCTTCTCGACGATCTCGGAGGTCCGCGCCGAAAGGAAAGCGACCTCGATTCCGGCCTCCTGGGCCAGCTTGATCCCGATGCCGTCCTGAACGGAGAACGTCTTCAGCTCCTCCCCGGTCGGCCCGAGCACGAGGTGGCCGTCCGTCAGAACGCCGTCGACGTCGAGCACGAGGAGCTTGATCCGGAGGGCCAGGTCGCGGTCGACGTCAAGCACGCGCGGCCTCCCTCGAGCTCGTGCGCACGGCCCGCGCCACCCGCAGGACGTCCTCGAGAAGCGCCCGCAGTTCCGAGAGCGCCACCATCGACTGCGCGTCGGAGAGCGCACTCGGGGGATCCGGATGCGTCTCGATGAAGAGCGCGTCCACCCCGGCAGCGCACGCCGCCTTAGCTAAGACCGGCACGAACTCGGGCTGGCCACCGGAGACGCCCGAAGCTGATCCCGGGAGCTGAACACTGTGCGTGGCGTCGAAGACGACTGGATGCCCGGTCCGTCGCATGATCTCGATTCCCCTCATGTCGACGACCAGGTTGTGGTAGCCGAACGACGTGCCCCGCTCCGTCAGGAGGATCCGGTCGTTTCCCGCCGACTCCGCCTTGGCCGCCACCCGCGCCATGTCCTCCGGCGCCAGGAACTGCCCCTTCTTGATGTTGATCGGCCTTCCCGTCGCGGCCACCGCCTCGAGGAGTCGCGTCTGCCGGCAGAGGAACGCCGGGATCTGGATGGCGTCGAGGACCTCCGCCGCCATCGCGACCTCCCCGCGCTCGTGGACGTCGGAGAGCACGGGAACGCCCACCTCCGCCTTGATCCTGCGGAGGATCGCGAGGCCCGCCTCGAGTCCCGGACCCGCGTACGATCCGGGTGACATTCTGTTGTCCTTGAGATACGACGATTTGAACACGTAGGGCAGGCCGAGGTCGAAGGCGATCGCGGCGACCTTCCGGGCGACCTCGAGCGCGAGGTCCTCGTTCTCGAGCGCACACGGCCCCGAGATGAGAGCGAGCGGACGGCCCGCGCCGATCTCGACTCCGCCTACGTCAACGACGCGACCGGCCATCGGACGACCCCCCGTCTGCGCGCGCGACAGGCGCCGCGTTTCCCTCCGCGTGTGCGACCGCCGCTCGGACGAACTCCCTGAAGAGGGGGTGCGCCCTGCCGGGCCGCGAGCGGAACTCCGGGTGGAACTGGCACGCGATGAACCACGGGTGGTTGGGAAGCTCGACGATCTCTACGAGGTCCTTCTCCGGGTAGAGCCCGGACGAGGCGAGCCCCCGCGACTCCAGGAGTTCCCTGTAGTCGTTGTTGTACTCGTATCGGTGACGGTGACGCTCGCGGACCGTGTCGACTCCGTAGGCGTCCCGCGCCCCGCTCCCGTCGAGCAGCCGGCACTCGCATCCCCCGAGCCTCATCGTCCCGCCCATGTCGACGACCTCTCGCTGCTCCGGAAGGAGATCGATCACCGGGTCGTCCGATGACGCGTTGAACTCCGTCGAGTGCGCGGAAGCCAGTCCGCAGACGTTCCTCGCGAACTCGATGACGGCCACGTGCATCCCGAGGCAGATCCCGAGGTAGGGAACGCCGTTCTCCCGGGCGTACCGCGCGGCCTGGATCTTCCCCTCGATCCCCCGCTCCCCGAAACCGCCGGGAACCAGGACGCCGTGGCAGCCGTCGAGGTGCCGGCCCGCGTCCCCGCACTGCTCGATCGCCTCGGCGTCGATCCACCTGAGGTTGACGCGCGCGTCGTTCTCTGCCCCCGCGTGCGCGAACGCCTCGATGATGCTCTTGTACGCGTCCTTCAGATCGACGTACTTTCCGCAGATCGCGATGTCGATCTCCCTCGAGGGGTTCTCGATCCGTCCGACCAGCTCCTCGAGGACCGACAGGTCCGGCTTGCCGTTCTCGATCCCGAGCTTCCGGAGCGCGATGTCGTCGAGGCCGTCGGCGTGGAACCGGAGAGGTACCTCGTAAATCGACGCGACGTCCCTGGCGTCGATCACGGCCTCGGTCTCGACATTGCAGAAGAGCGCTATCTTCTCCTTGATGTCGTCTCCGAGCTCGCGCTCGGTCCGGCAGATGAGGATGTCCGGCTGGATACCGATGTCCCGGAGGGCCCGCACGCTGTGCTGCGTCGGCTTCGTCTTGAGCTCGCCCGCCGTCTTGATGTAGGGCACGAGCGTGAGGTGGACGAACAGGACGTCCTCCGGGCCCTCCTCGAGGTGTATCTGACGGATGGCCTCGAGGAAGGGCAGGCTCTCGATGTCGCCAACGGTACCGCCGATCTCGGTGATCACGACGTCGGTCTGCCCGTCGGCGCCGAGCCGCATGATGCGCGCTTTGATCTCGTTCGTTACGTGGGGAATGACCTGCACCGTACCGCCGAGGTAGTCGCCCCGCCTCTCCTTCCTGATGATGGTCTCGTAGATCTGCCCGGCCGTGACGTTGTTGTCCTGCGTCAGCTCCTCGTCGATGAAGCGCTCGTAGTGTCCCAGGTCGAGATCCGTCTCCGCACCGTCCTCGGTCACGAAGACCTCGCCGTGCTGGAACGGGCTCATCGTCCCGGGGTCGACGTTGAGGTAGGGGTCGCACTTCTGCAGTGTAACCCTGAGCCCCCTGGCCTTCAGGAGGTACCCGAGCGAGGCCGACGCGATTCCCTTGCCGAGGGCGGACACGACGCCCCCTGTGACGAAAACGTGCTTCGGCATGCTCTGGGTTCTCCTCGTGTTAGGGTCAGTGCATCGGGGCGTGGGCCCGGCGTCAGAGGCTGGCCAGGAGTTCCTCGACGTGGGCGATGTCGGCCTCGCGGTCGACGCCCGGCGTCTGCCGATCCGTGACGACCACCCCCATCGACATGCCGCTCTCGAGGACCCGCAGCTGTTCCAGCGACTCCCGCTTCTCGAGTTCGGTACGCGGCAGAGCAGCGAACCGCTCGAGCGCCGGTCGCCGGAAGCAGTATATCCCAACGTGGTGGAGATACCAATCGATTCCGTCTGCGCCCTGTTTCGACGAAGGAACCGGGGCGCGAGAGAAGTAGAGCGCCCGCCCGTCTGTGTCCGTGACGACCTTGACGACGTCCGGACTTTCGAAGTCACCCGGGTCGGAGGCGCGATAGGCGAGCGTCGTCACGCTGAGACGGTCGTCTCCAGTGAGCTCCTCCACGGCCCTGTCGATGTCGCCGGGATCGATGAGCGGCTGGTCTGCCTGCAGGTTGATCACGACGTCGCCCTGGAGCCCTCGGACAGCGGCCGCGACGCGGTCGCTCCCCGTAGCGCACGGATCCTCGACCAGGATGGCCCGTCCCCCGAACCCCTCGACGACCTCCGCGACCTCCCGGCCGTCGGTGGCGACGAGGACCTCGTCGACGAGCGTCGCGCTCGCGAGCCGCGCGTGCACGTGCTCGATGAGCGGCCTTCCGTCGAGCTTCGCGAGCACCTTACCCGGGAAGCGGCTTGAGACGAGGCGTGCCGGGATCACCCCGAGCACGCGGACACGCTCCATGCGTGGCAGAACCTCGGTTGGCGTCTATTCGTAGTCGAGCACTACGACGGTCGTCTCACTCGGCAGCTTGTCAGCGTCGATCTCGACCGACGTGCCGTTCGCGCGCTCCACTTCGTCCATGAGCTTCAGGAAGTCGTCGACCGGCAGGATCGGGAAGCCGAGCGCCTCCGTCTTATAGTGCATCGGGATGATGATCTTGGCGCCGAGGCTCTCCGCCACCCGCTTCGCCTCCTCGGGGCCGATCGTGTAGTACCCGCCGACCGGAGCCAGTAGGACGTCGATGTGGCCGAGCTCCTTGATCTCCTCGGGCGACAGCGGATGGCCCAGGTCGCCGAGATGTCCCACATGGAGGCCGTCGACCTCGATCACGAAGACCGTGTTCCGGCCGCGGTCCTGTCCCCTGCTCTCATCGTGGTAGGTGTTGACGCCCCGGATCTCAATACCCTTGACCGTCCGCCGCTCGGGTCCGCGCACCACCTCCGGACTTCCTCCCACCGAATCGACAGCGTTGTGGTCGGCGTGGTCGTGGCTCACGGTGACGATGTCGGCCTCGTCGTGGATCGGGCTGTAGCCCACGGCGCCGTCGTACGACCCCGCCTCGAAGGGATCCGTCAGGATCTTCGTGCCCTCCTTCGACTCGACGAGAAACGATGCGTGTCCGAGCCACTTGATCTTCATGGTTGTCGGCTCCTCCCGGGCGCGTGCCGCCCTCAGCGTCTCGTATCAACGGCCGAAAGGGGTACCTCGAGGAGACACGCTCTCCCCGGATACCCCTTCCGGTTCACTGGAATCGCTCGTCACGTCTGATGATCGGTGAACGTCGTCGCCCTCTGCGCATTCGCCGCCGTCTCGATCTCCGCACTCGTGCCGCACGTGGACGACCACCTGTTCGTCGACTCCGATCTACTGGATGCTCACTCGCTTCCTGTCCCGTCCCCACCGCTCAAACGTCACGTGCCCGTCCTTGAGCGCGAAGAGAGTATCGTCCCCGCCCTTCCCAACGTTCTCCCCGGGATAGAACTTGGTCCCGCGCTGCCTCAGGATGATCGTCCCGGCGCGGACGAACTGTCCGCCGAATCGCTTCACTCCGAGGCGCTGAGAGTTCGAGTCGCGTCCGTTTCTCGAGCTGCCTACACCCTTCTTGTGTGCCACTTCGGTCTTACCTCCGCGATGACGGGTCCGGTCCGGCCAGCTTACAGGCGGATCCCACGGATCCTGAGCTCGGTGAAGTCCTGCCGGTGCCCGCGCTTCTTCTGGTATCCCTTCCTGCGCTTCTTCTTGTAGACGACGATCTTCTTCCCGCGGCCGTGCCGGACGACCTCGGCCGAGACCGAGGCGCCGTCGATCACCGGAGTCCCGATCTTGAGGTCGCCTCCGCTCATCACCGCGAGAACATCCGTGAGGTTGAGCGTCTCGCCGACCTCGCTGTGGAGCAGCGGCACGCGGAGGAGATCTCCCTCCGAGACCTTGTGCTGAAGACCGCCGCTTCTGATGACGGCGTAGTCCACGTTTCCTCCCAAGTAACCCGTCGAATTCACCAGGAGGGCCCGCCTTCGTCAGGAGGACCCATTTATACAAACCTCCATACTATAGCCGGTGGCGGGATGCTGTCAAGCGTCAACTGCCCCTCGTCGTCCTCATCCGGCCCCGCGCTCCGGTCCCGACACCGGCCCTGGGCCCCGGTTCCTGGGGCTCGGGCGCTCCTCGGGCGGGGAGCCGGCCGCTGCCCCGACCAGAGGCAGGACGCCCGTCCGATCGACGCCCGCTCCGGTGGCGGCTCGCCCCCCGGTGTGTTATGCTCATCCGAACTGCCACCCCTCGCTCGTCCTGGAGAGCTTCTTGGCCCATTTTCCATACCTCGGTGAGTTCCTCTCGGTGCTCGCCGCGCTCATCTGGGCCGTCTCGGTCGTCCTCTTCCGGATGAGCGGAAGGCAGGTCGCTCCCCTCGCCCTCAACTTCTTCAAGAACATCGTGTCCTTCGTGCTCCTCGTCGCGACGATGCTCATTCTCAGACAGGGGCTCGTGAGGAACGTCCCCCTCGCCGACTACGCGTTGCTGGCCCTGAGCGGCGTTCTCGGGATCGCGATCGCCGACACGCTGTTCTTCAAGAGCCTCAACATCGTGGGCGCGGGACTCTCTCAGGTCGTGAGCCTCGCCTACAGCCCGTTCGTGATCCTTTTCTCGTTCGCCTTCATCGGCGAGCGTCTCACCCCGGCCGACATCGCCGGTGCGCTCCTCATCCTGTTGAGCATCCTGATCACCACGGGCCACAAGCCGCCGCCCGGGATCACGCGGCACGACCTGCACAAGGGCATCGGGCTCTCGACGCTCTCCGTCGCCCTCATGGCCATCGGGATCGTCCTGGCAAAGCCGGTGCTCGATCGCTCCCCGGTGATCTGGGCGACGACCGTCCGCCTCATCGCCGGGCTCGCCGTCCTGATCGGCGTCGCGATCGTGTCTCCCAAACATCGGTACCTGTGGAAGACCCTCAGGCCGTCCCCTTCGTGGAAGGTCACCGTGCCCGCTGCCGTCCTCGGCGCCTACGTCGCGATGATCGTCTGGATCGCCGGCATGAAGTTCACCCAGGCGTCGACCGCATCGATCCTGAACCAGACGAGCGCCGTCTTCGTTCTACCGATCGCCGCCGTCGTCCTCAAGGAAGCCATCACGGCGAGGAAGCTCCTCGCCGTCGGCATGGCGATCGCCGGCGTGGTCCTCGTGACCCTCATCTGATCCGCGCCGCCCGCACGTAGGGAGGCGCCCACGCCTGGGGCGTGAGCGCCGGGGGTGCTTCCTTGAAATGCCGTCGGCGGCCTACCAGCTCCGCCTGTCCCGATCGCTGCGGCTCCGCTCGCGCGCCTCGTTGACGCGCAGCGTGCGGCCACCGAACTCGTGGCCGTCGAGCGCGCCGATGGCGGCGTCGGCGGCGGAGTCGTCCATCTCGAGGAATCCGAATCCGCGGGGACGTCCCGTCTCACGATCGCTGATGAGGTTCACTGACTGCACCGCACCGTACTGGCCGAACAGCTCCTGAATCTCAGTCTCGGTCGCGGTAAAAGGCAGGTTCCCGATGTAGATCTTCTTCAACTCGTCTCCTCCTGGCCCGCGCTCTGGCGGGCTCTCCGTCCGGTCCTCCGAGGAGGACCGTCCTCTTCGACTGCAAGTGCCAGCGATCGGGTCTAACGGTCGGACTGGCGGCGCCCGCCCTGGCGCACGTCTACCAGCGCGCGGTTAGAACTCCGACACAAGCCGGCAGCGAACAAACACGTGTCAGTCTCCGGCGCACCTCCTGGGTGTCGCTCTTGACTAGGACGGCGCGGTCCCCCCGCGCCTCCTCGCCCCGGCAGGGGCGCCTCCCGCGCTCCCGCTGTCGGGGCCCGGGACCTCTCGGGCTCTCGCGCTCCGCGTCAGCGGCTGCGCAAGCCGCCTCCGCCATCGGACAGCATGCCGCCGCATCCCGCAGTGGCGGAGAGTGGTGAACGACCATCTGATCGGGGGAATAGGGGCCGCAGCGTAGCGCGCAGTGCTCGGGTGCTTCGGGGAAGTCGAGGGAACGAGGAACGACCCGCACACGGCCATCGTGTTCGAACTCAAGCAGAGAGCCTACTCCCAAGTCATAGGTGATTCCATCCACCAACTCACAGGATGCAACACCATGCGCATACTTGTCAAGGGAGATTTTCGCCCGTCCCACTTTCTTCGACGCGGACCACGGCTCGCACCTTGGAGACCAGTTCGGCGGCCAGATAGGGCTTCTGAACGAAACCCGCGATGCCCTGCCCTTCGAACCGCTCGTCCACCTCCCTCTCGCTGTAGCCGCTCGAGAGGATCACGGGGACGTCCGGCCGGATCTTCCTGAGCTCCCGGTAGGTCTCCTCGCCGCCGAGACGGGGCATCGTCAGATCGAGCAACACGCAGGCCACGCTGTCCGCGTGATGCCCGAAGTACTCCACCGCCTCGACGCCGTCTACAGCCGTCGCCACCGTGAACCCGGCCTGCTCGAGCATCCGGCTCCCGACCTCGCGGATCGCTTCCTCGTCGTCGACCAGGAGGATCGTTCCCGAAGCGACCGGCACTTCCAGCACGGGCTCCTTCTTCGCGTGCGGTGTCGTCGGTCTCTCCCCCGCCGGGAAGAGGACCCGGAAACGGGTGCCCTTGGTCGGCTTGCTGTCGACCTGAATGGCCCCTTTGTGCCCGCGGATGATCCCGAGTACCGACGCGAGCCCGAGTCCCCGCCCCGTGAACTTCGTTGTGTAGAACGGGTCGAAGATCCGTCGCCTCGTCTCCTCGTCCATGCCGCAGCCGGTGTCGGCGATCTCCAGGTAGATGTACGCGCCCTCGTCCAGCTGGTCGTCGAGGTACGCGCCCGCGAGGCTCGCCCGGTCGCACTCGAGCCAGCCGGTGCTGATCGAGATCAAGCCGTCCTCGTCGCCCACGGCGTCCGACGCGTTCGTGATGAGGTTCATCAACACCTGTCGGATCTGCGTGGCGTCCCCCACCATCACCGGAACGTCCGGGGCAAGCTCGAGCTTCAGGACGGCCTTCTTCGAGATCGACACGTCGAGCAGATGGACCATCTCGGTCACGAGGTCGTTGAGGTCGATCGGCTCGATGATGAAGCTGCCCCGCCCCGAGTACGCCAGCATCTGCCGTGAGAGGTCGGCCGCGCGTTCCGCCGTCGTCTTGATCTCCCGGAGGTTCCCGGTGGCCGCCGCGTCTGCCGGGAGATCCATCAGGGCCAGGTCGGCGTTCCCGAGAATGCCGGTCAGAAGGTTGTTGAAGTCGTGGGCGATTCCTCCCGCGAGGACCCCCAGACTCTCCAGCTTCTGCGCCTGCTGGATCTGCGCCTCGAGCGTGCGGCGCTCCTCCTCGCTCTTTCTGCGCTCGATCGTGACCGCGATGTTCTCCGCGACGAACGCGAGGAGTTCCCTGTCCTCCGCCGTGTAGAGCGGAGCGTCGTCGTAGTTCTGCACCACGACGACCCCGATGATCTTGCCTGCCGTCTTGAGGGGGACACCCAACCAGATCTTCGACTGCGCGCCGATGAGCACGACCTCACCCTCGCGGATGAGCTCGTCGTGCTCCTCGGGATCGACCATCACGGGTTCCCCCATCCGCCGGACGTAGTCCGTCAGACTCTGCTTGAGCGGAACCGGGGCGATCTCGTCCGAATCGTACTTGTCGACGTGGTAGGGGAACGAGTAGAGGCCCGTCTCTTCGTCGTAGAGCGCGACGTAGAAGTTCGTGGTGTCGATGAGCCGCCCGAGCTCGCGGTGCACAACCTCGATGAGTTCCCTCAGCTCGGACGTCGTGCTCACCGCCTGGGAGATCTGGAAGAGGACCGACTGGACCTCCCCCGCCTTGGCCTGCTCGGAGACGTCGCGGACGACCGTGACGACGCGAACGACTTCACCACTCTCGATGATCGGGATCTTCCGGGTCTCGGTCGCGATGCTGCGATCTCCGAAGCTGTGCTCCTCTTCGGTCACGAGCGTCTCGCCGGAGGAGAAGACGTGCTTGTACTCATCGACGATCTTGTCCGACAGGAACGGGCAAACGTCCCGGACGTGTCGTCCGACGAAGTCGGAATCGAGACCCAGGTCGGACGCCCAGCGCTTCAGAGTCTCGTTCGTGAGGGTGATCCGGAGGTCGCTGTCGACCACGTGGACGGTGTCGGCGATGGCGTCGATCGTGGCTCGGTAGAGAAGCTCCGAGTTTCGGAGAGCCTCCTCGGCCCGCTTCCTCTCGGTGATGTCGGTGGAGATGCCCTCGATCATCGTTTCGTCGCCGACGACACGTCGACCGATGGCGCGATCGCGGAGCACCTTCCACTCCCCGGTGCTGTCCTCGATCCGGTACTCGACGTCAAGTTTGCCCCCCGCCTTGAAGCGGGCGACCGCTTCGAGCACCATGTCCTTGTCATCGGGATGGATGGAGTTGGTCCAGAGCCAGCGCTCCTCGTAGAACTGCCCCGGGGTGTAGCCGAGGATCGACTCGACCTGCGCGGAGACGTAGAGCGCGCCTCGCTTGTCGGAGGATGACCAGACGATGTCCGGCGAGCCCTCGACGAGCGAGCGGTACCTCTCCTCGCTCTGGCGGAGCGCCTCCCCGGGATCCGAATCGCCGTTCCTCTTCGCCCTGAGCTCGGCGAGGCTGCGCTTCGTCTTCTCCAGCTGCCGCAGCAGCTCCTCCGTCGACGGGAGGTCGGCCTGGTGCGGCGAGAGGGCGGTGCCACCCAGCGCCGAGTCGTCGCTCGGTCCGCCGGGCGGGCTAGCGGTCCAGTTTCGGGTCCTCGAATCCGTCGTCGGTGAGCCCGAGGAACTCTGCGTTCTCGTAGAGAGGCTCGAAGTCAGTATCGTCCGGAGCGCGTCGCGCAAGGGAAGCGTCCAGATCGACTGCCTTTCGTAGCTCACCGAGTGCCTCCTCGAGCATCCCCGCCTTGGAGTAGTAGCAGGCGAGGTGGTAGTGCGGTTCCCCCTCGGAAGGGCTCATCGCCACGGCGCGCCGCCCGACCTCGAAGGCCTTCTGCCAGGCTTCCTCCTCGCACAGGCGATAGCCTTCGAGGATGAGGGCGTGCTCTTTCCACATGTTGAAGATCCGTCGCAGCTCGCCGATCGGATCCTCGTGATCGTCCACGCGCAGGTCGCAGTAGACGTCGTTGTACCCGCCGTACCCTCCGCCCTCGCGGACGATCAGGATGGCCGCCGACTGCACGCCCCTCGAGTCGCCGCCGGCTGCCTGGCCGGCCTCGATCGCGCTCAGGAGGCGCTCGCCCAGGATCCCTTCGGTGTCGCGGAACGCGCGGGCCATCGCCTCGACGGTCTCGCCGCTCACGAGGATGTTGCCCTGAGCCGAGAAGCCCGCTCCGGACTCGTGCCCCGCCCAGGACATGCACTCCTTGCCCGTGAAGGCGGCCGCCTCTCCCCGCGCGTCGACGATTCCTACCTGGCGGCGCTCCCGATCGGGGTCGTCGTCGAGGAGCGTCGTGAGGACCTCCTCGACGCCCATCCCGCTCTCGAGGAGCTCGAGCCCACCGGGACCGAACGTCGTGTTGCCGTACGCCTGGCTCGCGATCGCCCCGACGCCTGCCTTCGCCCACGGCACCACGGAGCCGACCGCAAAGAACCTGGACTGCACTGCGATACCGAGATCGCCGGTCTCGGTATCGAACGCCACGATGGAGAAGGTCGAGATGTCCTCACGCCCCCAGGCCGCGCCTGCGGCGGCCGCCAGGACGGCCGTCGCTGCGAGGGCGATCACGATCGCCCGCGCACCGATCCACGGGGTTCCCATGCAAGCACGGGGCCAGTTCTCCTGATTGCTCATCGTCGTTCCTCCCATGGTTCCCTGTGTTCCTATGTCGTCCTCTTCCAGCCATACTGGACTATGGGCGGGGGTTCGATTTGGGCTCAGCTCCCTGACCGCTCCTCCTCCCCTGGAGGGCCCGGTCGTTCATGGGCGGTCTAGTCGATGCCCATTCGGGTCACGAGGGTCGCCAGATCCGGGACCTCGAGATCCGGCTCAGCGTGAGCCGGCGGCGTCGCCCCGAATCCTGCGCGGCCGCCCCGTCGGTTGACCCAGACGACGGCGAGCCCGAGCTCTCTCGCCGGAACGATGTCGTGGTAGATGCTCTGCGCGACGTGCAGGATCCGGTCGGGAGGAGCGCCGATCGCCTCGAAGGCCAACCTGAAGGGCGCCGTCGACGGCTTGTACGCCTGCGCCCGTTCCGCCGTCACCATCCAGTCGAACGCGACACCGAGCCGAGCCGCCGTCTGCTCGAACAGATCCTCGTCGATGTTCGAGATCACGCCGAGGCGATAGCGCTCCTTCATCCGTGTGAGGGAGATCACGGTGTCGGAGAACGGCGGCCACGCGCCGAGCGACTTCTCGAGGCACATCGTCTCAGCAACGGAGGGCTCGAAACCGAAGCCGCGGCTGAGGTCTGCCGCGACCAGGCGGAGGACCGATCGGTACGCCCGGTACGGTCCCGTCTCCGTCTTCGACTCGAGCGAGGCGTAGGCCTCCAGTATCTCGTCGTCGTTCGCCACGACCCCATGCCGCTCGAGCATCGGCCGGACGGCTTCCACGATCCCGGTCTCCCAGTCGATCAGCGTTCCGTAGCAGTCGAACGTCACCGCGGTGAAGCGCGCGAAGTCGAGCACGCGGCCTCCCTTCCCTGCGCCTCTCAGCCTCTCGCACGAAGTCTACCCGATGCGGGGGGCGGCCGCACGGGAAAGCCAGGGTCTTGCTGGGGACGCCACCGCGGGGGCACGCCTCCACCGTCGGACGCGCGAAGCCCCGCCGGGAGGGCGGGGCTTCGCATATCAGAGCGTGGTCGCGCGAAAAACGCTTCGATCAGAGGCTATCGGTACAGCCCCTTGATGTGCCCCCAACTGGTGTCCTCAACCGGCGTGCTGGTGAAGCTGGCCTTCACCTGCAGCAGCGCCGTCCGGTCCCAGCTCTCGTCAGGGTCCCAGTAGCCCGAGTACCAGGCCCACGTCTGCGTGCCGTTGAAGAGGATCTGGCCGCCGTTCCCGGTGTTGTCGTAGCCGAAGCACATGTAGGCGCTGGGCGGGATGACGATGTTCTCGGCGGTCACGCCGATGTAGGTGTAGGTCACGGGCGGGAACGTGTCCGGAGCGGGATCGACTGGAGCGTAGCTTCCGTAGTAATCCGCGGACGAGGCACCCCCCGGCGGGACGATTCCGCCGACGTTGACCCAGACGACCCAACCGTAGACACCGGTCGGAGGTCCGCAGCACGGCCAGCCGAACTCGTTCAGGTAGAGGTCGTTGCCGGTGTCGTTCAGGACGGTGGTGACGAACCACTCACCCCAGCCGCCGGAGCTGCCGCCGGTCGTCGGGACCATGTCGAGCGCCCCGCCGGTCGCCCACCACCAGTCGTAGCGGACGGTGGTCGGCTCGACGATCTCCCCGGGGACCTTCCTCACCGGCGTGCCGTCCTTCGAGGCCGTGGCGCCGCTACTCCTCCGGGTGTGGCAGGTTCTTCACGGTCACGATCGTGAACTCAAGGTCCTTGAACGCCCTGGCCGTCTTCTTCGCGGCCGTACTGATCGACTGGATGCCTCGCCCCGAGAGCTCGTTCTTCTGGATCTGGGAGAAGAGGAGGAGTTCGAATGCGGTCGAACGCATCCAGTTGACGTCGGTCCGATAGCCGCAGACCGCGAGAGCGCCGGTCCTCTCGAGGAACCTCTTCAGGATGCGGCGGTCGATCCCGAGCGTGCTGCATGCGGAGAACATGATGAAGCGTCCCTCGCACCTTCCCTCCAGGAGCTTCCCCATGTCGTCGACCGAGTAGCGGTCGCGGCCGAGCTCGACGCCTCGCGCGTAGCCGTGGCTTGCCAGGTAGAGGATCGGGAATCGCTCGTAGCGCTTCTGCACCCACTTCAGGAGGTAGAACTCGAACTCGTCGCTCGTCGCGCAGTCCATGTGGATGTACTCGAGCGGGGCGTTGAGATTCAGGAGGTCGAGAAACGGCACCACCGACGAGCTCACCCTGAGGTCCTGGTCCCAGAGCCCCTCGATGCAGAAGATCCCCTTCGACTGGCGTCGCTTCCTCATTGATCCTCCTCCGTGGACCGCGCGTCCCCGTGAAGCGCGGCGCCGGACACCGGTCCATTCCGGCGTCCGGCCCGTGTGCTCCTTGTTCCCTGTGTCCCTAGTAGGTGATCTTCCGAGGGAGTTCCTTCGCCTGCGCGACCCAGTCGGAGACCTTGCCGGCGTCCGGGAGAGCGCGAACCAGGCTCTTCTCTTGGTTCACGGCGGTGAGCTTCTCGTGGAGGCTCTCCGGGATCCGCTGAGCCAGCTCGGGCACCGTGTCGACGCCGGCCGCCTCGAGCAGGTCGGCGTACTCCTCGCCCACACCCTTGATGCGGAACAGGTCGACCTTGTTGACCCACCCGAGGATCATCTTCTCGCTGACGCCCGACGCCTCGGCAATCTCCTTCCGGCCCTTGGGGTTCGACCCCTTGTCCAGAAGATCGTCGGTCGTCGTGACGCCGGCGCCCTGCAACTTCTCGGCGTAGGACGCGCCCACACCCTCGATCTCGGTGAGCTTCGCCATGACAGGCTCCTCTCATTGTGTGCCGTGCGGCACTGTCTCCCGCGCGAGGACGCCCGCAGCGGCGGCCGTTCCTCGATCGCGATTCGAACGACAGAACTACCCCTGTGATCAGCGTCTCCGCAGCTTTCGGAGACAACATCAGCACCAGGATGACAAAGTACTATAGAAGAGCGCTCCGCCAGGTGTCAAGCGGGCGCGCCCCGCCTTCGGGCGCCTCGTGGCGCGTTGCGAGGCGACTCACTCCCTGGCGACAGGATCCTGCCGCCTAGGAACCCCCGTAGGCGACGCGGAACGACGAGAGGAGCATCCGGAGCTTCGTCACCACAGCCGGATTGGTCGTCTGCTTCGTCTTCATCGCGGTGACGATCATCTCGTGCAGGAGCGTGAGCTTCCGGACGTAGGCCTCCCGCTCCGCCGGCGTCGCGTCTCCGAGCGGCTTCACCCGCTGCGTCAGGAAGTACTGCGACGCGATGTGCTGGATCTCGTTCGCGTGGGTCTCCTTGTTCGCGACCCATCGCGCGAGCTGGTTGTAGTCGACGGGGTCCGCGCCCGAAAGCTCCCGGATCGCGCCCATCGACTTCTCGATCGTCGAGATGTGCTCGTCGATCTCTGCGAATCGCGCGCCGTCGTCGTAGATCCCGCAGGGGATCTCACAATGCGCGAACGCTCCGTACGAGCAGAGGAGTGCCAGCGCCAGAGCGACCACCGTAACGAGCCACGTTCTCACCATGGACCTCCTTGGCGTGTTGCCGACGTCCTACGGGCGAGCCTCGAGTTCGAGCAGGAACGTCTTCCTGTCGAGTCCTCCGCCGAAGCCCGTGAGGGATCCGTCCTTCCCGATGACACGGTGGCACGGCACGATGATGGCGACGGGGTTCGTGCCGTTCGCCGCGCCGACGGCCCGGGCCCTGCCGGCGCCGCCGACCTCCCCCGCGATCTCGCCGTAGCTCCGGGTGGCGCCGTACGGGATTCGCCTGAGCTCCTCCCACACGCGTTTCTGGAACGGAGTCCCCTCGAGCGCCAGCGGGACGTCGAACGCCCTCCGGCGCCCCGCGAAGTACTCCGATAGCTGAGCGGCGGCCTTCGCGAGCACGCGGTGTCCGGGCGCCTCGTCCATCCGGCCGAGCGCCCTCCGGCAGCGGCGCTCCTCCTCCGGGAAGAGGAGTGCGTGAAGCCCCTCGTCGGACGCGACGAGCGTGAGCCTGCCAACGGGGCTCTCGACGGTCACGCGGACCGCCTCACCCTCGAAACGCCTCATCGTCCGTTCCGGAAGCACGTGCCTTCTCCCGCGTCCAAGTCGCGCGGCCCGGCTCTTCGTCGTGGACCGCCGCAATCAGTCGAGACGTTTCTCGATCTGCCTCATTCGCTGCGAGATCTCGTTGAGGCGGAACTCGATCGAGTTGAGGATCCAGAACTGGAAGTGGTCGACCTTGGTCTGTCTGTGGATCATCCAGATGATCTTGATGGAGACGAGAATGACGCCCAGCTCGAGCGAGAAGAGGGCCGGCAGAGGTACCGAGAAATCCAGAAGGTGACGCAAGACGTCGATCAGAAGGAGGATGCCGATGGCGATCATGAACAGTATGTTCATCACCCTGTCGCGCCGGGTCGATTGGACGCCGCCGATCTGCCCGACGAGCACCCGGATCTTCTCCTTCTCCTTCCGGAACTCCTCCAGCTCCTCCTGGAGCTTCGCCGTGTCGACCCCGCTCCCCTGCTCGTTCCGTCTGTCTGCGTCGTCACTGCGCATCGCGTCCCCCGGGGTTGGTGCGGCCGCTCCTCATGCCTCATGCGCGCTCGACCATGCGGATGCAATCCTCCGGACAGACGTCCACGCAGAGTCCGCACCCGTAGCACCTGCCGCCGTTGACGACTAGGCGGTCGCCGTCCATCCTTCTGGCTCCGAAGTAACAGACGTCGGGGCAGAGGCCGCAGTGCGTGCAGTCCTCTTCGTCCGTGCTCTCGACCATGGTTCCCTTGTCGCAGACGTCGTCGGGCGATAGGAAGTACCCGCAGCAGTCGTCGCAGCAGAAGCAGATCCCCTCCGTCTTCGACGGGTCGCTCTCGCTGCGGAAGGGCCTCGTCACGAGTCTCTTGTTCCCGGCCTCGCTGAGGAGCTCGTCGACGAAACTCGGCGGGACCTCCTTGAGGTCGGAGCCGCTCGCGTCGATGTCGCCCGCAAACATGAGGCACACGTCGACGCGCGATCGCTGGCAGCCGGGGCG
This sequence comes from bacterium, assembly GCA_025774245.1. Classification (GTDB taxonomy): domain Bacteria; phylum Joyebacterota; class Joyebacteria; order Joyebacterales; family Joyebacteraceae; genus JALGVN01. The sequence continues at coordinate 28,807 of JALGWI010000006.1, forward strand.
CGACTCGCGACACCCGCAGTTCGAGACCCAGAACCTGTCGAATCGTCCCGCCAGCTTCCTCGCTTCGTCGTGGGTGCACACATAGTGCAGCGGCACGTCGCCCTGCATGACGTCTCTCCTCGGTCGTCCGTCGGTTCCCGGAGGCTCGTGCGCCTCGCCTTCGTGTGGCTCGCAGGCTAAGCGAACCGCTCGAACCGGTCCTTCGTTGCTTTGCAGATCGGGCAGATCTCGGGCGGTCCCTCTCGCGCGCAGAGATATCCGCAGACCCTGCACCGCCAGACCGGAAGCGCGAAGGCCGCGGCCCCCGCCGCTCCGGAAACGCCCGAAGCGCCAGGCGCCCCTGCGCCCGTCCCGGCGGTCCGTCCCTCGGGGGGCCGGCGCTCCGGCACGGACGTCAGTTCCCGGCCGCCGCGCAGGACCTCCTCCGACACGTAGAGCGCGCAGTAGCATGCTCCCCACTCGGAGAGGTCCGGGTCGCGGTAGTCGCACGGGCAGATGATGTCGAGATCGGCCTCGCGGTCGTCCGCCGCAAGCCGGCAAGGGCAGGAACGGTAGCCGTAGCGTTCCTCGTTGGCGAGGAGTCCCTCCGCCAGCGCGCGCGTGAACTCGCGATCCGGGTTCAGGTGGTACCCGCTGCCCTCTGCATCGCGGTCGAGCTCCGTCACGAGCGCGTCCACATTCTCGGGCGAAGTGCGCGATGCGTCTCTCATACGCCGAGAATCTCCTTGAGCTTGTCGGGCTTGTAGCCGACGACGGGGGTGGCGTCGTCGATCACCAACGTCGGGAAGTTCCTCGACGGATTCCAGCGCTTGAGGGTCTCGAGCGCCGCGCTCCTCTCCTCACCCTCGAGGAGATCGACATACACGAAGTCGAACTGGATTCCCTCGGCCTCGAGCAGTTCCCGCGTTCTCTTGCACCAGATGCACGTAGAGAGGCCGTAGAACTCGACCTTGTGCTGTGCATGCGTGCCTTCGACGGTGCCTCTCGCGTCTGCCATCGTTGCTCCCTTCCGACATCGCCGGGTCGTCGCGCGGCCCTGCGGAGCGACGATGTCGTCACGCGCTCCGGTGGCACGCCATAATACACCCTCCGGACGCCTTCGCGGAACCCTATGTGCTCTCGTCCCCGCCGTCCGCTCGCGGTGACCGCGAGGACGTCCGGTCGTCCGGGTCCGCTTCCGCGCCCTTGTTGCGCTTCTTGTCGGCCTTCTGCTCGACGATCTCCTCGGCCGCCCGTCGCTTGTCCGTGTCCATGAGCGCGTCGGTCGCGCCGAGCATGGTCGTGGTGAGACTCCCGCCCCCGCGCCTGATCCGCCGCGAGAGCACGACGAAGAAGACGGCCCCGATCGCCAGGATCGCGAACGACACCAGAATCGATGCGAGATCGTCCACGGCTCGGTCTCCTTGTTGGGTCCTCTCCGCTGGGTCCTCAGCCGCGCGAAACGGTGAGATCTAGGCCGTCGGCACGATCTCCCTGCTCAGCTCGTCGCCCCGCACCCCGATCGTGATCACCTCGAGCGGCGTGCTCGGAGCCGCCTCGTTCCGCGCCTCGGCGACCGCTCGCGCGATGCCGCCGCAGCAAGGGACCTCCATCTTGAGGACGGTCACGGAGCTCGGTGCCGCCTGTGCGAAGATGGCCTTCAGCTTCTCCAGGTAGTACCCGATGTCGTCCAGCTTGGGACACCCGACGATCACCGACCTGCCGGCGAGATAGTGCTCGTGGTAGTTCGCGGTCGCGAACGGGACGCAGTCGGCGGTGATGAGGAGGTCCGCTCCCTTCAAGAACGGCGCTGCGGGAGGCACGAGCATGAGCTGGACCGGCCAGTGGCCGAGCTGCGACGGGCGACCCGGTCCGGTCCCCGGGGCCGCCGCCGGCGTCCTGGGCTCAAGGCTCCTGATCGCCGAGCCCGGACAACCGCCGCCCGCCGGATGGGCCGCCGCCTGGGACGGCGCCTGGCCCTTCCCTGCGCGCGCCAGGTGCTCCTCGACCGCCTTCGCGTCGAAGTCGGCTGCCTCGCGCTCCTCGATCGTGATCGCGTCCTCGGGACACTCGCCGAGGCAGTCGCCGAGGCCGTCGCAGTAGACCTCGCTGACGAGCCTCGCCTTCCCGTCGATGATCTGGATCGCTCCCTCGTGGCATGCGGGCACGCAGACCCCGCAGCCGTTGCACTTGTCCTCGTCGATCCTGATGATCTTCCTGAGAGCCATGGTACCTCCTTGGGTCGTCGGTTTCCGGAGTGGCGCTCCGCGGTGTGCCTCACGTCGGCGCCCCGCCTCGGCCCTCACCCAGGCCGGTCGGACCCGCGGTACCGCGGAAGAGCGCACTTTCTCTGACGCGTCGCCGCGGCAGACGATTCCCGCTATCTGCTCCGCAAGACCCCGGCAAGAGCTCCGAAAGGGCTCCGGGGCGCTCCCTACTGCCTCCCGCGTACCACGTTCAGGAGGCTCCCGGCCAGTATCATCTCGATCTGCCGCTCGCTCAGCGCGTGGGCGAGTTCGTAGCTCTCGTCCTTCGTGCGGTTCTTCACGAGCACCCCGCCTCCGGACCGGATCGCCTCGGGGATGCCCGGCAGCTCGAGTTCGTCGCCCTGATCGATGCGGGCGCAGTCTGCCTCGTTCGTGAACGTCAGCGGGAGGATGCCGAAGTTCGCGAGGTTCTTCCAGTGGATTCGGGCGAAGCTCCGCGCGAGCACCGCCCTGAGCCCGAGGTATCTCGGCGCGAGCGCCGCGTGCTCCCGGCTCGAGCCCTGGCCGTAGTTCCCGTCGGCAACGACGAAGAACCCCTTCCGCTGGTGCTCGAGCGCTCTCTCAGCGAACGTCTCGTCGACCTGCCCGAAGACGAACCGGCTGATCTCCGTGATGTTGCTTCGGAACGGCAGTACCCTGGCGCCGGCCGGCATGATCTCGTCGGTCGATACGTCCGCGCCGAGCTTGAGGAGCACCGGCCCGGCCAGCGTCTCCGGAAGCGCTTCGAACGCCGGGAGCGGTTTGATGTTCGGCCCCTTTTCGAGCTGGACCTCCTCGCCCTCGGGAGCCGGCGCGAGGAGCATCCCGGCGTTGATCGTGATCGATGCTGGCTCCTCGAACCGGGGATACGGGAACTCGAGCGCGCGCGGGTCCGTGATGACGCCGGTCAACGCCGAGGCCGCCGCCGTCTCGGGGCTCACGAGGTGGACCTGGTCGCCCTTCGTACCGGACCGTCCGGGGAAGTTCCGCGGCACCGTTCGGAGGCTGATCGTCCCCGTCGCGGGTGCCTGCCCCATCCCGATGCAGCCGTTGCAGCCCGCCTGGTGGACGCGCGCGCCCGCGTGGATGAGCTTCTCGAGATACCCGAGCGCCGTCAGGTTCTCGAGAACCTGACGCGACGCGGGGTTGACGTCGAACGAGACGCGGTCGTGCACGCGGCGACCTTCGACGATCATCGCGGCCGTCGCGAAGTCCCTGAGACCCGGGTTCGAGGAAGAACCGATGTACGCCTGGGAGATCTCCTTCCCCGCGACGTCCCTGACCGGGACGACGTTCCCCGGGCTCGTCGGGAGCGCGACGAGCGGCTCGAGCGTCGAGAGGTCGATCTCGTCGTGCTCGTCGTACGTGGCGTCGGGGTCGGCGGAGAGCGCGACCCACGCGTCCTCCCGCTCCTGGCTCCTCAGGAACTCCCTCGTGAGCTCGTCTGACGGGAAGACGGAGGTCGTCGCCCCGAGCTCCGCCCCCATGTTCGTGATGACGTGGCGATCCATCGCTCGGAGGTTTTTGAGGCCCGGACCGAAGTACTCGACGATCTTCCCGCGCCCGCCGGCCACGCCGTGGCGGCGCAGCATCTCGAGGATCACGTCCTTCGCGCTCACCCAGTCAGGCAGCGCACCCGTGAGACGGACCCCCATCACCCTGGGGACGTTCAGATAGTACGGCTCCCCCGCCATCGCCATCGCCACCTCGAGGCCCCCCGCGCCGATCGCGAGCATGCCGAGGGAACCCGCGGCCGAGCTGTGGCTGTCGGAGCCGAGGAGCGTCTTCCCGGGAACGCCGAACCGTTCCATGTGCACCGGGTGGCTCACGCCGTTCCCCGGCCGGCTGAACCAGACGCCGAACTTCCGGCAGGCGCTCCGAAGGAAGAGGTGATCGTCCGCGTTTCTGAAGTCGGCCTGCATCAGGTTGTGGTCGACGTACTGCGCGGAGACCTCCGTTCGCACCCGCCCGATGTCCATCGCCTCGAGCTCCAGCATGACGAGCGTGCCCGTCGCGTCCTGGCAGAGCGTCTGGTCGATCCTGAGCGCGATCTCCTCGCCGGGTTCCATCCGTCCCTCGAGGATGTGCGCTTCGATCAGTTTGGTCGCGAGGTTCCTTCCCATGAGAGCCTTCCGTTTACTGTGAGCCGTCTCCCGCCGCGTCAGGCCGGCGTCCTTCCCCCGGCCTCCCTTCGTCCGAGCCCCTGAAGGACGAGCCCGGCCACGATCAGAAGGAGTCCCCCGAACGTCGACGCCAGGATGTCCTCCCCGACGAAGAGCCGGATGAACGCGAGCGAGAGGAACGGCGCGATGAAGATGAGGTTCCCCACCCTCGCCGTGTTCTCGGAGAGCTTGAGTGCTTTGAGCCAGAGTACGAATCCGACGCCCATCTCCGCGACGCCAACGTAGGCCGCGCCGATGAGGCCCGGGACGCTCGTCACCCGGGGGTCGGAGAACACCACGCAGTAGATGAGGACGAGCGGCGTGCCGAACAGGAACCCAAGCAGGAGCCCGACCACCGGATCGCGCTCGTCCTTCGTGTTGTAGATCCAGTAGAGCGCCCAGACCACCGCGCTCCCGAGCGCCAGCGCGACGCCGAGCGGGTTGTCGAACCGGAAGCTCGCGATGTCCCCGTGCGTGGAGATCACGAGCGCCCCGCTGTAGCAGACGAGGCCCGCCGCGATCTCCCACCACCTGATGCGCTGCCTCAGAAGCGGGATCGAGAGGAGCGGCAGCGCGATTGCCCATGTGTAGTTCAGGGGTTGGGCGACCTGCGCCGGCAGGAGGTCGTACGCCCGGAGCAGCACGAGGTAGTAGAGGAACGGGTTCAGCAGACCGAGGAGGAACGACCTCGCGTACTGCCGCCTCGTGCACGAGAGTACCAGTCCGAGCTTCCGGCGTGCGCCGAGGATCAGCGTGAGAACGACGATCGCCGTCAGGCTTGCGTAGAGCAGAAGTTGCGGCGGGTCGACGTACCTCAGGGACAGCTTGAACGCGGAGGCCATCGTCGACCAGAGCAACACTGCCCCGAGGCCGTAGAAGTACGCCTTCCCCTGATCGGTCATCCACCCTCGCAGTCGGCGCTCCCGCGCGCTCTCCCCGGTCTCACACGTCGAGAAGAAGCTGCCGGAACCTCTCGATCGTGAGGGGCGCAGACCCCTCGTAGTGATTGTTCACGTTCACGTAGACGTTGATGTCGCTCTCCGTGAGCGCGCTCGTCATCGTCGCGACGCCGGCGAGCTCCTCGTCGCGCGCCGCCACGATGCGGTCCCAGCGCTTTCCGGTCTCCTGCTCGATCGCCCGGCGGTCGGGCCCGTGCAGCCTGATGACGGCCGTCCCCGGCGCCGATCCAGCCGTCGCCTTCTGCCAGCCCCGCCAGACGTCAACGACCGGCGGCATGTAGTACCCCTGGATGAAGACCGGCGCGAGTCCGTTCCGCTCCATGAACCCGAAGAGCGCTTCGTTCAGGTAGTTCGGATTCCTGATCTCGACGCCGTACTCGTAGCCCTTGGGGAGCGTCGTGACGAACTCCCCGAAGAACTCCTGGAACCTCACCTGCGACGGCATCTTCTGCCGGTTCAGGTACTCGAACTGGAACATCAGCGGACCGAGGACATCGCGGAGAGGCTCGAGTCGCTCGAGAAACCGATCGAAGAGCGTCACGGAAAGAAAGGAGTCGTTGCGTTCGAGCGGGTCGCTCTTGCCGCGCCGGTAGTAGTGCGTCAGGGTGACGCTGTTCGGGACCTTCACCGTGAAGCGGAAGTCGTCGGGAACGGCCGCCCGGTAGGCGGCGACGTCGGCCGACCTCGGGAGCTTCGGGGGCGAGCCGGCGAAGAGCGACCAGAACCACTGATCGATCTCGACGGTGTCGTACCTCTGCGCGTACTCGGCGAGGTAGTCGATCCCCTTCGGCGCGGAGTAGACGAGCCCCTCCCAGGAGGGGTACTTCCAGCTGCACGTCCCGATCCTGAGCTCAGCCACGTCCGTCCCCCCGCGCGCCCGCTGCCGCTTCGCCTCGTCAGTCGGAGTAGACCTGCTCCCCCTCGGCGTAGACAGCGACCGGGTAGGCCGTGAGGTCGAACGGGTCCCCGTTCCAGCAGGAGAACGACGCCCACTTCCCCCGCTCGAGCGTACCGAGGATCCTGTCGATCCCGAGGATCTCGGCGTTCTTTCTCGACACGAGCTCGACGGCTTCCTGCTTCGAGAGCCCGAAACGTGTGAACCAGCGCACCTGAAGGAAGAACTGCCGCGCGAGGCAGACCGGGTGGTCGGTCATGAGACCGTACGTGACGCCTGACTCGATCAGATGCTGCACGTTCCTCCACGAGTCGTGCTTGAGCTCGACCTTGTACGAGAACGCGTCGATGGGACCGTAGAGAACCGGGATCCTGCGCTTCCGGAGCTCCCGGAAGATCTCCGGCCGGTGGACGTCGCTCGCGTGCTCGACGGTGATGTCGAGCTTGAACTCGTCGACGACCCTGAGGAGGGTCGCGATGTCGTCGATCTTGTGAACGTGGACGCGGAGGCGCTCCTTCCTCGCGAGCAGGTCGCGAAGGACCGCTTCCTCGGCGGTGAAGGTGATCCCGTCCTTCTTCTTGCCGGTCGCCTTCCGGCGCTTCTCCACCTTCTGGCGCACGTCGACCAGCTTCCCGCGAAGGATGGCCACGGCTCCCATCCTCGTCGACGGGCGCTTGCCCTTCCACTCGAAGGTCGACATGGGGTTGTAGCCGAACGCGGCCTTCACACCCGCGCGGGCGATGAGCGCCTCGGTCGTATTGTTCGCGTGGTGGCGGATGACGGCGGAGTGGCCGCCGATGATGTTCCCACTCCCGGGAACGACGCACGAGTAGAGAACTCCCATCTCGATCGCGTCCTTGAGGGCGTCGTCGTCCATCTGGACCGAGTCGAGAGCGTCCGGCAGGGGCAGGAGCGAGTCCATCTGCTCGTTCCCCTCCCCTTCGGCAGCGGGCTCGCCCGCCCTCCACATGCCGATGTGGCTGTGCGGATCGATGAACGCGGGCGTGACCACCGGGAACTCACCGACGAGCTTCCCCTTCTTCGTCTTGGAGACGCCGTCGACCTTCGTTCCATCGAAGACGACGAACGCGTTCTCGACGACCTTCTTGCCCGTGTAGACGGTCTTCGCGCGGATGCAGCTCTTCACGTGTTTCACCTCCGTGCAGGCATCGGGTGTGCGGGTGTCGGATTCGCGGGTGTCGGGCGCGCCCGTGTCCCGCGTCTCCGTGAGCCGTGCCTCCGTGTTCCGTGTCTCAATGTGCCGCCCTGCCGCCGCGGCACGCGGTCATCCTGCCGATCCTTCGAGCGGCGGCGGCACGTCGATCTCGCCGGTCATGTAGAGCCGCGCGCGTCCCGCGACGGCAACTCGGTCGGCCCGGTCCTCGCAGAAGAATTCGCCCACCCGGCTCGACAGCTGGAAGGCGTGGAGTTCCTTCGTGCCGAGGCGGGCGGCCCAGTACGGCACGAGCGTGCAGTTCGCCGATCCCGTCGCTGGATCCTCCGGGACGCCCGTGGCCGGCGCGAAAAAGCGATACACGAAGTCGGCGCGCGTGCCGGAAGCCGTCGCGATCACACCGACGTCCGAGAGGGCAGCCAGCCGGTCGAAGTCGGGCCTCAAGGCCGCAATCTTCCCCTCGGACCCGAAGACCGCCATCAGATCCCGCGCCTCGAGGACCTCCGTCGGACGCGCTCCCAGTGCCTCCTCGACCTCGTCCAGACGATCGACCGGCGTCCCAGGCCGCGCCGGGAAGTCGAGGGTCAGCAGATCGCCGTGCCTCTCCACGGTGAGCACGCCGCTCTGCGTTCTGAACTCGAGCATGGACTCCCCTGCTCGTTCGCCCTCGAAAAGCACGAACGCCGTCGCGAGCGTCGCGTGGCCGCAGAGATCCACCTCGACCTTCGGCGTGAACCACCGAAGCTCGTAGCTGTCCGAGAGCGGGACCACGAAGGCGGTCTCGGAGAGGTTGTTCTCGGCCGCGATCGCCGCCATGAGCTCGTCCGGCAGCCACTCGTGAAGAAGGACGACCGCCGCCGGGTTGCCTCGGAAAAGCTCGCCGGTGAACGCGTCGACCTGGTAGATCGGAAATCTCATGACACCTCCCCCGACGGCCTACGGCCCGCCCGCTCCGATCGAAAGGCGAAGACGCTCGACGAGTGCCGTCCCGGGTCGAACTCCCGGCGCTCGAAGCTCGCGAACCGGCCGACGAGCGAGAAGCCCGCGTCCTCGTGCAGGCGCAGGTACTCGTCGCTCCGGACGGGATAGAGCCAGACGTCGCCCTCGAAGACCGTGCGCCCGCCCTCCGCGAGACGCGTGAGGAAGCGGAGCTTCCTCTCGGAGATATCCTCGTATCGGCGCGAGAAGACCACCTCGGGCAGCGCTCGTCCCCCGACCGCCGACTCGCCCGCGGCCGGCCGGACCACCCCAGGCTCGACCCGCGCGGGCTCGATCACCGCAGGCACGACCCGCGTGTCCGGGAACGCGAACGTCTCCCGCTCGAGCACGTAGTCCCAATTCACGGTCTGAAGCGCCCACGCTCCAGGCGACGCCAGGAGGTTCCCGACGTCTCCGAGGAACCGGGGAAGGCACTCCTGCCGCACGTGCGCCGCGACGTTCCCGATGCAGAAGACGAGATCGAAGCTGCCCGGGATCTCCCCGACGTCGAGCATGTCCATCGCGCGGAACTCGGACTCGGGGTAGTTTCGCCGCGCGACCTCGATCATCTCAGGATCGAGATCGATGCCGACGGCCGTGAGCCCGTCGGCGGCGAAGCGGCCGCAGTAGTGGCCGGTCCCGCACCCGATGTCGAGGACCCGACGAGCGCCCGCCGGAAGCAGGCTCTCGAGAAACGCGTAGACGTGCTCCTCGAAGGGGAACACGCTCTCGTAGTGCTCGGCGAAGTCCGAATAGAAGGCCACGCGCTCCCTCCGTCGGTCGGCGGAGCCTACCTTGCCCCCGGCGAGAGCCTCTGAAGGAACTCGTCGGCCTCCCTCGGCCGACGGAACTCGATGAAGGCAAGCTCCGGGTACGAATCGCCCTCGAAAAGCTGCCGGTACTCACGCCGCCGGCTGCGGAAGGTCTTCACGACCCACCAGGGGATCGAGTCGGTGCTCAGGAAGCCCGCCCTGAAGGTCTCCCGGTTGCCGCTGAAGATCTCCTCTCCGGTCGCCACGCGGCGCGCTGTCCTGGCCACGGCCCGGGAGAAGACGGTGTGGAACGGGTAGTTGAGCCAGATCACCGCGGTCGCCCTCGCCCACACCATGTCACGGACGCGGCCGTAGTTGCCGTCGACGATCCATCGGTCCGAGGCGATCTCGCGGGCGACAGCCTCGCGAAGCTCGTCGGCCGGGAGCTCCGACCAGCCTGGTCCCCAGTGGATCGCGTCGAGCTCGACGTGCGTCGCTCCGAGGCTGTCTGCCAGACGGCGTGCGAGGGACGTCTTCCCCGAACCGCTCGTTCCGACCACGGCGACGCGCGACAGATCAGGGTGGGAGACCCGACGCTCCACGGCACACCTCATCCGAACGGGGACGCAGCCCGGTGGCCCGCCTAGGCCCCCTGGGATTTCTCGATCTTGGCCCAGGTGTCGCGCTGCGAGACCGTGCGGTTGAAGACGAGCGATCCGGGTTTCGAGTCGACGCTGTCGACGCAGAAGTAGCCCTGCCGCAGAAACTGGAAGCGCGCGCCGGGAGGGGCGTCGGCCAGGCCGGGCTCCACGCGGCACGACGTGAGCACTTCGAGCGAATTCGGATTGAGGAGGTCTTCGAAATCCGCTCCCTCGTCCCCGGGCCCCGCCTCGCGGAGGAGGTAGTCGATCAGGCGTACCTCGGCCTCGAGCGCGTGGGCGGCCGAGACCCAGTGGAGCGTGCCCCGGACCCTGCGGCCGTCCGGAGCCTTGCCTCCCCGGCTCTCCGGGTCGTAGGAGCATCGGAGCTCAACGACCTCGCCGGTGCCCTCGTCCCGGACGACGCTCTCGCAGGTCACGAGGTAGGCGTGCTTGAGCCTGACCTCCCGGCCGGGCGCGAGACGGAAGAACTTCTTGGGCGGATCCTCGCGGAAGTCCTCGCGCTCGACGTAGATGACGCGCGAGAAGGGAACCCGGCGCGACCCGGCCGTCGGGTCTTCCGGGTTGTTCACCGCCTCGAACTCCTCGACGAGATCCTCCGGGTAGTTCTCGATGACGACCCGGAGCGGGTTCAACACGGCCATGACCCGGGGCGCGGTCCTGTTCAGATCCTCACGCACGCAGTGTTCCAGGAGTGCGATGTCGATCGTGCTGTCGGTCTTCGCAACGCCCACCCGCTTGAGGAAGGTCCTGATGGCCGCGGGCGTGTACCCTCGTCGTCGCATGCCTGCGAGTGTCGGCATGCGCGCGTCGTCCCATCCGTTCACGTGGCCGCCCTCGACGATCCGGAGGAGCCGGCGCTTCGAGAGCACGGTGCGCGTGAGGTTCAGCCGCGCGAACTCGATCTGGCGCGGGTGGTAGACATCGAGCTCGTCCAGGAACCAGTCGTAGAGGGGCCGGTGATCCTCGAACTCGATCGAGCAGTTCGAGTGCGTGACTCCTTCGATCGAGTCGGAGAGGCCGTGTGTGAAGTCGTACATCGGGTAGATGCACCACTTGTCGCCGGTCCTGTGGTGGCTGGCGTGGAGGATTCGGTAGATGACGGGGTCGCGCATGTTGATGTTCGGCGACGCCATGTCGATCTTCGCGCGGAGCGTACGGGCGCCGTCCGGGAACTCCCCGGCCCGCATGCGCGCGAAGAGATCGAGGTTCTCTTCGACGGTCCGATCGCGATCCGGGCTGTTCCGCCCCGGCTCCGTCAGGGTGCCCCGGTATTCCCTGATCTCCTCGGCACTGAGATCGCAGACGTACGCCTTCCCCATACGGATCAGTTCTATCGCGTAGTCGTGCAGCTGGTCGAAGTAGTCGGACGCGTGGAACAGCCGGTCGCCCCAATCGAAGCCGAGCCAGCGAACGTCTTCCATGATCGCGTCGACGTACTCAGTCTCCTCGGCGGCCGGGTTCGTGTCGTCGAACCTGAGGTTGCAGAGTCCGCCGTACTCCTCCGCAATGCTGAAGTTGAGGCCGAACGCCTTCGCGTGCCCGATGTGCAGGTATCCGTTCGGCTCCGGAGGGAACCGCGTGTGCACGCGGCCGCCGTACTTCCCGGTTCTGATGTCCTCTTCGACGATACTCCTTACGAAATCGAGCGCCGGAGCGCTCTCGGTCTTCGACATGTCTCTTCGCCCCCTCCGGGTCACGCGAGGCTCTCACGGACGGTACCGGTCGGTCCGACGGTGCTTCAGGCGATTCTACCGCTCAGCGCGCCCGGCATCAAGCCCGAGCGCGCCCCGCGGACAGCGGAGCGCGCGCCACGGGCTCTCATGAGCCACGCGACCTAAGCGGTCTGCAGGACGGGCGCCGGGGTCCCCTCCTGGAATATCTGCATCGTCTCGTCGTGCATGAGCACCCACAGCGTGTAGACCCCGAGGGCCGTCCCGAGCGGGATGTCGACGATGTCGATGATGCCTACGACCATTGCCAGGATCCGTCCCCAAGGACGCTTCTTGAGGAGCGCGATTCCCCCGACGATCCCGGGGACCGACAGGACAATCAGGAACGTCCCGACCGCCGTGCCGACGATCCCGAGGATCACGGCAGCTTCCGGATCTCCCGCCAGGCGACCGATCGTCGTCAGGATCCCGAAGATCACGATGCCGATCACGAACCCCAGCGAGTGGTAGACGATGTGGAGCACACCAACGAGCGTCACGTGCTTCTCCATCCCTCTCCTTCCTTCCCGGGGACCGCGCGTACCCCTTCAGAACGAACGACGTACACCGTGCGGAACAACACTGAGTGGAATCGCCACGGGCGACTCGGCTACTCGTCTGCCCAGTCCTTGAGCTCCCGCTTGATCCTCTCCTCGATCTTCGAGCCGATCTCCTCCCACTCCCGGTCCTCCCGATCCGACTCGTCGACCCAGCTCTTGATGGCCTTGCGGACCTTCTTCTCGACCTTGTCGCCGATCTCCTCCCACTCCCGCTCCTTGCGGGAGCGCCTCTTCTTCCTGGCGCTCCGGCAGGACCCGCCCAGAGCGATCATGGCGCCGATGAGGAACCCCAAGTCGTACGACACGCCCGCGTTGTTCGTCTCGTACATCCGCACGGTGTCGCTGAACAGGCTGATGATGAAGGTGATCACCAGGATCAGACCGTGCCAGAGCCCCGCCCAGAACCCGGCCTCCTCCGTGGCAAAGGCGGCTGTCCCGGCGGCACACCCCGCCCCGGCGAAGATCAGCACCAGAAGGAAGAGAGCCACAGTCTTCCTGGTCACGAGCTTCATGATTGCCCCCTGGGTTGCCGAGCCTCGGTCTACCGGCTCGAGTTCTGTGTCCCCTGTCGAACCTACCCCTCGCCCTGCTTCGTATTCGTCTCAGCCAGGCGGGTTAGAGCGCCCGCCCGGGCCGGTTCCCTACACCGTCACCACCTTCTCCGCCTTCATCAGGATCGCGACGATCTCCTGCATGTCTCCAATCCGTCCGACGGTGATCCTGTCCTTCAGCTCGAAGTAGCCGAGACATGTTCCGCAGGCGACGAGATCGACGCCCGCATCGAGGAGAGCATCGAACGCCTCCTTCACGTGCGACTCCGCGGTGAGGAGTCGCACGGCGCTGCCGTAGAAGATGATCGTGTCGGGCTTCTCCGGCGACGCCCACAGCTTCCGCATGAAGGAACCCATGAGCGTGCGGCCCAGGTCCGCGGGACGCTCGACAAGTGTCTCGCTGTTGACGACGACGATGGTCTTCACGCGGCTCCTCTCTCCGGTGCGGGATCCTCTCCTGACGTTCTCCGTGTCACCTGCCCTTCGGAAACAGGCTCTCCGGAACCAGGATCGCCACCACCTCACCTCGGGCGCGGACCTCTCCCTCGGCGGAGAGCCACGCGTCCATCACTACCTTCCGTCCCTTGATCTCCGTCACCTTCGCCCTGACCTCGAGCGAGACCCCGATCGGCGTCGGCTTGAGGTAGTCCACCTTGATCGACGCCGTGACGAAACGGAACGGCGGCTCCGAGTCGATCGCGCGCCCCTCGGCGCGGGCGGCGGCCCCCGCGGCCGTCCCGGTGCAGTGGCAGTCGATGAGCGACGCGATCAGGCCGCCGTAGACGTACCCCGGCACGGCGGTGTGGTACGGCCGCGGCGTGTAGAGGCAGACCGTCTCGTCGCCGTCCCAGTGGCTCTTGATCTGAAGCCCGTGCTCGTTCAGGTACCCGCAGCCGTAGCAGTGTGCAAGATCGTCCGGGTAGTAATCCTGGAGGGCCTTCTCTGACATGCTCAGGTCCTTTCGCCACGGACGCCGCCCGCGGATGGAGCGAAGCGACGACGGAGGTCGCCGCTCACAGCGTCAGTTCGAAGAAGAGCGCATCGTCGAGCGGATTGTGCCGGTAGGGCTCGATCTCCCGGAACCCCAAGGACCTGTAGAGGGCGTTTGCCGCCGTCATGGAAGCCACGGTGTCGAGCCGCATCCGGACGTAACCCAAGCGCCTGGCCTCGCCGACGAGCGCGAGGGCCAGGGCACGGCCGGCGCCGAGCCCGCGGGCTTCGGGGACGACGTAGAGCCGCTTCATCTCGCACACGTCGTCCGGGAGAGGACGGAGGCAGACGCACCCGGCGACGCGCTCCTCCGATTCCGCCAGAAGAACGCAGCCGGCCGGGAGCGAGTACTCCCCCGGGAAGCCCTCGAGCTCCTCGCGGAACTGCTGGAACTCGAGGTCGAACCCGAGCGAGCGCGCGTAGTCCTCGATGAGGACACGCGCCTGCTCGTACTCCTCGTCTGTCCGCGCTGGACGAATCGTGAGCATTGAAGCTGGACCGTGATCCTCGACGGTCAGGCCTTTCCCGTCCCCTTGGCGAAGACGAACTGCACGGCGATGGCCAGGAGCGCCAGGTTGGTGCAGGCGCGCGAGTAGCCTTCGGGGCTCACTCCGAGACCCACACCGGTCACCGCCGTGATGACCGCCATGATGAACCCGATCGCCGCCAGGACGACCAGCACCTTCGTGAGATTCGCCACCGTCTACCCCCTCTCGCATTGAGAGTGATTCGTCACTTCACCCAGGATGCAGCGCGTGAGATCGTCCGTCCATCCGGGGTCGTCACCGTCGCAGAGACGCCCGGCCCAAGCGGTGGTTCAACTCCCAGAGTGCCGCCCGGTTGCTGTCCCACCTCACGAGGCTTCGGGCCGTCTCGTAGCCGACCCACCTCACCTCGACGTGCTCGTGCGACAGCACGAGATCCCTGTTGCGGATCTCGATACCGAAAGCATACTCCGGGATCACCAGGATGTCACTGCCCCAGAGGAAGCCGGCGACCTCCTCGACGGGGACGGTCGTCATCGAATCGAGCTCGATCAGTCGGGCCTCCCCTGGCACTCCTGCCTCCTCCCCGGCCTCGCGTCTGGCGGCGTCGGCCGGGAGCTCGCCCCGCTCGCCCCCGCCCGAGACACCCTGCCAGGCATCGTTGTCGGATCGCCGGAGGACGGCATACTCGATGTCGCCGTCGGGTGTGACCCTGAACGGGAAGACGAGCATCTGAAACGGAGCGCGTTTCATACCGCACCAACCCGACGAGCCCGTCGGTTCGCTCGACCCGTCCGCGAGCGCGAAGCCCCGCCCCCCCCGGCCGGACGGATCCCCGTCACTGATGGACGCGAAGAAGAAGGAGCCACACAGCCCTCACTGCTTCAGGTTCCGGCGGATCGCGCGGAGCTCCTCGAGGATGAGTTCGAGCGTGCGATCCTGCCCGGAGACCGCGTCGGGAGCCCCCGCCCCCGAGGGACCGGCCGTCGGGTGGACCATCTCGAGCCGCCTCCTGAGATCATGGTGGATCATCTCCCAGTCGGCGAGTCCGACGAGCTTCCCCTCGTACCCAGTCGCCGACTGGGATTGGCCGGCGGTCTGGATCTCGACCGTCCCTATGCCGAGCCACCGATCGTAGAGCGACCGGTGCAGCCTGAAGTCGGTGATCATCCGAAGCGGGATGTTCTGTTCGATCTTGCTCAAGATGCCCTTGTGGATCGTCACTTTGTCGTCGCCGACCTCAAAGGAGAGGTTCTTCACCCACAGGACGATGATCGGAGCGCCGATGATCCAGAGGAGGACGATCAGCCCCAGCACGATTCCCCACAGGGGTCCGGCGAAATCCCTCGGGTGCACGTCCTCGTCGGCCAACGGGATGACCGCCGTCATGATCGCAGCGAACAGAATCGCGCACAGAGAGAACGTCAGGAGCGTGAGCCAGTGCTTCGTCAGGAGCCTACCGTCCGGACGGATCTCCATCGCTACCTCCTAGAGGATGTCCGAGAGCGAGACCCCGCGCTTCCCTGCGCGTTCGGCCAGCCACGCCCTCTGGTTGGCGGGAGGCGCCGGTACCTCGCCTTCAGCCCGGCGTTCGAGAGCGAGCGCGTCGACCGCGCAGACACGTGCGCACGCGCCGCAACCCAGGCAGCGGTCGTAGTCGACCGCGCACACCTCCTCCGGGAGCGAGAGCGCGCGGAAGTGGCAGCGCTCGACGCACGCGCCGCATCCCGTGCACGCGTCCCCGTCAACGACGATGCGGAAGTCCGAGCGCGCGACCGCCGTCGGCACCTCGAACTCCGTGACGCCGCGGAGGATGCCGCAGCAGCACGGACAGCAGTTGCAGATGTAGAAGATCTGGTCCCGGTGGTTGCAGATGGAGTGGACGAGGCCCTCCTCGGCCGCCTCCCTCAGGATACGAAGCGCGTCGTCCTTGGCGATGGCCCTCGTCGACTCGCTCTCGTCGAAGGCACTGGGTATGGGAGCGAAGATGACGCAGTTCTCGAGCGAGCTGTCGCAGCCCTTTCCCACCTTCCGCTGCTGGACGCGGCAGATGCACTCGCGCACGCCCCAGGATCTCGCGCCCTCCACGAGCTCCGAGGCCCGCTCGTACGGGAGGATCTCGACGTCGACGGGGACGGAGGTCTCGACCGGGATGATCCGGTGGACCGACGGTTCGCCGTGGGCCATGCTCCCGCCGCCGGTCTCCTGCATGTACTCCTCGAAAAGCGTGGCCATCTCCTCGTCCATCCGAAGGAGCTGGTTCTCGTAGATGCCCACGACAAACGGCATGAGCCCGAACAGCATCCCGGCGTCTCCGCGCGAGGTTCGGATGAGCCCCTTCTTTGTCATGGTCACAAGCGTGTCGTGCGCCTCCCGGCCTTCAATGCCGGCGCGGGCCCCGATCTCGTCGGCACGCTCGGGCGTGAGGCGCATCACGGTCGCGAGCTTCGCCTCCGCGGGCTCGAACATCTTCGCCAGGAGCCGGAGCTCGCTGCCGCTCTCTGTTGCCGCGAAGCCGTTCGGGATCTCGTCGAGCCGCCTCGCCAACGCTCTGTAGACCTCATCAGGCATGTGGTTCGGACTCCTTGTAGAGCGGAGCCAGGCTAAGCGCCGGCTCCCGCGTCACTCCTTGTCCTCCACCGGCAGTCCGGCGGAGACCCACGCGTCGTACCCTCCGACGAGCGCGTAGACGTCGGTCCTTCCGAGTTCGAGCAGCTCGAGCGCCACACGGGCGCTGGATGCCTCATTCGGTCACGTGCAGTAGGCGACGAGTATGCTCTCGGGCGGGATCTCCTCCAGGTGATCCTCGGCCATGCCGGCCGGCACGCGGATCGCGCCCGGGAGCTTCTTCGTGGAGCTCCGCCACGATTGCGAGCTGCGCGCGTCGATGAAGACAAACTCGTCTCCGCCGTCCATCCTCTCCCGCAGCTCGTCGATCGTGATCCGGGTCGGCAGCGTTCCATCGAGCGCCGTCGCCTCGTCCGCCGGGTTGCCGCTGCATCCGGCGAGCGCCGCCAGGCCGACCAGCGTCAGAAAGACGGCCGCCAGGGGGAAAGACCCCTGGGTTCGGCCGGGGCTTCTTCGCGTCATCCCGCCCTCCTTGTCCGGTCTCCTGCTCGAACCGCCCACGTCGCCGCGTCTTCGCTCGCCGCGATCGTTCACCGCCCGTCGCCTCCGCAGCACGGCGGGTCGCTCTTCTCCGGCGCCCCGCAGCACGAGCCGCTCGATGCTCCGCCGCACTCCTCGGTGGTCCCGGCCGGCACCTCCGGTTTCGCCGGCCCGCAGCAGGCCGACGCCCGGTCACCGCCGCACGTCGCCTCCTCCCTGCCCGTCAGGGCCGCCAGGATCATCGCGCAGGCGCAGCCCACGCCGCTGTCGACCGTGATCGCACCGCTCGGGCAGTTCAGCTCGCACGCCCCGCACTCCATGCAGCCGAGCGCGTTCACGACCCGGACCGTGCCGTTCCCCCTCGCGAAGACCGCGTGCGGACACACGGCGACGCACATCCAGCAGCCGGTGCACAGGTCGGCATCGTACTCAAGTGTGTTCGTTGCGTACGCGTTGTTCACGAGGCGCCTCCCCTCGAGAGCCCGACCCGAACGACGATCGAGAGCACCAGGGCGCACCCGAAGACCCACGCCATCACGGGAACGTATGTCTTGATCTCGCGCTCGACGCCGCTCTTCGAGGTGAACGTCGTCGAACCGGTGAAGTTGAGGGCTATGAAAGCCGTCACGGGCGGCATCGCCAGGAGGTAGGCGAGCGCGCCTCCGGTGCGCATCCACGGGGCGGTCTCACGGACTCCCAGGAGCCACGCCAGCGCGAACGGCAGCGCGACCACGCCGCCCAGGATGAACCCCTTCGTGCTGAAGTTCGGACTGGGGATCCACGGGAGCAGGATCGGGAAGAGCACGGTTCCGGCGAGGACGGCGGCCACCGCCGCCGCGGCGGGGAGCGTTCCCCCGATCAGGAAGAGCACGACTGCCGCACCGGCCATCGGGAGGACCGCCTTGACGAGATCGACCGGGATCAGCACGACGCGGTCGATGAGCCCGAAGCGGACCTGACGCATCTCGTCGGTCACCTCGTCGTTCGCGAGGAAGGCGGGGATGTCGCCGGCCCTCACCGGCCCGTACTTCACGCGGAACCCCGAGCGTCTGCTCACCTCGTGCGCGGAGACCCCCGTCGCCCCGAGCTGTGGCAGGATGAGCGTCCGGTGGTTCACGACGTCGGCGAGCCGCGTCGATTCGACGCGGGCCACGAGCTCGTCGGTTCCGAAGGTCCCCTTCCCGGCTGCGCACCACACGTTGACGCCGCGCGTGTCCAGAACCAGGATGCGGCAGTCGATCCCAGCGAGCGCGGAGCGAAGCGCGTCGAAGCTCAGGGTGTAGTTCGCCGAGACGAAGACGGGCGAGTCGGGAGTGGCGTCACCGAGAACGTAGAGCCCCGGAGCGACGCGATGTCCGTTGCGGTGGACCCCCCAGCGCGCGAGAACGTGGTCCCGGCGGTCGATCGCCGTGATCTCGCTCGACGTTCGCCGGACGCCGGTCTCTGCCGCTCCTCTCCCGGTTTCGCTCATCGACTCCCCCGCGCCGCGTTCACCCGGCGCGACTCCAGTTCGGATCGTCGAAACGCTGGATCTCGATCATGTAGCCGTTCGGGTCCTTGAGAAGGCAGTGGTAGATCGCGTATTCCGGGTTGTGCGCAGGGGTCTTCACGAACTCGACGCCGTGTCCGGCGAGACGCTCGTGCCAGCCGTCGACGTCGTCCGTGACGAGTGTCAGAAGGATTCCCTGCGGCCTGGGTGCCTCCTCGCGCTCGCAGAAACCGACGTAGGCGGCCCCGGCGACGCTGTAGATGCGACAACCACCCTGGTCGAGCACGAGCGGAAGTCCGAGGACGTCCTCGTAGAACCTGGCGGTCGTCTCGAGATCGCGTGTGTAGCAGAAGCTGATGAGGGCGTCAGGTCCTCTCAAGCCCAGTCCTCCCGACAGAGTTGAATCGCTGCGTGACCATGTTCTCGAGGCAGTACTCGAGCTCCTCGATCCCCTCCGTGTAGGCGCCTCCAGTATACTCGGAGATGACCCTGCGCCAAAACGCCTGCGCGGGAGCGTTCGCGGGCAGCTCCCGCACGACCCAGTCGCCGCGGAACCTGTCGAAGAGCGCCCAGGCGACGTGCTTCCCGACCCCACGGCGGCGGAACTTCCTCGCGACGAAGAACTCCCCCACCTCGAAGCACGGGGGGTCGGCGTCGTTGAGTCGACGGATGAGCGCGAAGCCCGCGAGACCCCCGTCGACCCGCAGGAGAAACGGATGCCCGTGCCACTCGCGCGGCCACACGTTCCTTTCGCGCTCGGGCGGCATCCCCCAGTACTGCTGCAGATCGTCGCAGCCTCCGTAGAGGCCCGACTCGAGGCAGTCCCACCCCATCCACTCGGAGAGATCGTACACGTAGAACCGCACGAGGTTCCGGACGACCTCCATCTCGGACTCCCGTGCCTCCTGGATTCCGACGTCCATCCTGGCCTCCGCGGCAGGCCCGTCCTGCATCCGGCTCGACCCGCGGCGAGATACACGCGCGGCCCCCGAGCCCCCCCCCATAATAGCACGACGAACGCGGCGCGTCACGCCGGCGAACTGGCCGGCCTGGCGCTCCCGTCGGCTGGGTTCTGGAGGTGTGGCGAGGGCCCGCAGACGGCCGTGGAGAGGCGGCGGAGATGCGACGGCCGCGACGCCGGTCACTCGACCATGTTGTAGAGGAAGTGAACGAGCGCCTCGATCCCCTTCTCCCAGGTCGGGAGGTGGATCCTCTCGTTCGGCCCGTGCACGTGATCGCCGGGGAGCGAGAACCCCGTGAGCAGGGAATCGACGCCGAGCACGGTCTGCAACTGCCCGACGGCGGCGATGGTGCCGCCGCTGCGGTAGTAGATCGGCGGTTTGCCCCACACGGTCTCCATCGCGCGGGAGAGCGCGTGGACGGCCGGGGCGTTGCGGTCGGTCAGAGCGGGAGGGCATCCGCCCCACTCCGTGACTTCCCAGGTAACCGTGGGGGGCGCGTGGCTCTCGAGATAGCGCAGCAGCTGCTCGTGCACCTCGTCCGGGGTCTGGTTCGGCACGAGCCGCACCGAGACGCTCGCACGCGCCTCGGTCGGGATCGCGGCCTTGCTGCTCCCTCCCTCGATCTTGATGATGTCGAGGGCGGGACGTGCGGCTTCGCGCTCAGCGGGGATGTAGTCGCGCTCACCCCAGAGCTCCGGCGCCCCGGACTGCTCGAGGTAAGACTCCATCCCCCGCGGAAGCGCGGCCATCTCGGCGCGTTCCTCCGGTGTGATCGGGGTCACGCTCTCGTAGAAGCCCGGGAGCGTCACGCGGCGCTCGCAGTCGTGCATCCCGGCGACGAGAGCGGAGAGCGCGTGGATCGGGTTGTGGACCACGCCTCCGTAGCTCCCCGAGTGGAGATCATGGGAAGGACCGGAGACCGTCAGGTGGCAGCTGTACATGCCGCGAAGACCATAGAAGATCGTCGGACGATCGGGGCCGAGCATGCCGGTGTCCGCGTTCAAGACGAAGTCGCACGCGAGGAGGTCGCGGTTCTCTCGCAGGAGATCGCCGAAGTGGAGCGATCCGACCTCCTCCTCGCCCTCGATCACGAACTTGAGGTTGACCGGCGGAGCGCCGGAACGGAGCACGGCCTCGATGGCGCCGACGCAGGCCATGATCTGTCCCTTGTTGTCGGACGCGCCGCGCGCGTGGAGGTACTCGCCGCGGACGACCGGTTCGTACGGATCGCTCTCCCAGTCGTCGAGAGGGGCGGCGCTCTGGACGTCGTAGTGACCGTAGACGAGCATCGTCGGGGCGGACGGGCCCGCGTCGGGACCCACGCCGAAGACGGCCGGGTGGCCGGCGGTCGGGAGGATCTCCACGCGCTCGACCTGGAGCGCGCGCAGCCTGTCCGCCATCCAATCCGCCGCCCTCCGTATGTCGTCCGCCGCCGCGGGGTCCTTCGAGACCGAGGGAATCCGCAGGAACTCGATCAGCTCGTTCAGATACCTGTCGCGGTTACCGCGCGCGTGCTCGAGTGCCGCTGCCCGCTCGTCTGCCATCTCGTCTCTCCGGTGTGTGTCGTCCGAATGCCTCTGCGATCTGTCGCGCCGGGCAGTATAGCACACCTTGTTCCGAGCTTCCGCGCCGATTCGTGCGGTCTCACATTGCTGCCCGCCCCCCGACCGCGGCCCGCGTCCGTCAGAGGCGCATCGGCTGCGGCTTGAGATACGTCAGGGTCCGCCACAGCCACTCGGCGGGCCCGAAGCGGAAGTGCCTGACCCAGACCACCGAGAAGACGGCCTGCACCGCCCAGACGGCGAAGACGATGAGGATCTGCACGCCGCGCTCCACGTGTCCGAAGAGCCCGAGACCGTGTCCGAAGAAGATGAGCGTGCAGACGATCGTCTGGAGCAGGTAGTTCGTCAGCGCCATGCGTCCCACGGCCGCGAGCACGCCCGTCGGTCCGCGCAGCCGGGGTAAAGAACAGAGGAACTGGAGCAGGCCGACGTAGGCGAGCGCCACGAACAGGCTCCCCCAGTAGTTGTACTGCCACCCGAAGAACATCGAGTACTCGAGCGTCCACCCGGCCGCGAAGTTGCGGGTTATGCCGAGCGCGATCACAGGCAGGCCGACCGCGAGTCCGACGACGGCCATCACGGCGTACGCCCGCCGCGACAGCGCGCCTGTGAAGACCCCGAGCTTGTGGAGGCCCATACCGATGAGCATGAGACCTCCCGCTCGCCATCCCGTCCAGATCAGGAACACGAACGTCTGGTGCGTGATCGACGACATGGCGCGGTGCGCCAGCTGACCCGTCCAGGGTCCCCGGAAGGCCGCCAGCTCCTTCGCGACGGCGTCCGCCGCGGGCCTCCAGATGAGCATGGTGTTCTCGATCGCCTCGGGAGGCCAGTACCCGATCGACCACCCGAAGAACGCGTAGAGAAGCGAGGAGATCGAGAACACGACCAGCCCGACGATGAGAAGCGTCACTGGTCGGAGTTTCCGGAAGAGAAAGGCCGCGAACGCGCAGAACGCGTAGGCCACGAGGATGTCGCCGTCCCAGAGAAGGTAGCTGTGCAGGAGACCGATCAGGAGAAGCCAGAACGTGCGGCGGTAGTGGATCGCGGCGGCCGAGTACCCCCGGGCGACGGCTCTCGCCGACACCAGGACGATCCCGGCGCCGAAGAGCATCGAGAAGATCGAAATGAACTTCTGGTCGGCGAAGAGGTGGCTCAGGATCCAGACGAGCCTGTTCACGCCAGTGAGGTCCCCGTAAGCGGTCGGGTTCAGATACGCCGCGTCGATCATCGCGAAGCTCTGGACGTTCATGACGAGGATGCCCAGGAGCGCGAATCCCCGGAGCGCGTCGAGCGAGACGGCCCGCTCCTGCGGGGCGACGGGGCCGATGCCTGCGATCTCTGTTTCCATGCGGTCACCTCTTGTGCTCTGCCTGCGCCTTACCCGATGCGACGGCGGCTCACTGTTTCTTCGGACGCCCTCTGCCCCCGCCGGGCCGGCCAGCCTTCCTCCCGCGGCGTTTCACCCCCGGGCCCGCCCAGCCGAACTCCTCGAGATCCACGCGTCCGCGTTCGTCGAAACGGACGCCCTCCGCCTCGAGCATCGCGCGCTGTTCCGGGCAATCGTCTCCAGTCGCGCGCGTGCTGATCTCTCCGCGGCTGTTGATGACGCGGTGCCAAGGGACGTCGCTCCCGAACGGCACGGCGGCCATCGCGTAGCCGACCATTCGTGGCGTGCAGCGGTCGCCGATCGCCGCGATCTGTCCGTAGGTCGCCACGCGCCCCGAAGGCACCTGCCTCACCACGGCGTAGATGCTCTCGTGGAGCCTGGCTCGTTCGTCGGCCACCCTGCGTCCTCCTCGGGCGTGTGCGGGTCCTCGCGGACCCTCCCTCGCGGTCGCGCGCTTCGCCGGCTGTCCCCTAGCGCTTCACTGGAAGAACGTGCACCGCCTTGATGACGAGCTCCACCTGGTCCCCCACCTCGAGGTTCAGGTGCTTGAGCGACTCCGTCGTGATCACCGCGGCCATCTCACAGGGCTTCGTGACGTCGAACTTGATGAGCGTCATCACATCCCCCGCCGTCACGGACTTCACCGTGGCGGCAACCTCGTTTCTCGCTCCGTACTTCATCGCGCACCTCCTCGACCTTCGTCTTCCCGCCGACCCCGTCCGCGTCGCGGAGCGGCTATCTCATGTCCTCCCGGACCGGGTGGAACGCGTCGATGATGCGGCAGTCCGAGAGCGCTCGCCCACCGTGCGGGACGTTCGGCGCGATGGCGACGACGGAGCCGGGCGTCAGGGCTCTCGTCTCGTCTCCCACCTTGAGTTCGAAACTCCCCTCGACCAGGTTCACGATCTGCTCGTGCGGATGGGCGTGGGGCGGCATCTCAGAGCCGTCGTCGATCTCCCAGTGGACGACGGTCATGCTGTCGGTGTGCACGGCCCTGCCCCTGAAGCCCTGGACCGGCTCCTTCACCGCAAGTTCGCTCAGTTCGAGAAACGGCATCGTTCACTCCTCCTCATCGAATCGGTCGTCGGACCTCGTCCGCCTCGCCCTCCCCTTCGCGTCCTCGAGCCAGCCGAGGCGCACATCGGTGCGCTCGTCGAACTCCGGGAAGTACGGCTTGATGTCGAGGAGCGGCGTCCCGTCGAGAACGTCGATATTCTCGATCGAGATGACGCCCCCCTCGATCGACACGAGCTTCACGGTGGAGAGGCCGATCGCGTTCGGCCGCCGCGGGGCCCGCGTAGCGAAGACGCCACGGGGCACGGTGTCCATGAACGGCACAACCGTGAGACGCGCCTCCTTCGCCCGGTGGAGGTGGTAGAGGAGCGTGATGTGGGAGAAGCCGTCCAGATCCCTGAGCCCCTCGACGAACTCCGGGAGCATCTCGATCCTCCCCTTCACGCCCTCGGCGCCAGCCGGCTGGATGGGCATGCCGGAGACCTCGGTGAACGGGGTCCTGATGACACCGATCGGCCTGAACTCGACGATCTGCTCGCGTCCGGTCACGGTTCCTCCTCGCCGCGAACGCCCCCCGCCTCGGCGAATCGCTTCCCGGCTACCCGCCGGAGAGAAGCGTCGCGTGGGTCGTTCACCTCTCCTCCTCGATCCACTCCTCCGATGCGAAGGAGTATGCCAGACGAACCGTTCCGCCCGTCGGGTCCGCGTTCGGGTCCCCCTCGAGGTAGCGTGGGAAGCTGCGCAGGAGACGCCCCTCGCGGATGGCGAACTCGTCGTGTCCCATGTAGCCCTCGCTCTGGGACGGGTTCAGGTCTGCCACGGGCACCGGGACGAAGTCGTCGACCGATTGACGGAAGACCGACACCGCGCCGTAGGATCCGCTCCCGGCGGACGTGGTCACCACGACCAGCTCGAACTCGCCGTCCCCCGTGAGATCGCAGAGCCAGGTGCCCGCGACGCTCCCGTCACGATCGCCCTCCACGATCCTCGTCGAACCGTCGGGCAGCGTCACCGCCGCCACGAAGGTCCCGATCGACCGTGCCTCGCCCTCGGGCACGGTCACGCGTGCTGTCGCCTCCCCACCTGCCGAGACCGCGCTCGTCTCGCCCGCGGGTCGCTCCTCGGGGTCCCTCTCCGCTCGGTCAGCGCAACCGGCGAGCGCCAACGTGAGAGCGGCGGTCACGAGGACCGCCGCGAGGACGGCCGTCCATCTCCGTCGCGCGCGCATCGTCACTCCTCTCCGAACATCCCGTATCGAGACCACGACTCGAGCCCACTCCGCACGAGCTCCGTCCCCGAAGCCATGTCCACGTCGTTGCGCCCCGGCGCGCCGCAGACCGAGACGACCGCGAAGGCGGCGACCTTCCCGGTCGCCATCACCGTGTCGACCGCCGCCCGGACCTCGTCCATCGACGGACCGTTCGGTTCGCGCGTGCGATGACCCGGCACGAGAGACTCGTCGAGCACGTCCAAGTCGATGTGAAGGTAGAGCATCTCACAGCGGTCGGCCAGATCCTCGACGGCGCCTGCGAGCGCGGCGCCCGGATACCCTGGCGCCGGCGCGGCGACTACGATGTCGGTCGCCCGGATGAGTCGCTCCTCGTCCGGGTCGAGATTCCTCACGTCGACCATGACGATCCGATCGGTCGGGAGCGGCGCGGCGATGTGCGAGCCCTCACGCCACTCGGGGTACGCGAGGCCGGCGCAGACCGCCACCGGCATGCCGCCCAGGGAGTTCGTCAGGCTCGTCCGAGGCGTGTTGAAGTCACCGTGTGCGTCGAACCAGACCAGGCCGATGCGCGCGCGGGCGCCGTGCGCGTCCTGCAGACCCCCGACGACCCCCGGCATGTGGGTGCAGTTGCCGCCCACGACGAGGACGGCCTTCCCGTCGCGGCGCGCCGAAGAGACGGACTCAGCGATCGCCCCGCCGAGCTCGCCGAGCCTGTCGCTCTCGGACCCTGCGAGACGGCTCGCCGGAACCGTCGGTTCGACAACGCCGTACGGCACGCCGGCCGCTTTGTAGACCTCCGTGGCAGCGTACGCGTCGAGCGCACACGGTTCCTGCCTCTCCGCGCCCGTTCCCCAGTAGCGCACACCGACCACCTGGAGCGACGACAGCCCTCTCGTCTTCACGGATTCCTGCCCCCGGACGCCCGCAGGCCGACTCGCGAGACACCGCGGCTGGTAAGGGAGATCGAAGTCAGAACGAGGCGACGCTGCTGCGGAGCGCTTTGACTCTCTCAAGATGCTCTCTCGTGCTCGCGGCGAGCCTCGCGAGAACCCTCCTGAGCTCCGGCGAGTCGTCGTCGACTACATCGAAGAACCGCTTCTCGATCATCGCGTCCTCGAGGTCGGTCGCCACCGAAACCGCGGTCACGAGCGTCAGGGCGCCACCCGACGCGTCTGCGATCCTCTTCTCGACGTAGTCCAGCGAGGTTCGGATCGCCGCAGTCGGGAACCTCCCCGCCACGAGCCCCAGCGTTCCCTCCTTGATCAACGGGAAGAGGGAATGGAGCCACGAGGCGTGGTCCACCTCTTCGCCGGCGAGACGCAGCCAGAATTCCCGATGCTCTCCGAGGCGCTCGGAGTGTGCGCGGTAGAGCCGCCCCACGGCCATCTCGTGATCCGCCAGGACCTCCGGAAGCCCTCGCTGATCCTTCTCTGACAACAAGGGGATCCTCCTTGCCGCTCCACAGCGGGAGCGGCGCGACGGCTTCTGCGTCGATTCGACGTCTAGTCCGAGGACAGAAGCCTCTGGAGCGCCAGCGGGTCGGGGTACTCGGAGCAGTCGACGCGGACCCAATCTTCGAGCACGCCGAGATCGTTGAACTCGAGCCCGTAGAGCCAGCACGAGGTCGCCGTGTGGAATCGGGCGTCGTCGTCCCGGGGGTTGGCTCCACCGTACTGGTAGACCCAGATCTCGCCGCCGTCATCGGCGGTCAGGACGGTCTGCGGTCTCCCCAACTGCTCCCGGACCTCGTCCTGACTCGCCCGTCCGACCAGCGAGTCGATCGAGCCCGTCGTCGGCGCGCTGGTCGAACAAGACACCGCTCCGACAACGAGCAGGCAGAGGAGGCCCGCCGTGATGCGCCGTGAAGCTCGCAATGCCAGTCACCTCGCTCGATTGGGTTCCGATCGCGCGGCCGCCACGCTATCGTGCCGGCAACCGCTCCGTGAGACGCTTCGACACACAAACGTTTGCGTCCTTACGAACTCTCCTTGATGGGAACGTAGACGTCAAGCTCGGACTCCTCGAGCCGGTCCATCCCCTTGAAGCGGTCGCCGTCGTAGTACTCGAGCAGGAACTTGTGTGCCTCGATATAGCCCGATTGCGGGAGCCACTTCTTGAAGATATCGTCCGACCAGTTCGACGTGATCTCCTGCCCCGCGAGTGTGCAGATCGCGTACGGACCGCCCGGGAACATCCTCGCGCAGAGTTCGGGGGGAAGCGCGCCGATCCCGGAGACCTCCACGCCGACCATGACGTAGAAGTTCTTCGTCGAGCCGTACTCGTCCGGCTCGATGTGAGCCTCGTATCCTCTGTCGGGGTTGACGATGTTCCCGACGAGCGCTCCCTTCTCCTCCATGAACGCGCTGAATCTGCTCCAGAGCTTGCCGATCTGGTTCTCCTCCGTCCACCCCTCGCCGGTCGCAAACGGGTTCCCGTAGAAGTCGAGACCCGCCAGGATCAGCGGCCCGCGTTCGATCACCCTGACCTCCATAGTGTCCTCCCTGGCTCGGGCGCCGCGCGCCCGTGTCTCTCGCTCCGCGCGGCGGCCCCGACGACGCGAACGCTGTCGGGTCGTCCTGCGCCTGAGGCCTCCCTCGTCAATCCCCTGGACCTGCGGCATCTCTGGCTCTATACTTGCATCATAAGGCCGGATGTTCGTGCCCGGCGTCCCGGACGCATTCCGGTCTCGGGCGCACACGAGAAACCTCGAGAGCGAGGATCTTCACCGATGGGTCTCATTGACAGGCTTCGGCGCCGCCCCCCGCAGTCGGCCCAGTGCCTTGGGCGCAACGAGCCGTGCTGGTGCGGGAGCGGCAAGAAGTACAAGCACTGCCACCATGACTCCGACCTGCAGTACTTCAGCCGGGCGCTCGAAAAGACCCACAGGGGTTCCACCTGAGGACGTCCCCTGGGGTGAGTTCGCCCCGCCTCGCTGCCCGATCAAACTGACATCGACCAACTAGAGTGGCGCCAGGACCGTTTCCGTCATGGCTCTCGCCATCCTCGGCTTCTCGCTCCCCTCACAGTTTGTCGATCACGCTCTTGAGCTTCCCCCGGATCTCGACTCCGATCTCCCCGAGCGCAGGGTTGTCGACCGCCTGCATCGAGGCGACCGGATCGATCGCCGCCACCTCCACCGCGCCGCCGTCGGTCTCCTGTACGATCACGTTGCACGGGAGCATCAGGCCGATCTTCTCCTCGGCCTGGATCGCGCGGTGCGCCGACTGAGGGTGACACGCGCCGAGGATCCGGTACTGCCGGAAGTCGATGTCCAGCTTCTTCTTGAACGTCGCGCGGACGTCGATCTCGGTGAGTACACCGAATCCCTCTTCCTTGAGCCTCTCGGTGACAGCAATGACGGCATCGTCGAAGGACGCATCGACTCGCTTCGAGAAGTAGTAACTCACGGAACCTCCTTGACCCAGAACCCGGGAACGCTACTGCCCGTCGCTACTTCCCGTGGCGATCGGGTCCGCCCTTTGCGCGCCGCAGCTGCTTCCCGAAGCTGGCGCGGTCCTCGAGCATGTAGCCGAGGCTCCGATAGAACGACAGCACTCCCCGGTTGTCCGCTCGGACCTGCAGATTGAGCTTCGGGCACCCCATCGCGACGAGCCCGTCCTCGATCCCCTGCATGAGGGCCGCCCCGATGCCCCGCCTCCGATGCTCCGAGCTCACCGCCACGTAGTAGACCCAACCGCGGTGCCCGTCGTACCCTCCCAGTGCGGTCCCGACGAGCTGGTGGCCCTCGGTCGCCACGAGGAAGAGCTCCCGCTGGATCTCGAGCTTGCGGCGGATGTCCTCCTCCGGGACGTTCCACGCCGGCGCGTCCCAGAAGACCTCGCGCCAGAGCGAGACCACCGCCTCCTCATCTGACTCCCTGTACGGACGGATCTCCAAACCTCTCGCCTCCATCGTCTGATGCGCTACTCGCCGTTGAGCGCCCCGCCGCCCTCTCCGCGATCGAGCTTCGCCTCCACGCTCTCGACCTTGTCCAGCATGGTCTGGTCGCGGTCGGTCCGCGTCCCCACCTTGATCACGGTGGAGATGCGCGGCGCTCCCATTCCGTGGATCACTTCGTGGCACCGCCTGATCGCAGTGAAGACCTCGTCCCACTCGCCCTCGACGTTCGTTCCGTAGGCGTGGAGGCGCGTCTCGAGGCCCGCCTCCGAGAGCACCTCGTGGCACGCCGCCACGTAGCGTGAGACCGAAACGCCCACGCCGATCGGGACCACGCTGAAGTCCGCGATGACTTGCATGAGAACCCTCCATCCTGAGCGGCCGCCGCATCGTTCACGATACCACCGCAACGCCCCGACGGACAACTCCCCTCACTCCGCCAGACGGTAGAGCACTACCCGGTCGTCCACGAAGGTCGGGACGGCCAGGAGCCCTCGATCCGCCGAGTACGCGAAGTCGGCGGCGCTCACGCCCGGCCCGGTCGTGTCCGCCAGCTTCTCGATCTCGCCCGACGGCGCGATCCGGTAGAGCTTCCCCTCGTTGTGGGAGACGAGCAGATTGCCGGCGGCGTCGGAGCTGACCCCGTCGATGATCCCCTCGCCGAGCGCGACGATCGTCGAGACCTCGCCGGTCGCAAGGTCGACGCCCTTCAGGGTGCCGTCCCCGTTGTTCCCCACGACGAGCCTGTCCCCGTCGACGTGGAGGCCGTTCGGGCGGGAGATCTCGCCCCCGATCAGCCACGCCTCGGCGATCCCGTCGACGATTCTGATGATGGTGTTCGCCGACGAGTCCGACACGTAGAGACGGCCGTCGGAATCGATGGCGATGTCGTTCGGGAAGCCCGCTCCCTCGAGCGCAATGCGACCGACGATCTCACCCGAGGCGAGGTCGATCTTCGCCACACCGGTCCTCTCGACGACGAAGAGCGTATCGTCGGCGAGCGCCATGCCCGTCGGCCTGTCGAGGCCGTCGATCCACACAAGCTCGGCGATCTCGCCCTCGGCAGTGACCCTGGAGAGGAACTGGGCACCGTCACCGGGCGCACGACCGTACGCGTCGTAGTTCGAGACGTAGAAGACGTCCCGCCGGGGATCGTAGACCACCGCCTCCGGGGTCAGGAGACCCGCGCCGGTCTTCGCAATCTCCGTGAGATCCTCGTGGAGGAAGACGGCGTCGCCGTCCCTGCACATGAATCCCCATCCGCCGAACGACTCCGCGACGATGAGGAGGACCTCATTCTCACCGGCCTCAAGTGGCAGGTAGAGCGCGTCGAAGAGGCCCACGATCCCCAGAAACGACGGATCGCGCTGGCGGTAGGCGCTCGTTCCGGTGAACACGGGCTCTCCGTTCAGGAAGACGCTCACGGCGTCGCTGTAGCCGACCTGGATCTCGCGGATCTCCTGCTCGTCCGCGCGGAGCGTCGTGCGCGCGAAGACGCAGTCGGGTGCCCGGCCCAGTCGGCCCGCGTGCCGCGCGACGTCGACGAGCCCGGTGGCGTCGCTCTCGATGCGTGTCCACGGGACTTCGGTGAAGCCCTGCTCCTCCGGATGCACCCTGAGATCGACCTCGCCCAGCGTGTACGCCGGTGAGATCTCCCAGTTCGTGACGACGCCCGGCGGCGTCTCGAACGCGGGCGGCGGATCGAACACGAGTTCGCCATCGGCACGGTACTCGAAGTTCGAGAAGTAGGCCGTGCCGTCGCCCGGCCCCATGACGCCGACCGATCCGCCCGTCGCGCCGTGCTTGAGATCGGTCATCACGAGCGCCGGCGTCTCCGAGTCGCCGATGTAGAGCCGCGCCTGGGTCCCCGCCATCTCCAGCGTGAGGTGGACCCACTCGCCCGCCGGGATCTCGGCGCCCGCCGTGTATCCTTCTCCGTTGTAGAGCTGCCAGCCGGCGATCCCGTTGAAGACGGGCGTGTACTGGAGGGCGTCGGGATAGAAGGGCGCGCGGTGCGGACGAATGTAGAACCTCTCGTGGTCCGTGTCGGAGTGGACGCGGAAGAGGATCCCGGGATAGGAGCGCGCGCCGACGCACGGGTACGAGGGGCTCCCCGTCAGCGCCACGTCGACCTCGATGACGCCGTCGGCGAGATCGACATCGTCGAGGTATGCGAATCCCGCCAGGCTCGTTCGGCCGAGGTGCTCGGAGACCTCTGCATTCCGCATGATCCAGCGATCCGACCCGAAGTCGACGAGCTCGCCGAAAGCCCTCGGGGCAACGCAGAGCGCCGCAGCGAGAGCGAGCGGCATGACCGTCCAGCGAAGCGATGGCGTCGATTCCCTTCTCACGATCTCCCTCCTGTGAAGAGCCCGCAGCTACGGGCCCGAAGATGGGGGCTCCCGGACCTGTCGATCGGTCGCGGGACACCCCGGAACGCTCTATCCGGGTTAGACGCCGAGCGCCGCGCGAGCGTTGGGCCGAACGGCCGCCTGTCGATTCCACTCAGGGTATCACGCGAGCCGTTCCCGAGCACGCCCCGAAGACAGCGGGCCCGCCGCGTGGTGCGGGGGGCCCGCGAACATCACCAGTGAGGGACGTTGAGCTTCGAACCCTGTGACCGTCAACGGTCGTCGGGCACGCAGCAGTCGTCGGAGGACTCGCAGCATGCGTCCAGCTTCTTGACGATCGCCTGGACGTCGTCGCAGTCGCACTTGGTCACCCTCACGCACTTCGACTCGTCATCGGAGCCGCACAGCACCACGACGCAGTTGCTCCTGCTCTTCCGTTCGGACATCGTTCTCACCCCCTTTCATAGACCGATAGGACTATATCTATGGATAGACGCAAAAAAACTCACCGCCTTCCCCTCCTTGCTGTCACTCCTTCTCCTCGCGTCTCACGAGTGTCACGCCCTTCGTCATCGGGATGATGTCGAGATCGAACACCCGGAGCTGTGCGCAGCAGCAATCGATCATCGCGTCCCGGTCGAAGCTGTAGTACACCTCCCGCCCGCGCTTCTCGCTCTTCACGAGTCCCGCCCGCTTGAGAACGTCGAGGTGATGCGAGATCGAGGGCTGCGTCATGTCGAAGTGGCTGCCGATCGCGGACACGCAGAGCTCCTCCTCCTTCTTGAGAAGCTCGAGGATCTTGATCCTCGTCCTGTCCGCCAGGGCCTGGAACATCAGGCTGCAGCGCTCGTCCATCGCCCCTCTCCCGCTCGCGCCGTCTGCGTTCAGACGGTGTCTATGATGCATAGACCCATGCCTATGCGTCTAAGCATAACCCGTGCCTGCCGACCTGTCAAGCCTTCGCTCCGCCACGCCCCCGCTTTCCCCCAAGCCTCGGGGCCGCGGCATCGCTCCTCCTCCGGCCCCTCTTCTAGTAGATGCCCGGGATGAGACGTTTCGTTCCCGTCGCGCACGACGCGTACTGCTCGCCCAACGCGTTCACGAGCGCCTCTTCCTCAACGCGGATCCGGCAGAGCATCGCACCCGTGATCGGAACCACGACGGCGGCCAGGCTGAGCGAGCTACCGAACGACAGCCCGAGTCCGACGAAGGCCAGAAGGAGTCCGGTGTACGAGGGATGCCGCACGCACCGGTACGGTCCGTGCCTCACGATCCGCTGCTCGGCGTGGATCGCCACGTTCACAGTGAAGAACCGCCCGAGCGAGAGGATCGCACGCCGAGGACAGAGAGCACGACCCGGATTGCCGAAGCCCCGCATCCACGGGCACCGTGACCGCTCATCCTCGTCTCCCTGCCGGCACGGTGTTTCCTCCTCCTCCGGCAGTGTAGAGCATCACTCAGGATCGGACCACGGGCATCCCCGGGAACCTCGCCACGGCTCTCCGCGGACCCCCGGAGCTGCCCCGGGCCGCCCCATTCCGCACTTCGAGCGTGAATCGACGGCCCCTACCGAACGTCAATCATATCGTGCAGGCGCCTCATCGTTGACTCGCCCCAAACCGGCGCCTATAGTGTTGGAGACGCCGCGCGCAGCGCGGCTACGGGAGCAACCACATCCGCGCTCGCGATGAAGAAAAGGCTGATGGCCGAGCGCGGAGTCGATGAACCGGAGGATGGATATGAATTCGATAATGCGATTGCGACGCTGGAACGCCGCGGTGGTCATCGTGGCGTATCTCGTCTCCACCGCCGCTCCCCTGGGAGCGCAGCAGGAGCAGGGCGAGCCGGCGGTCGGGCTGGAAGAAACGGAAGAGATACCCACCTGGCCACGGCAGATCGATGCCGACTTCGGCACGGTCGTCATCTATCAGCCTCAGCTCGAGAGCTTCACGGGCGACAAGCTGGAGTCCCGATCGGCCGTGTCCGTTACGCTGACTGGAGAGAGCCAGCCCATCTTCGGCGCCGTGTGGATCGAAGCCCGCCTGCACACGGACACCGACGAGAGGGTCGTCTATCTGGAATCGGTCAAAGTGACGGCCGCGAAGTTCCCCGACAAGACCGACGAGGAAGTCGCCGCCCTCTCTCGTTACCTCGAGCAGGAGATTCCCAAGTGGGAGCTCGAGCTCTCGCTCGATCGCCTGATTGCAGGCATGGAGGCGCTCGAGGGGACGGGCAGCGGCGTCTCCGACATCAACACCGAACCGCCGGAGATCATCTACGCGACCGAGCCGACCGTGCTCATCGTGATCGACGGTGAGCCGATCCTCGCCGAGCTCGAGAACACCGATCTCAAGTACGTGGCCAATTCTGCCTACTACATCTTGCAGGAGCCGAAGTCGAAGCGCTACTACCTGAAGGGTGGGGAGCACTGGTACGCGTCGACCGACCTCAAGGGGAGCTGGGAGGTAACAACCGATCTCCCCGGAGAGGTCGGCATGGTCGCCGAGGAGATCCGTAAGGAAGAAGAGAAGCAGGCTGCCGAGGCCGCGGCGGCGGCGGCCGAAGCGGGAACCGAGGAGTCACCGCCCGAGGACGTCGGGGATCCCGGCGAGATCCCGATCCCCAGGATCGTATTCCGAACCGCCCCCGCGGAGATCATCGAGGTCGACGGCGCCCCGGCGTTCGTTCCCGTCGAGGGAACGGAGCTTCTCTACATGGAGAACACGGAGAATGACGTCCTCATGGTCATCGAGAGCCAGCTGTACTACGTTCTGCTGGCCGGGCGCTGGTACGCTTCGGACTCGATGACTGGACACACCTGGAAGTACGTCGCGCCGGACGAGCTGCCGGCAGATTTCGCGAAGATCCCCGCCGACTCCGACGTCGGGACTGTCCTGGTGAGCGTGGCCGGGACCCAGGAGGCCAAGGAGGCCGTCCTCGAGAACTCCATCCCGCAGACTGCCGAGGTCGACCGCAAGACCGCGACGGTCGAGGTCACATACGACGGAGATCCCCAGTTCGAGAGCTGTGCCGACAATGTCGCGTACGCGATCAACACGGACAAGTCGGTGCTCCTCGTCGGGAACACGTACTACTGCTGCGACGAGGCGATCTGGTTCCTGTCGAACGGGCCCGAGGGGCCGTGGGAGGTCGCCACGTCGGTGCCTCCCGAGATCCAGGACATCCCCGCCGATTGCCCGGTCCACAACGTCAAGTACGTCTACATCTACGAGTCGACGCCGGAAGTCGTGTACGTCGGATACACGCCGGCGTACCTCAGTTCCTACGTCTACCGCGGGTGCGTGGTCTACGGCACCGGCTACTGGTACCGCCCGTGGTACGGCCACTACTACTATCCCCGCCCCTGCACGTACGGCTACGGCGTCCACTGGAACCCGTACAGCGGCTGGGGATTTTCGTTCGGCATCAGCTTCGGGTGGATCGGCATCGGGTGGGGCAGGCCGATGTACGGGGGCTGGTGGGGTGTCGGCGGCTACCGCTGGGGCTACCGCGCCGGGTACCACGGCGGGTACCGCCACGCGTACCATCGCGGGTACCGTCACGGAGCCCGCGCCGGCTATCGCGCCGGCTACCGCCACGGCTCCAGCGCGGGGCGGCCCGGGCACCACTCGAACAACATGTACAAGGGACGGGACCACGGCGTCCGTCGCACGGGCGGGTCAAGCCCCGGCGGCGCCCGACCCTCCTCTCGCGACGTGGCACGCGCGCAGCCGGCAACCGGCGGCAGGGATCCCGGCCGCACGGGTACGACGCGACCCTCCACGGGCCTCGACCGGAGGCCAGTCCCCGAGCACGCGCCCCGCGGGCTCGTCGGATCTCAAGCAGCCGAGGCAGACGAACAAGCAGAACAACGTTTACAGCGACAAGCAGGGGAACGTCTACCGCAACCAGGGCAACTCGTGGCAGACGCGCGACAACAAGAGCAGCGGCGGGTGGTCCTCCTCGAGCAAGCAGCCGTCGCAGCGCGTGCAGCAAGACAAGGCTGCGAGAAACCGCGGGACCCAGCGGACGCAGCAGTCCAGAAGCAGTTCCAGCCGCTCCTCCTCCGGCCGATCGTCCTCCGGGAGTTCGCGGAGCGGAGGCGGAGGCTCGCGCAGCGGTGGAGGTGGAGGAAGACGGAAGTAGCAGGCAGGCTGCCCCGCGAGCAGGATCGATCGACCATGTGAAGACGTGCCCCGCGCAGTTCTCTGCGCGGGGCACGTTCACGTTTCGGCGGAGCGAGCGGGCGGCGTAGTCCGGCGCGG
>JALGWI010000034.1 GCA_025774245.1 bacterium
CTCGAGGACTGGGAGATCGCGCGCGAAGATTCGCTCAAGGACGCCATCGGGACGCTCGAGCGCCAGGTCGCCGCCTATCGCGCGGCGGCCGCCTCGGACCCGACGGGCGAGACGTAGGCGATGGTAGCGGTGACGGAGACGGCGCTCCTCTCGGCGGAGGCTCGCTGGAGCGTCTTCCGCGAGGAGATCAGAAGGAAGTACCCGGTCTCTGAGGGCCAGGCGTACCCGCTCGAACGGATCCAGGCGAGCCTGACGCCCACGACGGCGATCCTCGGGTGGGTCGACGTCGAAGCCGATCCGGATCGGTGGAACGTCTGGGTCTACGCCGTGCGGCACGAGGGGCCGGTCGCGTGGGCTGCTTGCGAACTCGCGTCAGGGGACGATGGCGGACGCGCGCGCGAAGGACTCGCGAGGCTTCGGAGCCAGTTGATCGACGCGAGATCATCCGGCATCGGGGTCACGCGAGACGCGGCGGGAGCGTGGAAGCGCCGCGTCGCGCCGATCGTGCCGGCCCTCGACGGTGTCGAGGAGCTCGTCATCCTTCCGTCCGGACCGACGCTCGGGCTTCCGCTCGAGGCGTTCGTCGACGGCGAGGGGCGGCTCCTCGGCGAGCAGTACGCGATCTCCTATGCGCCGTCGGCCACGGTCTACAGCTGGCTGGAGGAACGGGCGTCGTCGAAGGAGGGGGACACCGGGACGAGCGGGATGCTCCTGCTCGGAGATCCGCCGTTCACCCTCGCACACCTCGAGGCGATGACAGAGGAGGCGGCGGCCGGAGGAACGCGGGGTGGGTCTCGCGGCGTAGGAACCGTGACCACGTTCCAGCGTCTCCCGGCTTCACGCGCCGAGGTCGCGATGCTCGAGGATCTCGTCTCCGGATCGACGGTCCTCCTGGGTCCCGACGCGTCGGAGGAGGCGCTCGTTCGTCTCGCGCAGTCCGGCGAGCTTGCCGGCTTCGGGAGCATCCACCTGGCGACCCACGCTGTCGTCGACGACGAGAGGCCCGAGCGGTCCGCGCTCGTGCTCTGCCAGGTCGGCCTTCCGGACCCGCTCGAGGCGGCGCTCGCGGGAGCGCGCATCTACGACGGGTTCCTCACGGCGGAGGAGATCGTGCGCGAGTGGAAGCTCGACGCGGATCTCGTCACGCTCTCCGCGTGCGAGACCGGGCTCGGCCGGAAGGTCGGGGGCGAGGGGTACATCGGGTTCGCGCACGCGTTCCTGCAGACCGGAGCGAGGAGCCTCCTGGTCGGCCTGTGGAAGGTCGACGACCAGGCGACGTCGCTCCTCATGAGGCGTTTCTACGAGAACCGGACCGGATCCTACGAAGACGAGCGGACCGGGCAGACGGGCGGGCAGATGACCAAGGCCGAGGCGCTTCGGGAGGCCAAGCTCTGGCTCCGCGAGTACGAAGACGAGCGCGGACGGAAGCCGTTCCAGCATCCCTATTATTGGGCCGCGTTCATTCTGATAGGAGATCGTCAGTAGGATCCGTAAACTTCCTGCAGTTTCCGCCAACTCAGAGCGGCTGGAAATCGTAGTTTAGATAGAGGGTTCGTTACCGCTCGGGGAGACCGCCGCTCGGACCCCGGGGCGACAGGAGAAAACGGGAGAGCCCGGGTGACTGACGGCACGACCCCGGGGAGAGACAGAAGGGGGCAGATCATGATCCACAGGAGTGTTATCGCCGTCGCGCTGGTTCTGTCGATCGTGTTGCTGGCAGTGCCGGCCGCCTCGCAGGAGGCCGACGCCTCGTCGGGCGTCGTCGTCTCCGTGACCGGGGACGTCCTGGTCGAGCGGTCGGACGGCCAGGAGTCCGTGAGCGAGGGCTTCGTGCTCATGGGTGGCGACACGATCATTGTGAGGACCGGCGCGCGGTGCAGCGGGTTCACCCCGCAGGGCGAGAACTTCGCCCTCACGGGCCCGTCCGAGTTCCAGCTTCCCAGCGGATCGGAAGGCGGACTCGTCGACAACGTCGCCTCGTGGATCCAGTCTCAGCTCGCCGACTGGGTGGGCGAGAGCAAGCGCCGACCGCTCACGACGAGGGGCGTGCGCGACTGGGTCATCACGAGTGAGGCGCCGGCCATGATCATGCCGGCTCCCGGCGGCGCCGTGCGCCCCGGGGAGCCCGAGCTTCACTGGGGCACCGTGTCGGGCGTCGACGCGTACGAGTTGACCATTGCTCCCGCGTTCGGCGACGAGATCGTCCGGACGGTGCGCGGGAACACCGCGACCGTCGAGGAGCTCGAGTCCGGAGCCGAGTACGTCTGGAGGGTCAGTCCGGCCGTCGATGGCTGGGCCGGCCACGGGAACTGGCGCGAGTTCCGGGTCCTGGGCGAGGCTGAAGAGGAGCAGCTCGACGCGGCCATCGCGACCATGGACGACCTGGAGGCCGGCGTCCTTCTGCTCTCGATGGGGCTCCACGACGAGGCCATCTATCGCTTCGACGCGGCCACGGACTCGGGCGACAGCGAGCGGTCCGCCAGGCTCTGGCGGTCCCAGGCGCTCGCGGACTGCGGGCTGCACAAAGAGGCATACGAGGATCTGATCCAGGTTCGGGGTCTCGAGTAGACGCGTTCCCGTTGCCGCGGCGGCGGCACCGGGGGGTGTCCGGACGATGTGGCAGCGGGAGCGCCGGGGCCCTTTCACCAGATCAGATCGGCGACAATAGAGGTCGGAGCAGAGCACCACGAACGAGGCGGATCAGCCTGGGCGCATTCGACTCCCGGCGCGGGTCCGCCTCGTCTTGCGCCATGCCTGCGGGGTGTCTGAATCGGCCCGGTTTCCGCCGGTGTCGTTTCTGCCTGGGCTGTGTTACTATATGAACTGCCGTCACCCGGACCCCGGCGGGTCGGGCCGGAGCGGTCCGCCCGCGCGGGCGAGGCCGTGTCGCAGGCACTCCGTACAGAGGGAGGCTCCCATGGTTCATCAGCGCGTCGCAATCGTCCTGCTCATTCTCCTGATCGTCGGTCTCGGCATCGAAGCGACTGCATCGGACAGGGCGAAGGAGGATGCTGGGTCGAGGGGGATCGTGGTCTCCGTTGTGGGAGATGTCCAGGTGACCCGATCAGGGATGCGGCACTCCGCGCTCGAGGGCTTCGTGCTCATGGGCGGCGACACGGTCGCCCTGCAGGAGGGAGCGCGGTGCACCGGATTCACGCCGCACGGCGAGAGCTTCACGCTGGAGGGTCCAGCGGAGCTCCAGTTCTCGAGCACGGCTCCGGACGGCATGATCGACAACGTCGCGACCTGGGTCCGCAGACAGCTGGCGGATTGGATCGGGGAGAGCCGGAGGCGCCCACTCACGACGCGAGGCGGACGGGACTGGACGGTCGCCGGCGACGCGCCTGTGCCGGTCATCCCCGCGCCCGGCGGATCGGTGAGGTCCGGACGATCCACGTTCTACTGGAGCACGGTGCCGGGTGTCGATCGCTATCGACTGACGGTGGCCCAGGACGACGGCGAGGAGATCACGCGGTCGGTGCGCGACAACAGCATCGTGCTCGAGGAGCTCGTCGCGGGGGCCGAGTACGTCTGGAAGGTCGGTCCCGACGTCGAGGGATGGGACGTTCAGAGCGAGTGGCGGTCCTTCCACGTCCTCGCTTCGGATGAGGAGGCGGAGGTCGACAAGGTCGCCGACAGTCTGGACGATCTCGAGGCGGGCGTTCTGTTGCTCTCGGTCGGACTGCACGACGAGGCGATCTACCGGCTCGACGCCGCCGTCGAATCCGGATCCAACGACCGGTCCGCGAGGCTCTGGCGCGCCCAGGCCCTCGCCGAGTGCGGTCTCTACAAGGAAGCCTACGAGGACCTGGCGCGACTCCGGGAGATCGAGTGAACCCGTTTGCCGGACTGATGAAGGGCCTGCCGCGCAGGCTCCTGCCGCTCCTCTACCTGATACCTATCGCCTACGTCCTGCAGCCGATCCTCTGGACTGCTCTGGACGGGCGGTTCTACAACTTCTTCCACTCGAAGCGTCCGGTCGCCCCGTGGACCGAGGTGGCGGTCGTAGGGATCGATCGCGCCACCAGGTCCGAGGTGTTCGGGCGTCCCGTCTTCCCCCTTTCGCGACACGTTCCGGAGCACTCGAAGATAATCAGGGAGCTCGGCGATGCCGGGGCCAGGGCCGTCGTCTTCGACCTCGAGATGGGGGCCGACGCGTACGCGGAACCGCCGGTCGAACTGGCCGAGAGCATGACGGCTGCCGGCAACGTCTTCCTCGTTATGTCGCTCGGCGAGGAGCGACTGACGACGGGATCGGGCGACGCGGTCGTCCTCCGGCCCCAGCGCTATCCAGATTCGCTCCTCGTGGCCGCATCACAGGGCGCCTACGTGGTCGACGTCGACGCCGACGCGGACGGGATCGTGCGGCGGTTCTTTCCGGACCGCCGGCTTACGCGACTCGGTCTCCAGACGCTCCCGGAGCGCCTCTCGGGGATCAAGCGCGACGACCCGATGCCGATCGAGTTCCCCTCCGTCGATACGCGCGTTCCAACCGTCTCCTACCGCGACGCCCTCGCGGGCAACATCCCCGAAGGCGCCGTCGACGGCAGGATCGCCTTGATCGGCCTCATCGAGGATCCCCTGACGGACTTCGTCGACGTGCCGCGGAGGCAGAAGCTCGGCGGAGGAGTCGAGGCCTTCGGACAGTCCGGCGTGGTCGTGCTCTCCGCCATCACGGAGACGCTCATCCGGGGCGCGCCGATCCGCGACGCTGGCTGGCTCACGACGCTCCTGTGGAACGTCCTCTGGTGCGTGGTCTGCATCATCGCGATCCCGCGGAAGCGGCCGGAGCTCGCCGCGTTCGTCGTCCTCGGTGTGATCGGGGCAGCCGTCGTCGCGACCGGGTTCCTCCACGCGCAGGCCGACCTGGTCCTCCCGGCGGGGCTCCTCCTCGGCTGTCTCTTCCTCGTCGGTTCGCACGCGATCGTCACGTCGTACGTGCACACGGCGAAGGAGCTTCACGCGGAGGAGGTCGAGAACGAGCGCGTCCACAAGGAGATGGAGACGGCGCGGCGCACCCAGGAGGGCTTCCTGCCCGACGAGATCCCGACGGTCGAGGGGCTCGACATATGGGGAACGAACGTGAGTTCGCTCGCGGTCTCGGGCGACTACTTCGACGTTCTCGATCTCGGCGAGGGAAGGCCGATCGTCTTCACGATCGCGGACGTCTCGGGGAAAGGACTTCCCGCGTCGCTCCTCATGTCGAACGTCCAGGCGGGGCTCCACTGCCACGTCTTCCAGGATTCGTTCGATCTCCAGAAGACGGCCGAGAACCTGAACCGCCTCGTCTATCGCAATACAGAGGTCGGGAAATTCATCACGATGTTCCTCGCGGAGATCGATAAGGTGACCCACCGCCTCCGGTACGTCCGCGCCGGCCACGACGCTCCGATCATCGTCTCGAGCGACGGGGCGGACCGGCTGCTCGAGGAAGGGACCTGCATGTTGGGCTTCCTCGACGAGGCCGACTGCGAGGTGGCTGAGATCGATCTGGCGGCAGGGGAGGTCCTCTGCCTCTACACCGACGGCATCACCGAGGCGGGCGATCCGGGAGCGAACGAGTTCGGCATCGAGGGCATCACGGAGGTGCTCAAGAAGCACCGGAGCGAGTCCGCGGAAGCGATCGGGAAGGCCTTGATCGACGCCGTCTGGGCGTTCACGGGGCTCGAGGACCAGGCCGACGACGTCACCATCGTGATCCTCAAGGTCGCGGCGTAGGCGAGATCGTCCGTATCGCCGCCGCCCGTACCGAGACGAGAAAGTGGGGGAGCCAGTAGGCTCCCCCATTCATCGTAGTGCACCGCTGCGGCTCCCGGCCGGACCCCTACGCCGCGTCCAGGTCGCAGTACTGGTCGATCTGCTTCGCGACGACCGCGAGGCTCCCGTCCCAGAAGTCCCGCGATCGGATGTCGATCCCGAACTTCGCGGCGATGTCGGCGGCCTTCCCCTCGCCGGTGCTCCGGAGGAGCTCCTTGTAGCGCGGGATGAACGCGTCCCCCTCCTTCAGGTACATGGCGTAGACGCCGAGCGAGAAGAGGAGCCCGAACGCGTAGGGGAAGTTGTAGAAGTTGTAGCCGTGCGAGTAGTAGTGCGGCTTCCAGAGCCACATGTACCCGTTCAGATGGTTCGGATCGAGCCCGTCGCCGTACGTCTGGCGCTGGGCGTCGAGCATGATCTCGCAGAACTCGTCCGCGGAGAGCTCGGCCTTCTCCCTCCGCTTGACGACCTCCGACTCGAAGATGAACCGCGAGTAGATGTCGACGATCGTCTGGGACGCGCCGATGAGCTGGTTCTCGAGGATCCCGAGCTTCGCGCCCTCGGGCGCGGAATCGAGAGCGGCGTTGAACACGATCGTCTCGCAGAAGATCGACGCCGTCTCAGCGAGCGTCATCGGCGAGCCGCGGCGGAGCATCGGAAGCCCCTTCTGGCAGTGGTTGTGGAAACCGTGCCCGAGCTCGTGCGCGAGCGTCGTCATCTGATCGAAGCTGCCGTCGAAGTTCGCGAGGATCCGCGACTCCTCCACGGAGCGCACGCCCATGCAGAACGCTCCGCCACGCTTCCCGTCGCGCGGCTCGGCGTCGATCCAGTTCCTGTCGAACGCGTGCCGGGCGAAGCCCGCGAGCTCGTCGCTGAAGCTCCCGAACTGCTCGACGACGTAGTCGGACGCCTCCGGCCACGAGTAGGTCAGTTCGACCTCGCCCAGCGGCGCCGTGAGATCCCACCACGCCATCCGCTCCTTCCCGAGCTTCTTGGCCTTGCTCACGAAGTACCGGCGGAACGCCGGGAACGACTCCGTCATCGACGCGAGGAGCGCGTCGAGGGTCTCCTGGTCCATCCTGTTGTAGACGAGCGAGGCGTGGAGGACGCCGTCGAACCCGCGCCGCTCCGAGAGCGTGATGGCCGTGCCCTTCACGCAATTCAGCGCGAAGGCGATCGATTCCCTGATCGACTCGTATCCCTTGATCTCCGTCTCGAACGCACGCCGGCGGAGCTTCTCGTCGGGCGAGTTCCCGAAGTTCCTGAGGACCGTGATCGGGATGTCCTCGGTCTTCCCGTCTTTCTCGAACGGCGTCTTGAGCTGGCTCGTCACCGTGCCCTGGAGCTTGTGCATGATCCCGCCGCCGGAGACGAGGAGCTCCGAAGCGAGGTCCTCGAGGGGGGTGTCCATGAGGTACTTGCTCTGATCGACGATGTCCGACAGAGCGAGCCTGTGCTCCTTTGCGTAGGGCGCCTTCTCGCAGATATCATCGAGGACGGGGGCGAGCGATCCGATCCACGACTCGAACCGGACGAAGATACTGGAGACGCGGACGCCGAGCTTCTCCATCTCGCTCAGGCGCTTCGCCGCGACCTTGTCGTAGGAATCGGTCGTGACGTAGCTCGAGACGTAGGCGTAGAGCGTCGAGCGGATGAGATACATGTCGGTCACGAGCTTGAGGAACTCGTCCAGCGCCTTCGCCGTCGCGGCGATGTCGGTCGGGGGAGCGTCGAGCCGGCCGATGCCGTGCTTCTCGATCAGGGCTTCGATCTCGTCCATCTGGCGGATGTTCTTCGCCAGGTCGGCTTCGAAGTCCTCGGTCTCGAGACCCTTGTAGACGTTCGACAGGTCCCAGTGGGGGAGCTTCTCTTTCGTGATCGCCTCGGGCATGGTGGTTCTCCTCCTCTGTGGGTAGGGTGAACTACCGATGATACCACGGCTGCGCGCGCGGGAGAAGAGCCGGTGCGCCGCCGCCGAGGCCCCGGTGGCGGGCTTGTGCGCCGATGCGGGACGCGGTAAGCTGTGAGTCTCGCGAATCTGAACCGCAACGAGCATCCCGCCCGGAGGAGAGCCATGGAGAATCTGGAGAAGCTGGGTGCGTTCTACCTCGGCAAGGAGTACGACCTCGAGGCGGGGGAGATCCTCGATCGCCCCGTGATGTACGACGCGCGCGACCTCACGACGCACGCGGTCTGCGTGGGGATGACCGGGAGCGGGAAGACGGGCCTCTGCGTCAGCCTTCTCGAGGAGGCGGCGCTCGACAGCGTGCCCGCCATCATCATCGACCCCAAGGGCGATCTCACGAACCTCCTCCTGACGTTCCCCGATCTCAAGCCTGAGGACTTCCTGCCCTGGGTCAACGTCGACGACGCCCGGAGGAAGGGCCAGACCGTCGAGGAGTACGCGGCGAAGATCGCCGACGTGTGGCGAAACGGGCTCGCCGATTGGGACGAGGGGCCCGAGCGGATCCGTCGCCTCAAGGAGAGCGCCGACTTCCGGATCTACACCCCGGGTTCGGACGCGGGCATTCCCGTGAGCATCCTCCACTCGTTCGCGGCGCCCGATCTCGACTGGGACGAGCACGAGGAAGCGCTTCGCGAGCGCGTGCAGGGGACCGTCTCCGCGGTCCTGGGCCTGATCGGCATCGAGGCCGATCCAGTCAAGAGCCGCGAGCACATCCTCCTCGCGAACATCATCGAGCACGTCTGGCGGGAGGGCGAGGACCTCGATCTCGCGAAGCTCATCGGGTACGTCCAGAACCCGCCGATGCGGAAGCTAGGCGTCTTCGACCTCGACACGTTCTTCCCGGAGAAGGACCGTTTCGAGGTCGCCATGGCGAT
The DNA here is from genome assembly GCA_025774245.1 of bacterium. GTDB lineage: Bacteria > Joyebacterota > Joyebacteria > Joyebacterales > Joyebacteraceae > JALGVN01. The sequence continues at coordinate 8,599 of JALGWI010000034.1, forward strand.
CAACAACCTCATCGCTGCTCCGGGCTTCGAGCGCTGGCTCGAAGGACAGCCGCTCGAGATCGGACAGATCATGAACGCGCCGTCCGGGAAGCCGCGGATGGCGATCTTCTACATCGCGCACCTCTCCGACGCCGAGCGCATGTTCTTCGTCACGCTCCTCCTCGAGCAGGTCATCACGTGGATGCGCGCGCAGACGGGGACGACGAGCCTCAGGGGACTCGTCTACATCGACGAGGTGTTCGGGTTCTTCCCCCCGGTGGCGGAGCCGCCCTCGAAGCGGCCGATCCTGACGCTCATGAAGCAGGCGAGGGCATTCGGGCTCGGCATGGTGCTCACGACGCAGAACCCCGTCGACCTCGACTACAAGGGTCTCACGAATGCGGGGACGTGGTTCGTCGGGAAACTCCAGACCGAGCGCGACAAGATGCGGCTCCTCGACGGGCTCGAGAGTGCCGTTTCGGAGGCGGGAACGCTCCTCGACCGGAAGTACCTCGACAAGCTCATCTCTTCGCTCGACTCGAGGGTCTTCCTCCTTCACAACGTCCACGAGGACGCGCCGCTCGTCATGCACACGCGGTGGGCGATGAGCTACCTCCGCGGCCCGCTCACGCGGAAGCAGGTGCGCGAGCTCAGGAAGGACATGCCGGAGGCGGAGATCGCCGGGGATGCCCCCGGGGCACCGGGCGCGCCGCGGGTCAGGCAGAAGGCGCGAGCGGCAGCCAGGGCCGCGGAGGAGCTGCCCGCCGGTCTGTCGGCGGACCCTCCCATTCTTCCACCGTCGGTCGAACAGGTCTTTCTGCCTTCCCGCCTCTCGGCCGAAGCGGCGGTGAGACGTCTCGAGGAAGACGAGGGTATCCGCGCGAGCATCCGGGGGCAGCGGCTCGTCTACGAGCCCCAGGTGCTCGGGATGGCAAGGGTCTCGTTCGTGAGCAGGAAGTACGACGTCCACGAGGAGCGCGACGTGGCGATGCTCCTCGAGCCCCCGGAGTCCCGCGGGCGGGCCGACTGGGACGAGGCCGAGCCTCTGGCGATCGCGTACCGCGACCTGTCGGATCGGGCGTTCGGGGACGCCCTCTTCGCCGACGTGCCGGGCTCCGTCAGCAACGCGACGAAGCTCAAGGCGCTCGGGAAGGAGTTCTCGGATCATCTCTATCGCAACGAGGAGATCGTCCTCTCGATGAACCCGGCGCTCAAGGTCTTCTCGAAGCCGGGAGAGACGCCAGGCGACTTCGCCCCCCGTTGTCGCGACGCCGCGAGGGAGCGCCGGGACGACGAGGTCGACAAACTGTCCGACTCGTTCGAGAAGAAGCTCGATCGCCTGAGGGATAAGCGCGCGCGCAAGGAGCGCGACCTCATCGAGGACGAGGCCGAGTACCAGTCCAGGAAGCGGGAGGAGCTCCTCTCGGCGGGCGAGTCGGTGCTGGGCGTCTTTCTCGGACGCCGCTCGTCCCGCGCCGTCTCGACGGCGGCCAGGAAGAGACGCATGACGACGAAGGCGAAGGGCGACATCGCCGAGACGAAAGCTGAACTCGAGGACGTCCGCGAGGACATCGAGGATCTCACGCGCGAGATGCGGGAGAAGGCGGAGGAGATCACGCGGGAGTGGGACGAGGCCCTCGAGGAGATCGAGGAAGTGAAGGTGACGCCGCGCCGCGCGGACATCGACGTCGAGATCGTCGCGCTCGCCTGGGCTCCGCACTGGGAGCTCACCTACGAGGACGAGCGCGGGCGGGAACGCACGGACGCCGTGCCGGCGTACGGGGGTGAGGAGTGAGAGCTAGAACCCCGACACTTTGTGCGGCGCTCGCCGTGACGCTCGCCCTGGGAGCGGCCGGACCCGTGCGCGCGTGCAAGTGCATCGCCCCGCCGCCACCTCTCGCAGCGCTCGGGAGCGCCGACGGCGTCTTCAGTGGTCAGGTCATCCGGCGCGCTGATCCGCTGGCGGGACAGAAGGGGGTGAGCTCCCTTTCGCCCGTCGACTACACCTTCCGCGTCGAGGACGTCTGGAAGGGCGACATCGGCGACACCGTCGTCGTCCGCACGGCCCGCTCGAGCGCGTCGTGCGGCTACCCCTTCGAGATAGATGATGTCTACCTCGTCTACGCCACCCGCGACCCGAGCGGCTGGCGCACCGACCTCTGCACGAGAACGACGGGCATGGAGTGGGCCGACGACGACCTCGCCGCGTTCGCGAACGCCGATCTCACTGGAAGCACGCAAGAGATCGAGGACAGGCTCGTGCGGGACGTGATCGGCCGCCTGTCATCGGAGGAGGAGAGCACGCGCGTCGCCGCAGCCTCGGCGCTCGAGGACATGGGGCATCGGCCGGATCTGGTGATGCCGGCCCTGATCGATCTCTACGGGCGGGGAACGGAAGCCGACAGGCGTGCGGCCGTGTCCGCGCTCGGCTGGCTTGCCTGGAACCACCCCGACGCCGTGGACGCGATGCCGACGCTCTTCGCGGCTCTCCGCGACCCATCCGTGGACACGAGGCAGGTGGCGATTCATAAGCTCTCGATGATGCAGGACAAGGCGGAGGCGATCGTGCCCCGTTTCGAGGAGGCGCTCGGGGACACGAGCGCCTCTGTGCGGGGCGAAGCTGCGCGCGCGCTCGAGAGGATGTACATGCTCGGGTACGATGGCACGACGTCGACGGCGCCTCTGCTGACCGTTCTCGAAGACGAGGATGATGCGGTCCGGGCCGCGGCTCTGAGGGCACTCGCCGTGATCGGACCGGACTCACGTGTGATCCCCCTCGTGGCGCGCGTGCTCGCCGAGGATCCGAGTCCGGCAGTTCGGATGAGCGCGGTCTCCTCGCTCAACGCGCTCGAGATTCAGAGCGAGGACGTGACGGCCCTCCTCGTGGAGGGTCTCGGGGATCCGGACGACGTCGTCCGAGCCGAGGCTGCGGTCGGAATCGCGAGGTCCGGGAGCTTCGGCGGTGACGCCGTCCCCGAGCTTCACCGGGCGCTCGACGATCCGAACGCGCATGTTCGGGAGCTCGCAGTCATTGCACTCGCGGAGCTGTCTTCCTATTACGAAGAGGCTTGGTCCGAGCTCCTGGCGGCCCTCCGTCACGACATCCCCGACGTGCGCGCAAGCGCGGCGGGCAGGATCGTGCGACGGGGAGAGACGCGGAACTACGGCGAGGCGGTGATCGCGCTCGAGGGTGCGATGCTCGACACGAGCTTCGAGGTGCTGCGGGCCGCCGCGAACGGCCTCGGCCAGCTGGCCCCCATGGCTCCTGCGGCGGTCGCGATTCTCGTGGAGTCCCTCTCGGACGAGAGGGCAGAAGTGAGGCTCCTCATCTGCGCCGTGCTCGGCCGAGCCGGCCCGAGCGCCAGGGAAGCAGTCCCGGCCCTCATGGAGCTCGAGCGCGATCCCGACCCGCAAGTAAGAGACCAGGCCCTGTGGGCGCTCAAACGCATCCAGCGGGAATAGCCCCCTGCCGGGCCCGAAACCCGCTCCAGCCCCCGGCGGTCATACTCCTGTGGCGAAGGACCGATGCATCTGAACTCCGTCCGTGTGAGGGAGGAGGTACGCTGTGCGAATGCTCCTGGTGGCTCTGGTGGCCGGAATCGTCGTGATGGCGCCGGTCACGGCGGCGACGGCGAAGGAGATCGACAAGGACTTCCACGAGAGCTTCGACGTGAAGGAGGGCGTCCGTCTGCGCCTCGAGCACGGGGACGGCGACGTGATCATCACACCGTGGGACAAGGACGTCATCGACGTCAAGGTGCGCTACCACGCCGAGATCAAGACGATCGGGTTCGGGAGTGAGCCCGACTTCAACGTCGAGTTCAGGCAGACGGAGGACAGCGTCTTCGTGTCCGGACTCCTGGATCCGGATCGGGTCGTGATCTTCCGGTCGTCCTCTCTCCACGAGTACACGTACACGATCAGCGCCCCGGCCTACGTGCTACTCGACCTCAGGGGCGACGACGGGGACGTCGAGATCAGGGGGTGGCGGGGCAACATCGAGTGTGACATTGACGACGGCGATGTCGAGCTCACGGACATCGTGAATGCGAAGACGCGCATCGGGATGCAGGACGGCGACCTCAACATCGAGGCCCTGGAAGGGGAGCTCACCGTAATCGGTGACGACGGTGATGTCGATCTCACCGGATGCACGATGCCGTACGCGAGGCTCCGGATTCAGGACGGTGACATCACCATCCGGGAGAGCAAGGGAGACCTTGAGGTTGACGTCGACGACGGAGACGTGTCACTCTACAGGGTCGAGTCGAACCGGATCGAGGTGAGGAGCAACGACGGGGACGTCGACCTGGATCTGTTGAAGTCGAGCACGATCGATCTCGATGTGACGACCGACGACGGCAGCGTGCTCGCAATTCTCGACGGGTCGATGACCTTCGAGTTTCTGATCACGATGGACGACGGAAGGGTCAACGTCAATCTCCCCAACGTCGCCGATCTCGACGAGAGCGAGCACCGCGTTTCTGGTCGGGTCGGGGACGATGGCGGCCGCGTACGGATCCGGACTCAGGACGGGGGCGTCACGCTCCGGGCGTCGCGGTAAGGCGCGCCGATCAGGCGGGAGGCCGGGAGAACCGCACGGCGAGTCGCACGCTCATCCAGACGATGACGCCGACGAACATCACGAGGACGATGAAGAAGTCATGGGGGAGGGCCGGAGGGCCTTCCCCCATGTTCACGTTGAAGATGATCTGGGCGACCGCGATCAGAAACGCGAGCGTGACGACATTGAACCAGACCATCTGCGAGGCGATGTACCGGAGGGTCTCTCTCTTTCGTTCCGGTGAGAACCAGAAGTCCTTCTTTGGGAGGTTGATCATCGAGACGGGGACCCGCTCGAGGAGGAAGAGCGCCCCGAACGCCATGGCGACGAAGAGCGCCTCAATGAGCGCGTAGCTGGCGATGAACCCGCCCTTCCCGGTCCAGGCGTTCGCCTGCCCGCCGGACCCGAAGTGGGTGGCGATCGTGTCGGGGAGCCTCGGGTAGTAGTGCAGGAACTGGATCGCCGCGACGGCGACCAGGAGCAGCAGGACGAGCAGGGCAGTCCTGTCGATCTTCACTTCCGGACCTCCGTTCATGGCTCCTCCTTCCACCCGCGGTCTCGCCGTCCAGCCGGTCCCGACGCTCGCCCTCTAGCGTGCCCACTCATCCTCGAGGACGGCGTAGAGATACGAGTCGCGCCACTTCCCCCTGAGGAGCGTGTCCTCCCTGAAGTGCGCCTCGCGCTGCATCCCGATCTTCTCGAGGATGCGGGCAGACGCGACGTTCTCCGTGTCGCAGGTCGCGAAGATCCTGTGCATGCCCAGTTGTTCGAACCCGAACCCCACGAGCGCGCGCGCCGCCTCGGTCGCGAACCCGTGTCCCCAGAAGTCGCGGTGGAGGCAGTACCCCATGCCGGCGCCGCGGTCGGCCGGGGAGGACACGCGGATCCCGCAGCCGCCGATGAGCCGGTCCCCCGGGGTGGCGGTGATCGCGAACTCGAACTTCGTTCGTGGATCCTCGATCCGTCCCGCGAGCGCCCTCGCGAGGAACGCCTTCGTCTGCCTCTCGGTGTTCGGACCCCACGGCATGAATCGAACGACCTCGAGGTCGGCGGCGTACGCGTGCACGGCCTTCCAGTCCCTCCTTCGGAAGTCGCGCAGGGTTAGGCGTTCGGTGGTGAGTGCAAACGGTTTCATGGGCGTCGGGTGCTCTCCGAGGGCGCGGGTACTAGAGCTTCAGGCAGGCCTCGGCCGCGAGCCAGAAGAGGTCCTCGCGCGTGCGCGTGCGCTTGTTCCAGTTGCGGTGGTCCCACTCCGTGCCGCTGACGTCGTCACCGCCGTAGAGGATCTGGCCGAAGACGACGCCGCGGAACTCGGCGACCGCGAAGAAGGCCGCGGCCTCGCGGATGCGGCCGTCCTTCTCGAGCTCCGCGATGACGTCGTAGAAGAAGCACGGGACGCAGTGCTCCGGAACGTCGGCGGGATCGATGTGGCACGAGGCCTCGATCACGGCGCGGGGGGACGGATCGAACTCGAGGATAGGGTAGTCCTTCGGCTCCATGTCTACCCCGCGGCGCTCGGGAGGCGTTTGACGAGGAGGATCGTGATGTCGTCACTCGGGGCGCAGTCGAGCACGAACGACTCGAGGTCCGACTTCACGCTCGCGACGATCTCGTCGGCCCTGTGATCTCGCTCTCTGCAGAGGACCTCGTTCAGGCGTTCCTCTGTGTAGAACTCGTCCGCAGTGTTCTGCGCCTCGGGTATGCCGTCGCTGAAGGCCGCGAAGACCGCGCCGGGCGCCAGAGTGAGCGACCCCGCCGCGTAGATGGTCTCCTCGATCATCCCGATCGGCAGCCCCGTGGCCGAGATCTCCGACCAGCTCCCGTCGGGACTCACGACGACGGGAGGGTTGTGCCCGGCGTTGACGTAGTCGACGCGGCCGGACGCCGGGTCGAGGATGCCGAGGAAGAGCGTGGCGAAGTGCACCGGATCGGTCGACCGCCAGATCTGCCGGTTGAGGCGCGCCATGAGATGCGACAGCTCCGGCGGCTCGTCGGTCAGGAGCTGGACGATCGGCATGATGTTCGAGACGAGGAGGGCCGCGGGAAGGCCCTTCCCCGCAACGTCACCCGTGAGGAGGAGATACCGTCCGTCCGTAAGCTGGCGGACGTCGTAGAGATCGCCGCCGACCGCTGAGCACGGCTCGTGGTAGGCGCAGAGCTCGTAGCCGTCGATCTTCGCGCAGGACGTGGGGAGGATGTGGCTCAGGATGTCCTTCGCCATCATGAGCTCACGCTCGAGGCGCTTACGCTCCTCCTCGGCGGCCGCGAGACGCGCCTGCGTGATCTTGACCGCGATGAGGTTCGCGAGGGCCGTGAAGGTGCGGAGCTCGTCCTCCGTGTACCACGAGGCTGGATCGGTCGTGTCGGCGTAGAGGAGACCGATGACCTTCTCGTTGTCGAAGAGGGGAGCGGCCATCGCCGAGCGGATGCCCTGAGAGACGACGCTCTGCTGCTCCTGGAAGCGAGGATCCTGCTGGGCGTCGGTCGTGAGGAGCGCCGACCGCTCCTTGATGACCTTGGCGACCATCGTCCTGCTGAGGACGAGGCTCCCCTCGTTGGCCCGGCCGGACAGACGGGACGCGACCGCGACGGGTTCGGCGTCACCGTTCGCGATCAGGAGCAGGATCGTCCTGTCCGACGTGACCGCGCGCTCGACGAGGTCGAGGATCACCTGGTAGAGCTCGTCCAGCGGCCGGTACGCCGCCAGAAGATCGCCGGCGTCGGCGAGGATGCGAAAGAGGTTCCGGCTCTCGTCGTCGGACCTGGGGATGCCGAGCGAGTAGATCTCGTCGACCGAGACCGACGAGCTCTCCATCGACGCGCCGTCCGATGCGAAGACCGTCTGAGCCGGCGGCTCCGTGTCGACGAACTTCAACTTGACGTCGGCGAACTGGACGGTGTCCCCCTCCGAGAGATCGGTCTGCCCCGCGACCTTCTTGCCGTTCACGAGGGTGCCGTTGCGGCTGCCGAGGTCGACAACGTGGATGCCCGCGTCATCGACGAGGAGCTCGGCGTGGTTGCGCGAGACCGACGGGTCTTCGAGCCTGAGGTCGGAGGTGGCGGCGCGGCCGACCGTCTGGCGTCCTTCGCGGAGGAAGTGGCAGACGGAACGGCGGTTGACGGTACCGACGAGTGCGTGTGGCATGATTGGTTCCTCGGGAGCAATGAGTTTGGTGAGCAGCCGTCAAGCAACGATGATAGCGGAGGAAGGGCGGGGATTCAACGGGGTTCGGGGCGGCCGGGCGGTTCTGGCGGTGATCCGGGGGCGTCTCCCCGGTCTCGATTGTGGCGGCCGGGCTCCCCCGCCACGGTCCCGGCTCTAGAATCTTGCCCTCCTGTGTGCTTGAATCGGTGGAGGGCAGACGTTGCCCGGCGGGGTCGCCTTCCCGACGGCGGCTCCCGGAAGGAGGCATGAGGATGGCGGGACTCAACGACATCGCCCGCGGCCGCGTCGTCGTCCTCGGAGTCGGCAACTATCTCAAGGCCGACGACGGGGCGGGATCGCTCGTGGCCAAGGCCCTGAAGAAGCGCTTCCCGGAGAGCGTCTTCGATGCTGAGGCGGTGCCGGAGAACTTCATCGGCCCCGTCTGCCGGGCCAGGCCCGATACGGTCCTCATCATCGACGCAGCCGATTTCGACGGCGAACCGGGGGAGGTACAGGTCGTCTCGGACGAAGCGATCGGCGGACTCGCGGCCGGGACCCACGCGGCCCCGCTCACGCTCTTCATGAGCGCGGTGTCGCACGAGTGCGGCGCCGAGACCCACCTCGTGGCGATTCAGGCGAAGACGACGGAGTTCGGAGGTTCCGTGAGCGAAGAGGTGACAGCGGCGGTCGACCGGCTCGTCTCCGAGCTTGCGGCCGTGCTCGAACGGAGGGATGATCAGTGACACTTGGACGACGGTACAACCACCGCGGCACGTTTCTCGCTGCGCTCATCGCGGTGCCTCTCCTCACGGCATCGTGCACAGACGTTAAGCCGCCCGAAGTGACCCTCACCGGGGCCGAGTTCGCCGGCTTCACGGCGGAGGGGCTCTCGCTCATGCTCCTGGTGGACGTGTCGGACCCGAACGGGTTCGGCGGGACCATCCGCGATCTGGACTACACCATCTTCGTCGACGGCGAGGAGGTCGCGCACGGCAGGCAGGAGGAGTCCGTGGTAGTTCCTTCCGAGGGGACCGTCGAGGCGAGGATCCCGTTCACGCTGACGTGGTCGGGGGCGAAGGACGGCCTGAAGGAGCTCGTCAGTTCGGGGGAGCACGAGTGGAGGGTCAAGGGAAGCGCGAAGCTCCAGAAGGGTGGTCTGTCCCGCTCGTTCAGGTTTGACGAGACCGGCAACTTCAGTGGAACGGGTGACTTCGAGCTCGATTTCGACAGCTAGCGCGACCGGTGGAACGACTTCCGCGCAGGAGGTTCGACATCAAGAAGAAGTACGAGCCCAAGAAGGAGGGAGCGATCCTCGTCGGGGTGAGCCTGCCCAGCACGACCGTCGAGGATGAGCGCGAGTCCCTCGACGAACTTGCCCAGCTCGCCCGCACGGCCGGCGCGACCGTCGTCGATCGTTTCGTCCAGAACAGGACCCGCATCGACGGCAAGACCTACGTCGGTAGTGGCCTCATCGAGAGGATCAAGAGCGCCGCGGGCCTCCACGACGCCAATCTTCTCATCTTCGACGACGATCTCCGGCCGGCGCAGGGGAGGGAGATCGAGAAGGCGACCGGGATCAAGACGATCGACCGGACCGAGCTCATCCTCGACATCTTCGCCTCGCGGGCGCAGTCGAAGGTGGCGCGCATCCAGGTCGAGCTCGCTCAGTTCGAGTACGAGCTCCCCCGTCTTCGCCGTCTGTGGGATCACCTCGAGCGGCTCGGGGGCGGGATCGGCACGCGCGGCCCCGGCGAGATGCAGCTCGAGGCGGACCGGCGGCTCATCCGCACCCGGATCCGCATGCTCAAGAAGGCCCTGAAGCAGGTGGAGATCGATCGGGCCGAGCAGCGGAAGCGAAGGCGCACGATGACGCGGGTCGCTCTTGTGGGCTACACGAATGCGGGGAAGTCGAGCCTCATGAACGCGCTCACCGACGCCGGCGTCTTCACCGAGGATCTCCTCTTCGCGACGCTCGACGCGACGACGCGGAAGATCGATCTCCCCGGGGGGCACACCGCGCTCCTCACCGACACGGTCGGCCTCATCAAGAAGCTGCCCCATCACCTGGTCGTGAGCTTCCACGCGACCCTGGAAGAGGTCGCCGACGCGGACCTTCTTCTGCACGTCGTCGACGTCTCGAGGCCTCACTGCGAGCGATACCTGGAGCTCGCCGAGAACGTCCTCCACGAGATGGGCATCCGCGACAAGCCGACCCGGGTCGTCTTCAACAAGATCGACCGGGTGAGCCACCAGCCGGAGCTCGAGAGGCTGGCCGCGATCTACCCGGGCTCGCTCTTCACGAGCGCCACCGGGGGAGAGGGCATCGAGGACGTCTCGAGGGCCATCTGCGCGTTCGTCGAGAGCCGCGAGGAGGTCGTGGAGCTGGCGATCCCCGTGACCGACGGGAGGACGATCGCCATGGTGTACGAGCGCGGCGAGGTCCTCTCGAAGGACGAGGACGGCGAGCGTCTCATGATGAGAGTCCGGGTTCCCAAGGCCGACGCTGAGCGGCTGCGGAAGCTCGCCGCCGGGGAGTAATCCCTGTCTCTCGAGGCTCCTGTGGCCCACTCCCACCCTCAAGCCCGCCCTGCTCGGGCTTTCTCCTGCCTTATACCCCCACTATCGTGGTGTTTTCCACTACATGGACGGTCGACGACCTGAGACCGTCCGCTCCGAATCCGCTTGGTCCGACACGAACGCGTTTTGTCCACCAACGGGCAGAGATCCGGGTTGACACTTGCCTAAGGCGGAATTCTGCTTGACAGGCGCGTCCCGCGTCCCCTACAATACCGCTTGCTGACCAGCATCTACCAGTAGCACTCTTCCTTTCTTCTCCTCGAATGTCTTTGTGGTGACCACCGTGGCACTCGTGCCGGAGGCATGGGGATGCGGAGTCGACGGTTTCCACACAACGCACCAGCAACCCAGTCGGATCAGGCAGAGCCGATAGATCCTGTCCCGCGTGCGGCGAGCGCCAAGCGTGATGAGGGGAGGCGCGACCTGGACTCGTGAGGAAGCGGGGAGTCGTGAACCGACGGACCATCCTGAGCATTCGCTTCGACCGGAAGGAGGTACGGATAGAGGGAACGAACCGCGCGTCGCGCGTCGGGCGCATCCGGGTGGATTGTGGATGAGTTCGGAAGTCCACCAGGAGCTCCGGCGACTCATCGGTTGTCAGCGGCCGTGCTCGCCACATCGCTGACATGGGGATCCGGTGAGGTGTTGAGAATTGGACTCAGAGGCTCTCAGGCCCTCTTGAGGGGGATGTCACCCATGAATCGCTCGATCACGATCAAGACGCTCATCTTCGTCATGACCGCGCTGTGGCTTCTCACCGGCGTCACGGCCATGGCGGCGACGGAGCAGGCGAAGCAGCAGGCCATCAACGATGGCCTCGTCTGGCTGATCTCGCAGCAGATCGTCAGCGGAGACGAGATCTACTGGTCGTACGGCAGCGACGGCACTTTGGCCACCACAGCTGCCGTGGCGCTGGCGTTCATTGACGAGGGTTTCCTGCCGGGCGATGACGTGGTCATCGACGGAGACAGCTACGGCGACGTTGTCGGCGGCGCGGCGAATTACATTTTCAACCGCGCCACCTTCGACTCCCGCTTCGGTGTGGAGACGGCTGGCTACTGGCGTTACGCGGAGGACTACAACAACGACGGGGTTGCAGGCAACGATGGTGGGAATGACCAAGCCATCTACTTTGAGTGTACCCCAGTCGCGACGAGCAGGCGCCTGTACACCACCGGCATCTGCACGCCCGTGGTGTTCGCCCTCGGTGAGGCACAGGGCATCTTCACTGTGATCGACAGCGGCTCAGCGGCGGTGAACGGTCGCACCTACGCTGCCGTCATGCAGGACATCATCGACTGGTTCTGCTTCGCGCAGGTGGAGCCCAGCCAGGGGAACCAGCGCGGTGGCTGGCGATACGACGCGAACTGGGGCGACTCCGATAACTCGACTGCTCAGTGGGGCGCGCTGCCACTGCTGTACTCGGACGCCTGGGGACTGCCCACGCCGAACTACGTGTACGACGAGCTCGAGCTGTGGGTGAACTACATCCAGAACCCCAATGGCGGCTCCGGATACTCCGACCCCAATGGCACGGTCAACGTCGCCAAGACGGGTGGTCTCATCCTCGAGCTTGCGGCGATCGGAGCGGAGTTCACGGACCCCCGCGTGCAGAACGCGATCTCCTTCATCGACAGCCGGTGGAACGACGAGGTGCACACCACCTGGTACGGCAACCTCAACAACGCCTACGCCATGTGGGCTGTCTACAAGGGGCTCGAAGTCTACAGCCAGATGGACACGTTCGAGTCTCTGGGGGAGGACGTCCGGTACGGGTTCGGCATGCCGGCGGCCCCGGGAGGCTTCGAGATCGGGAACTTCGGCGACACGATCTTCTCGGTCGGTGGCGACTGGTACTCGCACTACTGCGAGTATCTGGTGAACCTCCAGAACAGCGACGGCAGCTGGACCGGGGCCTTCAACTGGACCGGGAATCTGGCCACCGGCTGGTACATCAACATCCTCAATGCCAGTCCGGGTGGGGATATCTTCACCGATCCGGACATCCAGATCACGTCGACCTTTGAGGACGAGTGCCCGTACCGCGACGACACTGTCACCCACGATATCCGCTATTGGTTCGGCGTCCCGGGCTATCCAGATCCAGCCGTCCCGCCGGCCGAGGACGTGATGGTGCTGATCACCCTCAATCAGCACATGATCTTCGTCTCCGCGACCGGCGCCTATACCTATGACCCCGTAGACCACACGGTCGCATGGGACGCGGGTGCGGTGCCCGACGGGGATGAGCGCTTCGAGACGATCGTCACCGTGCTGACCAGCACTGTGCCGTACCTGACCGAAATGGTCACCGTGGCCGAGATCAGCGCGAGCAACGTGCCCGAGGATCGGTGGGACGTGGACGAGTCCCGCGTGATCACTTGCCCCCCGCCTCCGTGTGTCGAGGTCGCGTGGGGCGAGCCGGAGTACGACTGCACGTCTCTCAGGATCCCGATCAGCCTTGCCGGAACGGAGAATCACGCAGACATCTGGGGCGTCGATGTCATCGTGAACCACGATCCAGCAATGCTCGAGGGCGCCTACGTCGACTTCACCGGCACGATTCTCGAGGGGCTCGGCTGGAGCTGGATTTCCAACCCGCCGATGCCCGGCGAGTTCCGCGTGGGACTCATGGGGACGACGCCCATACCGGGCGACGGCGTCCTCATCTACCTCGTGTTCGACGTGCTCGATCATTCCTGCGGTTCGTGCACGGATCTCGTCCTCGATGTTCTCCTGAACGAGGGCATCCCCGAGGTCTGCGATCCGATCGAGCCCATAGAGTGGTGCGTGCCTCCTGGAGTCGTCGATGGCGAGGTGAAGTACTGGTACTGCTGTGACCCGCCAAGTCCCAGGATTCCGGGGACCGAGGTGTGTCTCCTCGACGCTGCCGGCGCGCCGATCGACTGCATGGACACGGATCCGGCGGGCGCGTTCTCATTCGAGGTCTGCGCGGACGAGTGCTACACACTGGTTCCGAACCGGCCCTGCGGTGAGACGGCAGGCATCAGCACGCTGGACGCTGCTCTGTGCCTCCGCTACTTCGTGATGCTGGACCCGCTCAATGACTGCCTCATCTCTCCGATGGAGATGTGGGACGGGACCTACTGTCCGCCCGACTGCGTCTATCCGCAGCAGGTGGCGGCGGACGTCACGGGTAACGGCTCGATCCACTCGTACGACGGGGCGATCATCCTTCGCTACATCGTCGGTCACGACGTGAGCGAGTACCTGGTGGGTTGCTGGACGTTCTTCTGCCACGAGCGCTACTTCTGCATGGACAACCCGTTCTGCTGCGATCTCCACGAGCAGTGCTTCGTCGGTGTGCTCTACGGCGACGTGACGGGCAACTGGCCGGAAGAGCCGGTCGAGGGGCCGGCCCGCCAGAGTGAGGCGATCATCTCCGTGGCGTGCGTCGACTGCGAGCCGGGCACGACTGTCGAGGTGCCGGTCATGCTCGAGGGCGCGGACGGGTTCTACGGCCTCGAGTTCAAGGTGCTGCACGACGCGGATCTCGCGGGTGTTGTGAACGTGATCCCGTCCGATCTTGCGTTCGGTGGTCTGCTGGAGTGGAGCGCGACCGACGGCCAGATCCACGTGGCGGCGGCACGCCCGATGGGCTACGAGGGCGACGGCGAGTTCTGCCGGATCGTGTACCAGGTGGCGGACGAGCCGTCCGGCGACCAGTGCTGCCTCGACCTCACGGACGCGTACGCCGACGAGGATCCGGAGCCGCTCGAGATGGTGGATGGCGGCATCAACTTCTCGCTGACGGGGATCCCGGACGGCACGATGCCAGAGCAGTACGCTCTCTACCCGGCTGCCCCGAACCCGTTCAACCCGATGACGAAGATCGCGTACGACGTGCCTGCGAGTGGCGGGCACGTTCGTATCCAGATCTACGACGTGACGGGTCGCGTGGTTCGGACGCTGGTGGACGCGGAGAAGTCCGGCGGCCAGCACGAGGCAGTGTGGCGCGGCCGCACCGACGGTGGTGAGCGCGCCGCGTCCGGCATCTACTTCTGCCGGATGGAGGCTCCGAGCTACATCGTTACCAAGAAACTGACGATGCTGCAGTAGTCGTTGCGAGTCGTGTCGTGGAGCCAACGGATCCGGTGCCTGCCTCCGAGGAGGAGCAGGCGCCGGGTCTCCTCTAACGACAAGATGGGGACGCTCCCGGGTGCATCGTGGGTACGGCGCCGCGGGTGCGGCACGAGCGGAAGGAGGCTAGGACGGAAGCGGAGCAACTGGGAGCGGTTGCTCTCCGAATTCAGACGGGGGCCGAGAGCGAAGGAGGTGTGCCAGCGACGAGTGAGTCTGCAGGGGGTGTGAGGCAATAGGCCAGAGGTCCCAAACAGATGGAGAGACAACAATGCGAACGAGATGCTTGCTGTTCATGGCTGTACTGCTGCTGGTCTCCGTTTCCGCTCAGGGGGCATCGCTCTATCTCCTGCCGGATCATCACATCGGCCACTTCGATGCCTACAATCTGCACAGCGATGGCACGTTCACTTACACCGCCAGGTACACCGTGACATGCCTCGGCAGTCCGGCTGGCGTGACCATATGGGAGGAGTACGATCCGGTCACCGGCGCCGTCACGCGGGCGTACATCTTCATGACGGGAGAGTCGTCCGGCAACATTGCGGTGTTTGACGCCATAGCGTTCACTCCGGTCGAGTGCCTCACGACAGGAGGCCTTGACCTCGCGGGGATTGACATGGACATAGAGAACAAGATTCTCTATGCGGTCGATCGATACACCTCGACTCTGTATGCATTCGACTGGGATCCCGACGCACTGCCGACACCAACGCTGGAACTCCGTACGGGGTTTCCTCAGGCGTTGGAGAACCTCAGCGGTGCGATGGGCATGGCCTTCGATCCCCTCGACGGGACGCTCTACGTCGCAGACATGAACCAAGCGACGGTTCGAGGGTACGACGTCACGACTTGGTCGGAGATCTTCACGTGGAACCCGAACGGCGGGCCCATGGACGTCGTCGTCGACTCCCAGCGGAGGATCCTGTACACGTGTAACAACGATGGCACAGGCACTGGACCTCATGGCCCGGGCGCGGTCGGCGTGTTCAAGTACGACCTCACGACGGGCGCGACGGAGGACTTCTCACTGCCCGCAGGTGGAGCCATGGGGTTGGCCGTGATGCCGGAGACGGGATACCTCTACGTCACGGCTGGCTACGGGGGGGATCATCTCTACGGATACAACCCGCATGAGGATCCATGGGTCCTCATCCAGGACGGCGGCAATGTGGGCAACCCTGCCGGGATCGTCACCAGTCAGGCTCAGGTTCCGCCTGATCCGGGCGTCGAGATCAGCACACCAACGAGCAACTGTGTCATCCGTGGCGAGCAGGTTGACTGGTACGTCCACTACTTCTACTACGATGTGGAGGGGGTGGGCGCGCCTGCCACCGACGTCCAGGTGGTGGTCGAGCTAGCTGATCATCTCGACTACGTCTCCGCGACGGGTGGCGGCGTCTATGCCCCCGGGCCTCCCCAGACAGTCACGTGGGTCATCGGTACGCTGAACGAGGGGGACGAAGGAAACGAGGTGATCGTCACCGACGTGTCTGGGGATGCAGCGGACGAGGAAGTCCTCGCCACTTTCGCGGAGATCCAGAGCGCTGAGATCCCCGAGGATGAGTGGGGAGAGGATGCCGCTTTCGTCCAGGTGTGTCCGCCTCCTCCGTGCGTCACGGTCGCTTGGGGCGAGCCTGAGTACGAGTGCGGCTCCCTGAGAGTCCCGATCGAGCTCTCCGGCGTGGAGGCCCGGGAGGACATCTGGGGCATCGACGTCATCGTGAACTACGATCCCGCGATCGTCGAGGGTTCCGAGGTCGACTTCACCGGCACGGTGCTCGAGGGTCTCGGCTGGAGCTACATCTTCAACCCGCCGATGCCGGGTGAGTTCCGCGTGGGACTCGCCGGAACGACGCCGGTTCCCGCGAGCGGTGTCCTCGTCTACATTGTGTTCGACGTGCTCGATCACTCGTGCGGGGCGTGCACGGACCTCGTCCTCGATGTGCTCCTGAACGAGGGCATCCCCGAGGTCTGCGATCCGATCGAGCCCATAGAGTGGTGCGCGCCTCCGGGAGTGGTCGACGGCGAGGTGAAGTACTGGTACTGCTGCGACCCGCCGCTGCCGCGGATCCCGGGTACCGAGGTGTGCCTCTTCGACGGCGCCGGCGCACTGATCGGGTGCATGGACACGGATCCGACGGGCGCGTTCGCGTTCGAGGTCTGCCAGGACGAGTGCTACACGCTGGTCCCGGATCGTCCCTGCGGGGAGACCGCGGGTATCAGCACGCTGGACGCGACTCTCTGCCTGCGCTACATCGTGGGTCACGATGTGAGCGAGTACCTGGTGGGTTGTTGGACGTTCTACTGCCACGAGCGCTACTTCTGCATGGACAACCCGCTCTGCTGCGATCTGCCCGA
>JALGWI010000087.1 GCA_025774245.1 bacterium
ACCGGAGTTCACGAGCACGAGTTCCTGACACGACTTCTGGTTCGGCCCGACGACGAACTCGAGCCCCTCGGGGTACGCGTTCCAGATGGGGAAGTGACACCCGACGGGACGGGCACCGACCTGTCCGCACGCCGGGTTGCCCCACGGTGAGCAGGGCGAGTTCGAGTGGAGGCTCAGCGGATCCCAGGGGGCCGCCTCTCCGCAGAAGAGCGGGTCCTCGCTGAAGTTGTTCCAGGTTCCGTACTGCGACGCGATGCACCCGATCCAGTCCCCGCCGACGTTGCCGTAGACGTCGCTGCAGAAGAGCGACAGGGTGGCGTCCGGTCCGCACCCGACGGAGCCGCCCCCCTGGCCGAACGCGACGATGGTGTTCTCGAGCGTCGCCGAGCACTGGGTGTGGACGTAGACGCCCGCGCCCTCGTCGGTCGCCGTGTTCCACGCGAACGTGCAGTGGTCGAAGAACGGGTCGGAGAGGGAGCAGTGAACCATGGCGCCGCCGCCGTTCTGAGCGGTGTTCTCGGTGAAGACCGAGAGGCGGATGGTGGGAGCCGAGTTCCGGATGTACGCACCGCCGCCGTAGCCGCTCGGGGCGGCGTTCTGCGAGAACGCGCAGTTCTCGATCGTCATGATCCCCGGCCCGGTCTCGTTGACGTAGAGCCCACCTCCGTCGCTCTCCGAGGTCGTGTTGTGCTGGAAGCTGGCGTTCGAGAGCGTCAGGTCTCCCTGGCCGTCCGCGATGAGGAGCCCGGCACCGCTCCCCGTGGACGCGTTCCCCGTGAACAGGAGGTCGTCGAGCGCGGCCCTCGCCCCGCGCAGCCACGCTCCGGCGCCGTAGGGCGACACATTCCCGTCGAACGTTGCCCCGGTGAGGGTCACTGCCGTCGGAAGGTGCTCCCACGTGCCGTCGCAGCAGAGGCCACCGCCCATGTTGCCGGCGTAGTTGTCTTCGAACGACACGTTGGTGAGCGTGACGTCCGACCAGTAGACGTACATGCCTCCACCGGCGTCGTTCAGCTCGGGCACGCCGAACGCCCCGGCCACGTTTCCGATGAAGCCGGCGTTCGACACCGTAGCGTTGCCTGAGTATTGGCACGCCATCCCGCCGCCGAGCGAATCGGCCTTGTTCGAGATGAACGTGACGTTATGCAGGGTCGGCGCGCCGCTGTCGCAGTACATCCCTCCGCCGATCTGCGCGTGGTTGTTCGAAAGCACTATGTCCGTGAAGGTGGGAGTGCCGTGACTGCAGAGGATGCCTCCCCCCAGCCCCGCTGGGATCGAGCCGTTCCGGATCGTGAACCCGGAAATGGTCGGCGAGGTGTTCAGGATGAGGAGGAGGTGGAATCCCCTGCCCGCGTACTGGCAGTCGATGATCGTGTCTTCGGAGCCGTTGGTCGACATGATCACCAGCTCCTTGGTCGTCAGCTGGAGATCGCGGTTCATCGGACCCACGTAGAGTCCCGGAGCGACGAGCACCGTGTCACCGTCGGCCGCGGCGTTCATGCCCTCGCCAATGGTCGTGAAGTCGCCGCCGCCCGCGACGTCGACGTAGATCGTGTTCGCTTCGGCCGAGGCCGCGGCGGTCAGGATGAGAGCCGCGAGCAGTCCGCACACTCGTCGCATCTTCGCCTCCTCGTCGTTCCACGCCTGAACCGCACGCCGCGCGGTCTGCTACTTCAGAAGCACCATCCTCCTCGTGAGCATCTCGCCGTCGACCTCGAGCCGGCACATGTAGACACCGGACGCGAGCCTCGCGCCGCGGCCGTCCCTCCCGTCCCAGACCGCGGTGTGCGGGCCGGCTTCGGACGGTACGCCGTCGAGGATGACGCGCACGAGGCGCCCGGCGACGTCGTAGACGCGCAGGTCGACGCGGGCCGGTTCCGGCAGGTCGTAGGCGATGTTCGTCTTCGGGTTGAACGGGTTCGGGTAGTTGCCGGGGAACGAAAGGAGTGCGTCGGGACCTTCCTCGATGCCCGTCGGGAACACCTGGACCGTGAGCGGGATCTCGTACTGCCCCACGTTGAAGTCGTTGCTCACGAGGACGAGCATGCACTCGTACGTCCCGGGATCGAGCTCCGACGCTTCGACGCAGACCTGGACCTCCGCCACCTGGCCGGGAGACATCACGCCCCAGATCTGACCCAGGCTGAGCCACTCCGGCTGGGGAGGCACCTCGGCGATCCTAACGACCAGCTCGTCGTGCACGTAAGGCTCGTTGTACGCAACCTCAAGCCCTATGTAGCCGTCGATGTTCTCGATGCCGATCGTCGCGCCCTCGGTGTAGCCCTGCATTTCGAGATACTTGAACAGGATCGTCCCGTCCTCGTGCAGGATCACCTGGAACGTGTACTCCCCGGGCACTCCGATGATTCCCAGGGGGATCTCCGTAAACTGGATGATGAACTCGCCGTTCGTCGGGTCGTAGTGGTAGTGGATCGTGCCCCCCATCGACGGATCGAGATCCTCCCAGAACGGAGCGACGAACTCGTTCGGCTGCGACGGGTCCGGTATCGGTCCGTTGGCGCTGGCCGTCCAGTCCGAGCCGAAGGTGATGTAGCCGTTCGACGAGAGCGCGATCTCGAACCAGTTCGAATCGTAGAACGGGAACGTGAACGGAAGAACGACGAGGGTAGCGTCGTCGTCGCCGAGCGTGACCTGCGTCCCGACGCTCGAGATGTCCTGCCAGTCGAAGTTCGGACCTCCCGGCTCGTCGCTGTCGACCCAGCGGTACCCGTGAGCGTCGGGGCCGCCGGAGCCGCGAGAGCCGCCGCCCCCGGCCATCGTCTCGTACGCGGACAGCTGCCAGTACAGATCTTCGTCCCCCGCGTTCTCGAAAACGAGGTTCTGGCAGATCTCCTCACCACCGAAGCCGAAGTAGTACTCCAGCCACTCGAGGTGCAGATGCAGCCACGGGATGCCGCACTTCACAGGTCGGGCACCGACGTTGTCGCACAGGATGTTGTTCTCATCGGCACACGGGGAACTGACCTCGAGCGAGTACGGGTCGTTCGGCTCGTACCCCACACCGCAGAAGATCGGGTTTGCCGAGAAGTTCCCGAGCTCATTCATCTGTCCCTCGATGCACCCGACGTAGTTCCCACCCGCGTTCCCGAAGACGTCGCAGCACTCGAGGACGACGTTCGCGCCGTCGTGGCAGTCGATCGGCTCGGTGTCCGATTCGGAGAAGGCGATGATCGTGTCCCAGAACCGGGTGTTCACGTACGTGGAGATGGCGGCCCCGCCGAGGTCAGCGGAGTTCCCGGAGAACGTCAGGCGCTGAAGGACGAGGTCGCGCGACAGATCGGGATCGCTCCCCGAGTCGACGATCAGAAGCCCCCCGCCGTAGCCCGTGACGGAGTTCCCGTCGAAGACGCTGTTCACGACGCCGACTGGATTCAGGCCGCCGGAAGAGAAGAGGCCGCCTCCGCTCGAGGCGGTGTTGTTGCTGAATCGACACGAGTTGAACACCGCCTGGCCGGTGGTGCTGTCGGCGTAGAGGCCGCCTCCGAAGCGCTGGGCGTGGTTGTCGCGGAAGATCAGGCTGTTGAAATCCGGCGAGTCGTTGGGGCCGAGGTTGATGAGGCGCATCCCGGCGCCGTCCCCACTCACGGTCGCTCCGCCGGTGAAGGTGAGGCGCGAGATCTTCGTGTATGAGTCCAGCCCGGAGCAGACCATCACCCTGCTCAGGCCCTCGGCGTCGATGATGTTGCTCCAGGGGAGACCCTTCCCCTCGAGAATGACGCCCGACTTCATCACGAGCGGCATCGTCTCACCGGTCGACGGCGCGTATGTGCCGGGCCACACCAAGATTCTGTCGCCCGCCTCCACGACATCGAGTGCTTCCGTGATGGTGAGGAAGTGGCCGTTTCCGCCCTGGTCCACCATGTACTGGAACCCCTCGGCAGTAGCGGGGACGAGCACACACGCCGCGAGCATCACCACGAATGCTGTCGCTCTCATTGCTTCCTCCTCTGGCCGGGTCACGTCCATGGAGTTGTGTGGGGAATCGGTGCATTCTACTATGTTTTCGCCTCGTCGTCAAGTATCCAAGGAGAGACCCGACAAAGTTGGGTGCCCTGTCAACGCCCGCGAATCGTGTTGAAAGCCCCCAAGGGCTCTGATAGACTGCTACGCTGCTGAGAAGCCGTAGAACCCTACCCAGTGTGCACATGGACGGAAGAGGCCAGGCGGACGCGCTGCGTGTCCGGCTCCGGCCTCCCGCCGGAAAGGAGCCCCTGGTGAAGCTCGCCGATGCACGGAAGCTGATGGAGAAGCACGGGATACCGGGACGCGACGCCAACGATCTCCCCACGAGCAAGAAGCGCTTTCCCGACGGCGCCTGGTACCGGATGGAGATCTCCGGCATCGAGCGGCCCAACGTGCTCGAGGCCACGATCGACGAGATGAACAAGCGGAAGGTGCCGCTCCATCGGATGATCTCGCTCGTCATGGGCGCGACCTACTTCACGAAGCAGGACCTCAGAGACTTCGCGCAGATGGCGGCGGACGCGAAGCTCGAGGTCATCGTGACACCCGGCCCGCGGGCGACGTGGTACACGGGCCGGCAGATCGCGACGCCCGAGGGCGCGCTCTCCGGCTTGAGGTTCCGCGGCTCGGAGTCACTGTCGCACGCGATCGCCGAGATCCTGACCCTGATCGACATCGGCTTCCGCGGCTTCCTCGTGATCGACGAGGGCGAGCTGTGGCTTCTGAACGAGATGAGGAAGGCGGGCGACATCCCGAAGGACGTCGTGTTCAAGGTCTCGATCTACGCCGGACACGGCAACGCGGCGGGCGGGAAGGTTCTCGAGATGCTCGGAGCCGGGACCTTCAACCCGGTCGGCGACCTCACCGTCGAGCAGTACGCGACGATCCGGCAGGTCTGCGACATCCCCATCGACATGCACATCCTCCTCACCGAGTCGTTCGGCGGGTTCACTCGCTTCTACGACGCGCCCGAGATCGTGCGCACCCTCGCGCCGGTCTACTTTAAGATCGAGCCGGGCCCGGCGTGCGCGGCAACCGGAGCCGCCCTCTACAAGCCGTGGGTGAGTCCCGACCTCCTGGCCGGCTGGGCGCGCGAGAAGGTGAAGTATGCTCAGATCATCCACGAGATCGTGCAGGAGAACTTCCCCGAGGGAACGATCTCGGAGATCGGTGCGAAGGGGCTCGCCATTCCGAAGCCGTAGCGCGCCGCCGCGCGCCTGCGGATGTCACAAGGAGGAGACATGCCCGAGGAGAAGAAGCGCAGGAAGGTGACGCTCGGCACCCTTCGTAAGATGAAGCGCAACAAGGAACCCATCACCTGGCTCACGTGCTACGACTACCCGATGGCGCAGATCATGGACGCTGCGGGGGTCGACATGGTCCTCGTGGGGGACTCCGGCGCGATGACGGTGCTCGGCCATCCGACGACGATGCCGCAGACGCTCGACGCGCAGCTCATGCTGACCGAGGCCGTCCTCCGAGGACGGCAGTACATGTTCGTCGTGGGCGACATGCCCTACATGACCTACGAGATGTCCCACGAGAAGGCGATCGAGAACGCGGGCAAGTTCATGGCGATCGGCTGCGACGCGATCAAGCTCGAGGGTGGCGCGAGGGTGGCGGACACGGTCGAGGCGATGGTCAAGGCGGGGCTTCCCGTCATGGGACACATCGGCCTGACGCCGCAGTCGGCGCCCGCGCTCGGGGGCTACCGCGTGCAGGGCAAGACCGCCGCCGCGGCGAAGGCGCTCGTCGACGACGCGAAGGCGCTCGAGGACGCCGGCGTCTGGGGGATGCTCGTCGAATGCGTCCCGCCGGAGACGATGTCGCTCATCCACGAGGCCGTCGACTGTCTCGTTCTGAGCCTCGGGGGCGGCCCCGACGCCGACGGCCAGCTCGTGATCGTGCACGACATCCTCGGGTACTTCGCCGCGTTCCGTCCGAAGTTCGTCCGCAAGTACTGCGACCTGACCGAGATCCTGGACAAGGCGTTCAGGCAGTACATCGAGGACGTGAAGTCCCGCGACTTCCCGCAGCCCGAGCACTGCTACACGATGTCGAAAGAGGAGCTCGAGAAGCTCGGCATCGACGCGGGGGAGTAGAGCGGGACCGATGACGCCGGGATCCCGAACAGCAGGTCTCATGGACGATCGCGGAGTGTCAGGGTTCAATCGATGGCTGGACGGTCTCCTTACTGCGAGGCCGTTCCTTGCGAGGCGGGTCTCGTCGACCGCGCTCGTTCTCGAGAACGTCCTCAAGGTCCCGGTCTTCCGGTGCCAGCGGTGCGGCGAGTGCATCCTCTCCCGCACCGCTTTCGTCTGCTCGCAGCGGTGCCCGAAGCGACTCAGGAACGGCGCGTGTGGCGGAACCAGGCCGGGCGGCTACTGCGAGGTCTACCCCGAGCGCCGCTGCATCTGGCACGCGATCTACCATCGCTCAATGGTGCTCCGGCGCGTCCCCCTCCTTTTGCGGATCGCCCCGCCGCACCGGTGGGACGTCGAGCGAACCTCCGCCTGGTTGAACGTCTTCCGCGGCAGGATCGAGGCGCCGCACTGGCGGGTCGCTCCGTACGTCGACGACCGCGACCGCGAGGTGGCCGGGCGCGCGGAGAAGGAGCGCGATCCATGAGCGTGACCACTGCGCGAGCGGGGGAGTGTCGATGAGGACGCTCCGGGAAGCCGTCGAGTCGGGGAGGTTCATCGTCACCGGCGAGCTCGGGCCGCCGTTCGGCGTGTCTCCGGCGGCCGTCGCGAAGAAGGCCGCCCACTTCCGCGGCGTCGACGCCGTCAACACGACCGACAACCAGACCGGCATCGTGCGGCTCTCCTCGATCGCGACCGCGAAGCTCCTCCTGGACGAGGGGCTCGACCCGATCGTCCAGATGACGTGCCGCGACCGGAACCGGCTTGCGCTCCAGAGCGACATCCTGGGCGCCGCCGTCCTCGGCGTGCGGAACCTCCTCCTTCTCACCGGCGACCACATGGTCATGGGGAACCAGCCGGAGGCCCGACCGGTCTTCGACCTCGACTCGGTCCAGCTCATCGCGGTCGCACGGGGCATGCGCGAGGGCCGCTTCATGAACGACGAGGAGATCAAGAGGCCCCCGGACGTGCTCCTCGGGGGCGCGGCCAATCCGTTCGCCGAGCACATGGGTCTCAGGCTCGTCAGGATCGCGAAGAAGATCGCGGCAGGCGCGGACTTCATCCAGACCCAGGCCGTCTTCGACGTCGATCGCTTCGAGCGGTGGATGGCGGGCGTCAGGGATCTCGGGCTCCACGAGAGGACGAAGATCATAGCGGGCGTTCTTCCGACGCGATCGGTGAAGGCGCTCGCGTACATGCGGGACGAAGTCGCCGGGATGATGATCCCCGACTCGCTCGTGAAGCGGATGACGGACGCTCCCGACCCGGCGGAGGAGGGCGTTCGGATCGCGTGCGAGACGATCGCGCGCCTGAGGGAGATCGAGGGCGTGGCCGGGGTCCATCTCATGCCCGTCATGTGGGAGAGCGTCACGCCGCGGATCGTGGAAGAGGCGGGGCTCGGGGCTTCGCCCTGAACGAAGTGGGGGAGGCGAGTGGTCGAGCGCACGTTCACGTTCGAGACTGACGACACCTGCAAAGAAACGTGGGTCTTCACGCTCGAAGACACCCGGGACGGTGTGGTCGTGCGCGATCTCAAGATCGGCGACCGGGCGAAACCCCGCGGCTGCACCGGTCACCCCGAGACCATCACGGCGCTCGTGAGAGGGCGCGTTCTCGAATCGATCGACGTCGACGCGTTGTCGGAAGCCGCCTGCGGGCGTGATCTGGCCTGCGGTCAGGCTCTCGCCCGCTGTGTGCTGGAGCTCGTGGAGGAGTGGCGCCGGGCGCCGGAGAGAGAGCAGGCATGACACCGGAAGCGCTCAGGGAGAGGTTGTCCGAGAGGGTCCTCGTCTTCGAGGGCGCCATGGGAACGGCGCTCCAGGACGCGGTCCCGGGGCACCTCGTCCCGGAGCTCCTGAACGCCGAGCGTCCGGACGTCGTCTGCGGCGTCCACCGCGCGTTCGTCGAAGCCGGCGCGGATCTCCTCCAGACCAACACGCTGGGAGGGAGCGCCATCAAGATCGAGGCCACCGGCCTCGCCGGCCGGGCCGAGGAGCTCAACGTCGCGGCGGCGAGGCTCGCGCGCGAGGCGGCCGGGAGCGCGGTGCTCGTCGCCGGCGACATCGGACCGACGGGCAAGCTCGTGGAGCCCCTGGGCGAGCTCACCTTCTGGGAAGCGTACGAGACCTTCCGCGCTCAGGCGGAGGCGCTGGCCGAGGGAGGCGTCGACCTCTTCCTGATCGAGACCATGTCGGACCTCAAGGAG
>JALGWI010000002.1 GCA_025774245.1 bacterium
CTGGGCCGTATCTCAGTCCCAGTGTGGCTGACCACCCTCTCAGGCCAGCTACCCATCATCGCCTTGGTGAGCCGTTACCTCACCAACAAGCTAATAGGACTCGGGGCCATCCTTGAGCGGCACCTTGAATCAGAGGGCACCTTTGATCTCCTACACATGCGAGTGAGAGATGTCATGCGGAATTTACGTCTTTCGGACATGTTCCCCACTCAAGGGCAGGTTCCCCAAGCGTTACTCACCAGTTCGCCACTCTAATAAGGATTCCGAAGATTCCCGTTCGCGTTCGACTTGCATGCCTAATCCACGCCGCCAGCGTTCATTCTGAGCCAGGATCAAACTCTCCACTGTAAATCTATCCTTGATGCCACCTCACACCGCGAGGCGACAACATTTCAAAGGATTTGAACGTGTACCCCTGCTCGTCCCGCGCACGAGGCGCGGAGCAGAGCGGGGCCCCGTTCTGCTACTGACGTAACACGCTATTCAAATGTCAAAGAGCTATGTGTTCCCAGTACCGGAAAGGCCGTCACCAGCCCTACCGCGTTCTGGTAACCGTATTATGATAGTCGCGGGGCGGGGGCCTGTCAAGCGGTTTTTTGGATCCCGCGCCGACTATTTTCGTTCTCTTCCGGCGGGCCTTCCGTGGCCCCCGCCGAGCCGCTGCCGGGTCCCACCGAGCCGTCTGCGGGCCCGTGGAGCCCCTCGAGGCTTCGTCGTCGGGCCCCGTGGACCCCCCTCAAGGCGCCGCGGAGCTGTTCAGCCTTCGAGGCGGACGTTCGCCGGCACGATCCGAACGAAGCGCCGCTTCCCGGCCTGGATGAGCCGGGGCTCCTCGAGCGAGAGCGCGTAGTCGACGTCGCGGACGACCTCCCCGTCGACGCGAAGCCCGCCCTGCTGGATCAGCCTTCTGGCTTCCCCGTTCGACGCAGCGAGCCCCGCACCCTTCACGACCGCCACGATCCAGACGCTCGACAGATCGCCCTGCCCCGCGAGCACGACCTCGGGCTCGGGGATCTCGTCGGGCAGGCCGCCCTTCGCGAAGATGCGGTCAAACTCCTCCTCCGCACCCCGCGCTTCGTCCTCGCTGTAGTAGAGGGCGACGATCGCGCGGGCGAGCCTTCGCTTGAGGTCGCGCGGGTTGACGGCGGGGTCCGCAAGCTCCCTCCGAACCTCCGCGGCCTCCTCGTCGCTCACGCAGGCCGCCAGCTCGAAGTAGCGCGCGATGATCTCGTCGGGGACCGACATCGTCTTGCCGTAGATCTCCCGCGGCGCCTCCGAGATCCCGATGTAGTTGCCCGTGCTCTTGCTCATCCGCTTGACGCCGTCGGTGCCCTCGAGCACCGGAAGGAGCATCACGACTTCGGGCTCGACCCCGTAGGCCTTCTGGATCTCGCGCGCGACCAGGCAGTTGAACTTCTGCTCCGTCGCACCGAGCTCAACGTCGGCCCGGATCTCGACCGAGTCGTAGCCCTGCATGAGCGGGTAGAAGAGCTCGTGGATGCTGATGGGAAGCTCCCCCTTGAACCGCGCCGTGAAATCGTCCCGCTCGAGGATGCGTGCGACCGTGTATTTCCCGGCCAGGTCCATGACGTCGGCGAACGACATCCGGCTGAACCAGGCACCGTTCATCACGACCTCGAGCTTCGCGGGGTCCGGGTCGACGATCTTCCGAAGCTGCTCGTTGTACGTGGCCGCGTTCGCCAGGACCTGCTCGTGCGTCAGGCGCGGCCTCGTGTCGGAGCGCTCGCTCGGGTCCCCCACCATTCCGGTGTAGTCCCCTATGATCACGACGACCCTGTGTCCGAGGTCCTGGAACTGCCGAAGCTTGCGGAGGCCGATCGCGTGGCCGAGGTGGAGGTCGGGCGCGCTCGGGTCGAAGCCCTGCTTGACGACGAGGGGTCTCCCCTCCTTGCCGGCGCGTGCGAGCTTCTCCTCGAGCTCGGCCTCCTTGATGATCTCGAGGGTACCAGCCCTCAGGAGGTCCATCTGTTCGCTGATCGGAATCACGATCTCCCTCCGGGAGCCTCATGCTGTGCGAAGATAATACGCCCCCCCGGCGTCAGACGCGTTGCCGGAGAGGCCGTTTCACTGCATATTACATACCAACCACCGGAGGCCGGCGCAAGGGGAAACTGCAGCCCACGGGCTCCCGGAGCCTCCCCCGGGGGGCTTGCGTCTTGACTTCCGAGAGAGCCTGGGCTACGTTTGCGGGCGTTTCCGAGGCCTCGAGCTTCGGAGGAAGAAGGAGAAGGAGAGAGATGGTCAGATCCTGGGTCATCACCTTCGCGATCGTCCTCGGGGTCATCACGCTCGGAACCGTGGGGGCCATCCTGTGGCTCCAGCGCGACCTCCCCTCGCCGTCCCTCCTGGAGACGATCGAGCCCACCATCGGAACGACCGTATACGACCGCGACGGCCTCGTCCTCCACGAGTTCTTCAAGGAAAACCGGGTCATCATCCGGCTCGACCAGATGTCCCCCCGTCTCGTCGACGCGATCATCGCGACCGAGGACCGGGAGTTCCGGGGGCACTGGGGCGTCGACGCGCTGGCCATCCTCCGCGCCACCCTGAAGAACGTGCGCGCCGGGCGAGTCATCCAGGGGGCGAGCACGATCACACAGCAACTCGCCAGGAGCCTCTTCCTCACCTCCGAGATCACGCTCGCCAGGAAGCTCAAGGAGGCGCTCCTCGCCCTCAGGATCGAGCAGGTCTACTCCAAGGACAGGATCCTCGAGCTCTATCTGAACCAGATCTACTTCGGCGACGGCGCGTACGGCGTCGAGGCGGCCGCCCAGGACCTCTTCGGGAAGCCGGCCAGCGAGCTCGAGCTCACCGAGGCCGCGCTCCTGGCGGGGCTTCCCAAGAACCCCGCCGGCTACTCGCCGCGGCGACACCCGGAGAGGGCGCTCCAGCGGCGCAACCTCGTCCTCGCGATGATGGTCGACCACGGCTCGGTCACGCCCGAGGAGGCCGCCGCGGCCGACTCGATCGCGCTCGCCGTGAGGCACCGCGAGGAGGAGATTCGGCTCGGCGCCTACTTCATCGAGCACGTTCGCCGCGATGTCATCGCCCGGTACGGGGCGGAGGCGCTCTACTCCGGCGGACTCAGGATCTACACGACGCTCGACAGCAACCTCCAGGCGGTCGCGGAACGGGTGCTCGAAGAGAGGTTCGCGCTCCTCGAGAAGGAGTACCGCTTCCCCGTGAAGCGCGGCGATCCCTTCGACGCCGACACGGTCAGGTACATCCCCTACGTCCAGGGCGCGCTCCTCGCGGTCGACGTCTCGACCGGGGGGATCCTGGCAATGATCGGCGGCAGGGACTTCAAGGACAGCTCGTTCAACCGCGCCACGCAGGCCCCCCGCCAGCCCGGGTCGGGCTTCAAGCCGTTCGTCTACACGGCGGCCATCGACAACGGGTTCTCGCCGGCCGACACGATCATGGACGCGCCGATTGTCATTCCGGGTGCCGGCCCTCCGAAGATCCTCGAGGGCACCGACCCCCCGATCGAGGAGCCGACCGACTGGATCCCCGAGAACTACTCGCGAGAGTTCAAGGGCGAGGTCCGGCTGCGGTACGCCCTCAAGAAGTCGATCAACATCCCGGCCGTGAAGCTCGGGATCATAATCGGCCCGGCGACCGTCGCGCGCTACGCGCGTGAGATGGGCATCTCGACGCACCTCTCCCCCGTCTACTCGCTGCCGCTCGGGAGCGGCGAGGTCAAGCTGATCGACATGGTGAAGGCCTACGGTGTGCTGGCCAACCAGGGGATTCAGCTCTCGCCCTACGCCGTCGACCGGATCGAGGACAGGACGGGCCGCGTCCTCGAGAGGTACACAGGGACGAGCCGCGAGGTGATCTCGCCCCAGACCGCGTTCGTGGTCACGAGCATGATGGAGAGCGCGATCGACAGCGGCACTGGGTGGGCGGCACGCGCCTGGGGCTTCCAGCATCCGGCGGCGGGCAAGACGGGAACGACCAACGAGTGCACAGACGCGTGGTTCGTGGGGTTCACGCCGAAGATTATCTGCGGCGTGTGGGGCGGCTTCGACGACCGCCAGTCGCTGGGCGAGAAGATGACGGGCGCGCGGGTGGCGCTCCCCGTGTGGACCGACTTCATGAAGGCCGCGCACGCCGAGGAACCGAAGGAATCGTTCCGCATGCCCGCCGGCGTCGCGGTGAGGAGGATCTGCGCCGAGACCGGGGAGCTCGCGACCGACCACTGTCTCGAGATCCTCGAGGAGGTCTTCATCGAGGGGACCGGACCGGTGTGGCACTGCAGGAAGCACACGCCCGGCGCGCGCCGCAGCAGGACCGGCGGGATCTGACGCGAGGCGCCCTGGCCGCCGCGGCACCCGCCTGAGGGGCTCCGTGCGGGCGTCTCCAGGATTGCCGGCACCCGACTAGTCGAGAGCCTCGAGCACCCTCGAACGCGCCGCCGGCCTCTCTCCCCCAATCTCAAACGCCGCTCTCGTCCTCACGACGGCCGCGTCGACGTCTCCGCCCTCGTTCGCGTGGACGATCGCGAGCGGCTCCCCTCTCGACACCTCGCTCCCGACCGGCGAAGCGATCTCGATCCCCACGGCCGGGTCGACCGGATCCTCCACGGTGGTCCGCCCCGCTCCGAGCGCGAGCGACGTGAGGCCGATCTCGAGCGCGTCGATCGCAGTCACGTAGCCCGATGAGGCGGCCGCGACCGTCTCCCGCAGCGTGGCCGCCGGCAGGACCCCGGGGTCGCTCACGACGCGGGGATCACCTCCCTGAGCCGCAACGAACCTCCCGAAGACCTCAAGGGCGCTGCCGTCGTCGAGCACGCGCTCGGCGACCGCCAGCGCGGCCTCGGTGTCTGCGGATTCGCCGGCAAGCTGGATCATCCTCGCCGCCAGGGCGAGGCTCGTCTCCCGGACGTCCGGGGGACCGCTCCCCTTGAGCACCTCGACCGACTCGGCCACCTCGAGCGCGTTCCCCACGGTGAGCCCGAGCGGGCTCTCCATGTCCGTGAGGAGCGCGACGGCCGGCAGGCCGAGGCTCTTCGCCGTCGCGATGAGGCGCTGCGCGAGCGCCCGCGCGCTCTCGTGATCCTTCATGAAGGCGCCGCGCCCGACCTTGACGTCGAGCACGAGGGCGTCCAGGCCCGCGGCCAGCTTCTTCGAGAGGATGCTCCCCACGATGAGCGGCACGCACTCGATCGTCGCCGTGACGTCTCGGAGCGCGTACATCTTGCGGTCGGCGGGCGCGACCTCGGGGGACTGCCCGACGATCGCCATGCCGACGTCGGAGACGATCCTCACGACGTCCTCGGGCCCCCAGTCGGTCCGCATCCCCGGGATCGACTCGAGTTTGTCGAGCGTCCCGCCCGTGTGGCCGAGCCCGCGTCCCGAGATCATGGGAACGCGGACGCCGGCGGCGGCGGCGACCGGAGCCACGATGAGCGAGAGCTTGTCGCCCACGCCGCCCGTCGAGTGCTTGTCGACCTTGACGCCCTCGACCGCCGACAGGTCGAGCGTGGCACCGCTCTCGAGCATGAGGCGCGTGAGGATCTCCGTCTCGGCCTCGCTCATTCCCGAGAACAGGACCGCCATGAGAAACGCCGACATCTGGTAGTCCGCGACGTCTCCCGCGAGGAACCCGTTGACCATGAACGCGATCTCGGCGGAATCGAGCTCTCCCCCGTCCCGCTTCTTCGCGATGATCTCGTACGCGGTCACTTCCCCTCCCCCGTAGACGAGAACCGGCGATCTCCGCCGGCTCCTGGACTCCACGTCGCGCGACAGGACCGTCGCTAGCCACCCACGATCTTGACGCTCGCGCTCGCTCCGATCCTCGTGGCGCCGGCCTCGATCATCTCCCTGGCCGTCTCGGTGTCCCTGATGCCGCCGGCGGCCTTGACGCCCATCTCCTCGCCGACCGTCGCGCGCATGAGCCGGACATCGTGCACGGTGGCCCCGCCGGGCCCGAACCCGGTCGACGTCTTGACGAAGTCGGCGCCGGCGGCCTTGACGATCTGGCAGATCCTCACCTTCTCGTCGTCGGTGAGGAGCGCGGCCTCGATGATCACCTTCGAGACGACGATGTTCCGGCACGCGTCGACCACCGCCCGGACGTCGCGCTCCACGAGGTCGTAGTCGCCCGACTTGAGGGCCCCGACGTTCGCGACCATGTCGATCTCCTGGGCGCCGTCCGCGATGGCCCTCTCGGCCTCGAACGCCTTGACGGAAGGGAGCGACGCCCCGAGCGGGAACCCCGCCACGGTGCAGACCTTGACGCTCGAGAGTCTGAGGAGCTGAGCGCAGAGCGAGACGTACGTGGGATTGACGCAGACGGAGGCGAACCCGTGGGCCTTCGCCTCCTCACAGAGCTTGGTGATCTCCTCGCGGGTCGCCTGGGGCTTCAGAAGCGTGTGATCGATCGCCGAGGCGAGACGGGGGCTCACGGCGCCGACGCCGGTCGCCGCACTGATCCTCTCGGCGCCGGAGGCGAGGATCGAATCGACGTCCTCGGTCCTCTTCTCGACGCAGAGCCCGCAGTCCACACAGGGATCGCACTCGCCCGCCTCCGCGAGCTGAGTTCCCGTCTCGAGCCGCCCGATCACCTCGCGCGTGACACGCGCGATCAGCTCTTCCCGGTCCATCCTTCCTCCAGGGCGCGGATCTTATCGACCCTCCGTTCGTGCCGACCGCCACCGAAGTCGGTCGAGAGCCAGACGCGGACCATCTGCCTCGCGAGCCCCCTCCCCACCACACCCGAGCCGAGTGTCAGCACGTTCGCGGAATTGTGCTCCCTGCTGTTGATGACGGTCGCGACGTCGTGGCAGCAGGCGGCGAGCACACCCGGGACCTTGTTCGCGGCCATGGATGACCCGATGCCCGCACCGTCGATCATGATGCCGCGCGAGCACTCGCCGCTCGCGACGGCCTGAGCGACCTTGACGGCGAAGTCCGGGTAGTCGCACGAGGCGGCGCTCGACGTGCCGACGTCGATCACGCGATGCTCGAGCTCCTCCGTGAGGTAGCGCTTGAGCGACTCCTTGAGCTCGTATCCGCCGTGATCCGAGCCGATCGCGATCGGTGCGCCGCCCGCGTCGGCGGCGGGTCGGGGGCCGGATTCGCCGGTCGCCCGCTCGCGGTCGGCCACGACCTCACGAACGATCGCTTCGACGCGCTTCGGATCGATTCCCACGAGGGTCCTCCTCCTTCGCTGGCCGCGCGGAGGTCTAGAGCTTGTAGGAGGTGAACGGGTACGGGAAGAGTTCCGCGATCGTCGTCGTGAGCCTCTCCCCGCCCGCAGACTCGATCAGGATCGGCAGATCATGGGTGAACTCCCAGATCACCTGCCGGCAGACGCCGCACGGCGGCGTGGGCTCCGGGGCGTTTGTCACGACCGCCATCCTCTCGAAGTCCCTGACGCCCTCCGAGACCGCCTTCGCAATGGCGTTCCGCTCGGCACAGACCGAGAGCCCGATCGAGGCGTTCTCGACGTTCACGCCGGTGAAGATCCTCCCGTCCCGGGACAGCAGCGCCACGCCGACCGGGAAGCCGGAGTAGGGTGCGTAGGCGTTCTCGAGCGCCTGCCGTGCCTCGCGTACGAGTTCGTCGTCGGTCATGATCTCGAAGTCTCCTCCGCCCGCGGGGCTCGGTCGACGTCGGGCTCGGCATCGATTCAGGCGGAGCAGGCGTCCCCGACGGACGCCCGCTTCGAAGCAGGAGCATACTAGCACACGCGCTCGCAGGCCTTCAAGCGCGAAAGGGTCGCCGGGCGCACACGCAAACAGGGGCGCCACCCGAAGGGGCGCCCCCGTCCGTCAAGTTGTCACCCTCGCCGGAGCTAGCCGCCGAAGGCCATGGAGAGCGAGATCCGGTGCGTCGACTGCAGCTCTTTGTAGTCGCCGTAGGTGTAGTCGAGCTGGAAGTCGCTGTACCGGAAGCCGGCGCCGAAACCGAAGTTCCCGAACTCTGTACCGGTCTTGTACCCGGCACGGAGCGCCAGCATCTTGTAGATCCAGACCTCACCACCGAGCGCCCAGTAGAGCGACCGATTCTGAGGATACATCGCGTCCACCGTGAAGAGGAGGTCCACGTACGAAATCTGCTCGTCCAGCGTCGCGTACGAGCCGCCGAAGCCGAAGGTGAGCGTCTGCTCGACCTCGGTCCCCGCGAACTTGTACTTCGTTCCGAGGTTCTTCACGACCCCGCCGAGCTGGACCTGCTCGTTCATGAGACCGTACTGGACACCCAGGTTCACACCGAGCGCCGTGCCCGTCACGTCGTCGAGACTACCCTGGACGACCTGGCCCGTGACGCCCGCCTTGAGACCGCAGACACTCGGGACCTCGAAGCCGTAGCCGCCGATGAACCCGAAGTTGTAGGCGCTGGCGGTCTCGCCGAAGCCGTCGCCGTCTCCTTCGAACACGGAAACGCTTCCGAGATCGAAGTAGGCGAGCCCGAGCGCAAGCGCACCTTCACCGCTCGGGAAGCCCACGCCGAGATAGGTGTAGCTCGAGTCCATGAGCCAGTCGACCGCACTCACGCCAACCTGGACGCGATCGATGTTCGCGAGGCCCGACGGGTTGTACGTCAGGCTCCACAGATCGCCGGGAGCCGCGTGGTATCCGGCCATGCCGGCCGGACGCGCTCCCACCCCGATCGCGAACACGTCCAGATACGTGCTCCCCGCATTCCCGTCATCAGCCGTGGCAACGCCCGTCACGAGCATCGCGGCGACCAGTGCGAGAGCGGGAAGACCGATCTTTCTCATCATGCTACAACCTCCTTGCTTCCCGGGGGCGGGGGCGTCGGAGCCCCCGCCCCGGGCAAGTTGGGTGTCTTACCTGATGACCATGATCTTCCGCGTAACAACCTCGTCGCCGATATCGATCGTGACGATGTACATTCCGCTCGCCACAGTCTTGTCCTTGTCGTTCTTGAGATTCCAGACGACGTCCGTGTCGCGGCCGCTACCGCTGGTCAGCTCCGTGACCTTCCCACCGTACATGTCGAAGACGGTGATCTTCGCATTGTCGACACCACCGACCTTGATCGTGATGCCTCCGTCATGCTCGCTCGCCTTGTACGGGTTCGGGTAGACCGTGACCTCGCCGTCCTCCACCTCGAGCGTCACCAGGATGTCGATGTCGTCCATCCACGTGCCGTCCAGGTAGACGCTCAGCACGCCCTCGTAGTCCTGACCAAGGAGGTAGTCGGGCGCTGCGACGTGCAGGGTGAAGTCCGTGCTGCCCTCATACGGGATCGGCGCCGTGACAGGATCGAACGTCACTGCGTCGCTCGGGATGAAGGAGCCGGTCTCGCCCACCAGGTTCTCGATGGTGAAGACGATGCCCTCGCTGATGGGAGCGTTCCCCGCGTTGTCGACGGTCACGTCAACGTCGATCGTCTCACCCGCGAGGCCCAAGCCCTCAGCCGAGTCCTCATCGAACTCGCACGCCAGGAGCTCGCCGATGACCACGTCGAGCTGGAAGCTGTCCTCCACCGTCCTGCCGTCGGCACTGATCGTGACGACGCAGGGATAGGTTTCGGCGGCAACCGTCCCGTCGATCCAGCTCACGTTGACCGCGTAGACCCTCGACTCACCCCAAGGGATCACCGGATCGAGGATGACCACGTTCCCCGTCACCCCGACCGGAAGCCCCGTGATGCCCGCCTGGACGTTCTCCAGGTCGCCATTTCCGAGGTTCACGGCCTCGAACTGACCGGAGGCCGCTGCCCCCGCCCACTCAGGCTCGAGAGTCATCACGTTGCCGACGACGTTGTAGCCGTTGTCGAGCACGTCGATGCCCGGAATGTGATTCACCGTGACCGACATGGGCAGATCGCCGAAGAGCGTCTCCCCATCCGCCAGGAGGGAAGCAGTGCCCTCGTAGACGCCCGCCCGCTTGTCGGCCGCCACGGCGACGCAGATAGCGACATCCTCTGAACCGCCGTACGGGATCGTCAGACTCGACGGATCGAAGCCTACGAACATCGACGCGATGAACTCGCCCGTCGTGGGCTCGATGAGAGCCGAAGCCTCGAAGTGGACATCGGTCACCTCGACGTTGCCGATGTTGTTGACCGTCGCGTCGTCACAGTAGACTCCGCCCGGATCGCCAGCGACGCTCCAGGCGACGTCGTCCCACTCGACGTTGATCGCCGGGAGGACGTGCACGGTCAGGTGGAAGTAGTCCATGAGCTCCGCGACATCAGAGATCGACTCGTCGTAGACGATGCCCTGACCCATACCCTCTTCCGAGCCGTCATTCGGGGAGCCGTCGAACTGGAAGATCGTGACGTCCCCCACGCCCGTCGCGACGCCCCTCGCGCAAATCGGGATCGTCCCGTTTCCGGGAATCCAACTCACCGGGTGGTACGTCTTGTACTCCCCGGCGGGCCATGAGGACGGCAGGTCAGGCACAGTGAGCCTGAGGCGCCTCGCCTCACCCTGGGGCAGATCGTTGCCCATGAGTCCGTGGATCGTAACGTCCAGGGTCCACGTCGGCGTCGGATCGCTCCAGAGCTCGATCGTCAGACGCTCTATCGGCAGAGTCGGTTCCTGCGGGATGTGCGTCAGCGTCTCGCTGGTCGGATCGTAGTACTGGAGGTCGAGGAAGCTCTCGTCCCCGGGACCGTCGACCGCGTCGACGTTCGACGGCGGGAACACAGCGCTCGCGCACCAGTACTCGATCTCCTCGATGATCGCCTCGTTGTCGGTCGGATCGACGAAGAGGACGAGCTCGTTTCCAGACATGCTCGCGTAGTCGTCATCGATGTCGAGATCCGGCAGCACCAGCTTGAACTGGAGCTCGAACGTATCGTTCGTCTCGTCAGCCTGCCAGACGCCGTCCGGCGGGTCACCGATCAGAATCCCGTGCACGTCTTCGAACACGCGCACCGTGCCGACGTACAGACCGCGCGGCAGGAGCGTCGTGTCGATGAACACGAGTGACGACTCGACCTGTGCCAGCTCGAGATCCGGCATGAGCGGACTCGGGAAGCTGATCGAGGTCGTCGGGTTGACCGGGCCGATCGCGAGCCACTCGTACTGCGCCTCGATCTCGAAGGTCAGGTTGACGTTCCCCTGAGGATCGGGCAGGTCGGTGTCCCACGTCCGGTTGACCCACGGGTAGGCCGGAAGGCCGTTGTAGTCGTTGATCCCGTCGGGCGTACCGCCGGGCCACGGCCACACGCCGTCCGGGTTCGTGTTCGGGTTGGCGTAACGGAACATGCCCTCGATCTCGCCCGGGTACATCGGGGCGCCCATCAAGTGCATCTCGCCGTCCATCGGCGGGTTCGGGAACTCCAGCGGATCCGACGCGAATCCCACGCCGATCGGGTCATCGTCGTCGTCGCAGATGTCGATGTCCTTCTGCGGGGCGACGTAGAGCCTGAGCATGGTGTAGTCGTCCGGGAGCTCCTGCGGCATCGGATCGAGGAACCCGGGGTTCGTTCCCGGACGCCTCGTCTCAGCCTGCAGGTAGCCGAAGTACCAACCCGGCATCGCGCCCTCGGGCACGTCGACCGTCACGTCGATGTCCGCGGACGTACCGATCACGAAGTCCTCGACCTGCGGCGGCGTGAAAGTGACCGCCGTGTAGTGGAACCAGTCGAGCTTGCCCGTGTCCGGCACGCTGTAGTTCGCCGGCGGCCAGCTCCAGAGCGGCCCGGCCCAATGAAGCGAAGTGGACCGGAAGTAGACGGTGTCGATCGGCGCTGCCGCCATCGACGGCCCGTCACCCGGATCCGGGTTGTTCGCCAGATTGGTGTGCCACACCTGGAAGGCCTCGGTGTCGTTCGAGCCCGGCGGGATACCGGCACCTGCCGCGTCGATGTCGAGCGTGTCAAACATCACGCCGACCGCGTTCGGGTGGATGTCGATGTCCCAGTCGCCCAGCGTGTAGAGAACCGGGTCGACGTCGAGCATGTCGTTGACACCGCCACGATCCGTGTCCCACTCGTTCGGATCGGTCTCGCCAGCGGGCCAGTCGGTAACGGTGTCGTGCGGATCGTCTCCGTCCCGGAAGCCGTCGCGGTCCTCGTCCTCCTCACCCGGTCCACCGTCGAGCAGTCCGTCGTTGTCGGTGTCCCAGTTGAGAGGATCGGTCGTGTACGCGCCGTCCTCCTGGACGTCGTAGCGCTGGCTCAGGCACGGGTTCGCCGGCGACGTGTCGCTGCCCATCGCCGAGAGGAGTCCGGTCTCCAGACCGTCCGCGAGGTCGTCGACGTCGGTGTCGCAGAGGAGCACGTCGGTCGCGATCGTGATGGTCTCGTAGCCGTCGATCAGACCCTCGTTGTCCGTGTCGTCGTCCATCGGGTCCGGCTCGGTAGCGCCCGGATCGGCGTTGTTGCCGTCGCCGTTCAGGTCCTCATCCAGGTCCGACAGGCCGTCGAAGTCCGAGTCGTAGAGGTAGGGCTCGGAGTTCGCGAGACCCTCGAAGTCCCACCCCCCGATCGGATTCGGCGGATCGGTTCCCGGACCCCACGGGCCCGGAGGAATCGGACCCATCACGCCCACCTCGAAGCCGTCGTTCAGGCCGTCGCGGTCGGTGTCGGTCAGGTTTGGATCGGACGGCCGCCAGCCGAGAGCCCACTCGCCCTGGTGCGGCTGGTGGGTCTCCTGGAAGTACTCGACACCGTCCATTCGACCGTCGTTGTCGACGTCCTGATCGTCGTTGTTGAGCCAGGTGTGCCAGGTGTTGAGACCCTCCTCCTGGCGGTCGGACAGGAAGTCGTTGTCCGAGTCGTTGTCCAGGATGTCCGGGATGCCGTCGGCGTCGCTGTCGTTCACGCCGGCGCAGTCCTCGGTCGCGGCGCCGTCCCAGATCCAGTCGTTGTCGCTGTCGACATCGAGCGCGTTGAAGATGCCGTCCGCATCGGTGTCGACGTCGACTGCCTCGATCGGGCTCACGGCGAACTCGGTCTCCCAGCACCCGTCGTTGTCGGTGTCGGGATTGCTCGGGTCGGTCACGCCGCCCAAGAGACCGTAGTACTCGGTGCCGTCCCAGAGCCCGTCGGTGTCGGTGTCGACCACGCCGATCGGGATGGTCTGCTGCTCGAACTCGAGATCGTCCTCGAGGGCGTCACCGTCGGTGTCGTCGAGCGTCGGGTCGGTCGGGTAGAGCGTGTTGTCGACCCAGCCCACGGCGTAGTAGTCGGCGGGCGGCACGGCGGGATCGTTGCCGACGACCTCGTAGAAGTCGGGCAGGTGATCGCCGTCCGTATCGCGGTCCTGGGCATCCGTCTCGCCAGGATCGAGCATGCCGTTCCCGTTCAGGTCCTCGACGTCGTCGTCGAACCCGTCGAAGTCACTGTCGACGATCCTCGGGTCGGTCTTGGTCGTCGGGTCGGCGTCGCCAGCGCCGAACGGGCCGGCCGCCGTGTCGATTCCGATGTTGATGGCGGTGTACCCGACCTCCCAGCCGTCCATGATGGTGTCACCGTCGGTGTCCCAATCGAGGGGATCGGTTCCGAAGATCTCCTCGTCACCGTCGTAGATACCGTCGTCCTCGGTGTCGCCATCGAGCGGATCGGTCTCGGTGACGTCGACGACGCCGTCGTGATCGGCGTCCTCGTAACCATCGTAGAGACCGTCGTTGTCGACGTCGAAGTCGGTGGGATCGTAGCCGACGAACCCGAAGAAGGTGTTGTCGTCGTCGTCCCAGATCCCGTCACCGTCCGTGTCCGGGTAGTGCGGGTTCGTGACGAACCCGTCGGCCCCCGGGAGCACTTCCTCGCCGTCGTTGAGGCCGTCGTGGAACGGAGCGGGGTAGCCGTAGTCCTGCTCCGAGTGCGCGAGCTTCGGGTTGGTGGGCGGCCAGGTGACGCCGTTCAGGTCGAGGTCGAACCAGGACGGATGAAGCTCATCGCCGTCGAACAGACCGTCGCCGTCGACGTCGTTCACCGTATGCATCGTCGGCGTCGGCGACCCGTCGATCACCCTCTCCTCGAGGTCCCAGAGACCGTCCGTGTCGCTGTGGATGGGCGTCCAGCTGTACGACACGGTGATCCTGGCGTCCAGAGGATCGGACTCACAGGCCACCTCGTCGACGTCCGACAGCCCGTCGCCGTCGGTGTCGATGTTGCCGGGATTGAGCGGGCCGACGTGGAACCTGTCGCCGCGTGCGTGCAGCACCGCCACGACGTAGTCCTCGTAGGCGACCTCCGTCCTGTCGTGGAAGTACGCGACGTTCGCCGGGGTCTCGTTCTCGCTCCAGTCGGAGTCCGTGTCGAGCACGTTCGGGATCGCCTCGCCGGGCTCCACGTTGCTGTCGTCCTCGGTGAACGTCCAGTTGACCGTCGCGCCCGACGCGTCGATGTACGTACCCGCGATGGTCTCGCCATCGAGGATCCCGTCACCGTCCGTGTCAGGATCGAGCGGGTTGGAGAGCCACGAGTTCACCTCGGTGCCGTCCTCGACGGTGTCACCGTCGGTGTCGTTGTCGAGAGGATCGGTGCCGTGCGTGTTGACCTCGGCGCCGTCGCTGAGTCCGTCGTCGTCGCTGTCGGAGTCAACGGGGTTCGTCCCCCAGATGTGGACCTCCTCACCATCGAGGAGCCCGTCGCCGTCGCTGTCGCTATCGGCCATGTCGGTAGCGCCGACGAACTCCACACCATCCAGAAGGCCGTCGCCGTCGGAGTCGATGTCGAGCGCGTTGATGCTCGAGTCGCCGAACGGCCTGGCGTACCCCCCGTCGGTGTTCGTGTTCGCACGGTCGGTACCGGCACTCAACCCCTCGTCCACCCCGTCCTCGTCCGTGTCGGCCATGTCGAAGTTCGTCTGGTAGTTGTAGATCTCGTCGCCCGGATCGATCGGATCGCCGTCGCTCGGCGAGGACGCGCTCGTCGGATCCGTGCCGAAGATCATGACCTCGGCGTTGTCCGGCAGGCCGTCGC
This sequence comes from bacterium, assembly GCA_025774245.1. Taxonomy (GTDB): domain Bacteria; phylum Joyebacterota; class Joyebacteria; order Joyebacterales; family Joyebacteraceae; genus JALGVN01. The sequence goes on from JALGWI010000002.1 coordinate 14,883, forward strand.
CGTCCGTATCGACATCCGTCGGATCGGTGATGTAGCCGTCGACCCCAGCCACGATCTCCTCGGCATCGTCGATGCCGTCGTTGTCGCTGTCGAGATCGAGAGCGTCGATCAGGCCGTCACCGTCGCTGTCGACACCCGGCGTCGCCAGGGGGTTCTCGACTTCGTCGCCGAGCCCGTCCTGGTCGGTGTCGGGGCCGTCCGGCAGGAGCGGGTTGGTCTTCCAGATGACGATCTCGAGACCGTCGACCCACCCGTCGCCGTCCGTGTCGATCCCGCCGTCGAGCGGGTCGGTCTCGGCTCCGGTCGGGTCGTGGCTTTCGTAGATCTCGTAGCCATCACTGAACCCGTCGGCGTCGGTGTCGTACAGCCTCGGATTGGTCTCGCCCGTGTCGACGATGCCGTTCTGGTCGGCGTCCTCGTCAGTGTCGTCGAGACCGTCGTTGTCACTGTCGTAGTCGACGGCATTGATCATGCCGTCGTTGTCGTCGTCCGCCCCGTCCTCGTTACCGATACCATCGAGACGACCGTCGTTGTCGGTGTCGTCGTCCGTCGGATCGGTCCCGAAGTCGAAGACCTCCTGGGCGTCGGTCCAGCCGTCACCGTCGGTGTTCGCCAGGTGAGGGTCGGACCCCCACATGTGCTCCCAGCCGTCGATGAGGCCTTCACCGTCGGTGTCGGCGACGAGCCAGTTCGTCTCGTTCGACCCGACACCCGCCCAGATACCGTCGCGCTCGGTGTCACCAGCCTGGATCTGCTCCTCGACGGTGTCGGGAATGAAGTCGCCGTCCGAGTCCCAGTCCAGCGCATTGATGAGGTCGTCCGCGTCCTCGGGGCTGTCCACGAGGCCTTCGATGCCGTCGCTGATGCCGTCGCCATCGGTATCGTAGTTGTACGGGTCGGTCTCGCCCACGTCCACGATGCCGTTGCCGTTCACGTCCTCGACGATGTCGCTCAGGCCGTCACCATCCCAGTCGGCACCCTCTTCGGCAACGCCCCCGAAGAGCGCGTGCTTGATCTCGTAGAAGTCCGCCAGCCCGTCGCCGTCCGTGTCAATGTAGTAGGCAACGGCAGGGCTGACCCCGATGACCGCCAGCGAGAACACGACCAGTAGAGAAGCGAGCACAAGCATCGCACCTCTGTCGCCGCGGTTATCTCTTGCCATCCGACAACCTCCTAAGGAATACGTGTTCGCTCCGAGCGCGCAATCGCCTGGCTCGCGCGCGCGGGCTTCACCTGCGGCAGAACCCGCCGTAGGCGAAGAGCTCTCGCCACCCCTTCCAAGTGGCGAACCATTCCTCCTGCCTGTGCAGAACCTCCTCCTGATTCACCTCCTATCGACGCTGGATATGCCGCCCCACAAGCGGCCTCCAAACGTAGGAACCCCCACTCTTTTGTCGCTTCCGTCTCGTCAAATCTCCCCGCCCGTAGCGGGCGTTGGGGCAATCTAGCACACGCTCTCAAAATCTGTCAACCTTCTTTTTGTCGGAACCCCCGGCGTTATCAATCGGTCGAAGCTGAGAGCCTTTGTCAAGTTACGACGCTTCCGTGACCGTCAAACGCGGCCCGTTTCCGGGTCGCGGGAACGTGTGTCGACGGAGCCAAACGAGCACCTTTCAGCAACTGCGGTCACTGCTCGTCGGTCCACCGACGCCTCCCGACGACCCTCCGTTCGGTCAGGGTTCGAAGGCCGATCGTCTCGCCGCTCTTCACGTAGACGCGCGCGACCCTCTTCCCGATGCCGCAGATCACCTCGTAGTTGATCGTTCCCACTCGATCCGCGACCTCGTCGACGGTGATCGCCTCGTCGCCCTGGGCGCCGAAGAGGATCACTTCGTCTCCCACCTCGGCGTCCGGAATGGCGTCGACGTCCACCATCGTGACGTCCATCGTGACCCTGCCCACGATCGGGGCTCGCCGGCCCCTCAGAAGAACCTCCCCGGCGTTCGAGAGCCGCCAGCTGTACCCGTGGCCGTACCCCACGGGGATCACGCCGACCCGCATCGGCCTCGGGGTGGTGTAGGTCCTTCCGTAGCTCACGGGGTGCTCGACCGGCAGATCGCGCAGCTGCGCGATCCTCGACTTGAAGCTCATGACCGGCCGGAGATCCATGTCGTCGCGGCCCTCTCGGGACGGCCGCATGCCGTAGACCACGATCCCGGGACGGACCATGTTGAGCGGCGACTGGATGGAGGACGGCACCCCGAGCACGGCGCCGCTGTTGGCGGCATGCCGGAGCGGCACGTCGATGCCCTTGCGATCGAGCCGCTCGAGGAGTTCCCGGAACCGCAACACCTGGCCGTCGGTGAACTCCGTGTCCTCGTCGGACGACGGGAAGTGTGTGAAGACGCCCTCGAGGTGGAGGGCCGGCAGTTTCGCGACGGCCGCCACAAACGGGACCGCGTCCGCCAGGAGCACTCCGCACCGCCCCATCCCGGTGTCGACCTCCACGTGAACTGCAGCGATCTTGCCCTCTGCGGAAGCCGCCCTGGAAAGCGCGCGGGCTATCCCGAGGCTCGGCACCGTGCAGGAGAGGTCGTACTCGACTGCCCCCGCCGTCTCGTTCTCCATCGGCGGGCTCAGGATCAGCACCGGCGCGTCGATCCCCGCCTGTCGGAGCTCGATCCCCTCGTGCAGCGTCGCCACGCCCAGCATGTCCACGCCGCCGGCGACGGCGACCCTTGCCACCTCAACGGAGCCGTGCCCGTACGCGTCGGCCTTGACGACCAGCATGATCCCCAGGGCCTCCCCGATCCGGGAACGAACCTCCGCGATATTGTGCGTGAGCGCGTCGAGATCGACCTCGACCCACGTGGTGAACCTCACATCGGACTCCTCGGCAGGACCGCCAGCCTCTCCCGCTGGTGAAGCGTCCACCGTATTAGCACGGCGTCCTGGCTCCCCGCAAGCCTTTTCGCCCGCGCACGGGCCCTTTCCGGGCCTCCCGCACGAGCATCTATGTCAAAGAGCATGAGCGATTGGGCCCTCTGCGGCTGCGCCGCAGAAGGCCCTGAACGCGGGCCCCTAGGAGCCATCCTCCGGGAGGATTCCCAAGAACCGCGTGTCAGCGGCGGGTCAATGCAAGCGGCGTGCCAGTGACTGGGGCCTCCTTGAGAACCGACAATCCGTTCGATACGGGTTAATCCCGCGTACACTAATGAGTTACGGGTGCCAACACGACGTCTAGCGATCTCGGGACCCCGCCCCACCTTACGGAAACCCCACGAATCGGGCACTCCCGGCGGGAACGGGCGACTTGCGGTTGATTCGGCCCGCGGAGTCGTGTATGGTTTCATCGGATCGTGCGCTCCTCTATACATACAGTCGAGCCAGCATACCGGACACCCGATGCGGGGTGTCGCCGGAGGACCCTTGGGAACCGACAGATCGAGAGACGCCTTCGCCGAGCTGGTCGCGCTCACGCGCCACCTTCGCTCCCCCGAGGGCTGCGCCTGGGACCGCGCGCAGACGGTCGCCTCCATCCGGCCCCACCTCGTCGAGGAGTTCCACGAGCTCCTCGAGGCTCTCGACGTCGCGGATGACGGGAGACTTCGTGACGAGCTCGGGGATCTGCTCTTCCTTATCGTGTTCATCGCCAGGATCGCCGAGGAGGAGGAGCGATTCGGCGTCGGCGACGTCATCGAAGGCATCGACGCGAAGCTCCGCCGCCGACACCCGCACGTCTTCGGCGACGAGGTGGCGAGCACTCCCGACGAGGTGAGAAGCACCTGGGAGACGATCAAGCTCACCGAGAAGTCCCACGCGGACAGGAAGTCGATCCTCGACGGGCTGCCGCGCGAGTTCTCGGCGCTCCTGACGGCCCGGCGGCTCCAGGAGAAGGCCGGCGCCGTCGGGTTCGACTGGGAGAGCCCGCACGACGTGCTCGACAAGATCGAGGAAGAGGTTCGCGAGCTTCGAGACGAGATCGATGACGGTCCGCGGGAGAGGCGCGAGGCCGAACTCGGAGATCTCCTCTTCGCGATCGTCAACATCGCCCGCTCTCTCGAGATCGACCCCGAGGCGGCGCTCAGGAAGACGAACCTCCGGTTCAGGAAGCGGTTCGCTCTGATCGAGGAGCGGTTCAAGGGGCAGGATCTTCGTGAGGTCGGACTCGAGGCGATGGACCGAGTGTGGGACGAGGCGAAGAAGGCGGAAGGCGAAGGGTAGGAGTTCGGATCGAAGCCGGGATGCGTCGCCGCGTCATCCGCGGTCGGGACGCGCTCCGGCGGAGAGCCGGTCAGCCGCGCCCGCGGCGACCGGTCATCGCCCGCGAGCCCAGCGGTCGCTCAGATAGTCCCGCAGGATCCCCCGGTGATCGAAGGCCATCTCGTCGGGAAGCTCGTCCGCGCGGAAGACGCGCGCGCTCCTGGCGTCGTCGGCACCCTCCAGCACGCCGCTTCCCTTCGCCGTGAAGACCGTCGTGATCGTGTGCATGCGACAGTCCCGTCGCGGGTCGGAGTAGACGTGGAACTGCTCGAGGTCATCGAGCGCAAGCCCGGTCTCCTCACGCGCCTCGCGGACCGCCGCGGCCTCGGCGGACTCCCCGTAGTCGATGAAGCCTCCCGGCAGCGCCCACCCGTGCGGCGGGTTTGCGCGCTCGATGAGAACGATCCCACCCTCGCATTCGATGATGATGTCGACCGTCGGCGCGGGGTTCCTGGGATGGTCCTTCGCGTGGTCGTCTACCTGTCCGGACATCCGTCCTCGTCCTCGAACCCGTCGAGGTCTTCCTTTTCGTCGGGGCACATGTCTCGTTCGTCGACGATCCCGTCGCCGTCGTTGTCGAGATCCGGAACGCCGTCGCTGTCCTCGAACCCGTCGAAGTCCTCAGCCTGGAGCGGTGCACCGTCGAGCGCGTCGTGGATGCCGTCGCCGTCGTTGTCGAGATCGGGGCACCCATCCTCGTCCTGGTACCCGTCGAAGTCCTCCGGGCGGCGGGGGCAGGCGTCCTCGTAGTCCGGGATGCCATCGCCGTCCGTGTCGGCCGCCGAGACCGGCCACGCGTAGGCGACGGCGACCGTCAGCTCCCAGTCCGGGTAGGCATTGTGGGGATCGAAGTCGGTCGACGCATCGTCGCCCGAGATCGCGACGCCGAAGCCCGCCGTGGCGCTCCAGCCGTCGCCGAACCGCACGCGGAGTCCGGGCGTCACGGTGAGCGGGTTCTCCTTGAGCGCCACGACCTCGCGGCTCTGGATGATGTCTGCGCGGAACTCCGTGAAGAGGCTCACGTTCTCGCCGGGGAACTCGACCGCGCCGCGCAGGATCAGGGCGTCGTTGTCGGTGCCGCTCCCCCCCTCGGGCACGGGCGGATAGTAGTCCGGATAGAACCTGCGGCCGTGGTCGTCCCGCCCGTGGAACGCCCAGCCGATGTTCGCGTGGAGCCGCATGGGGAAGCTGGCCGTGAAGTCGCCGGTGGCGAGGAGCATGATCTCGGAGTCGGGGTTCTTCCCACCCGTGAGGTAGGTTCGCCCCTCGCAGGCGCTGTCGACCCAGAGCTCGTCACCCGCAGCGAACCCGAAACGCCCCTCGAAGGCCAGGAGGAACGAGGGCGTCCACTGGGGCACGCCAACCTTGACGCCGAGCATGGGGTTGTCGAGGCCGGTGACGGGGTTCGAACCCTCCACGCCTTCGTCCCACGCGGCTCGCCGCGTGCGCAGATCGAAGGACAGCTCGAGCCAGTCGGTGAGGCCGTAGTTCCCGGCCAGGTGGAGGCTCGTGTACGAACCGGGCCGCGCGTCGTCGAGGCAGGCCGTCAGGTCGCGCGATTCGTAGTAGTGGGCCGCGAGCGAGAAAGCGAGAACGCCGCGGGTCTGAGGCGCGGCGGATCGCACGAGGATGAGCCCCGCGCTCCCATACGCCGAGCACTCGCACGAAAGCGTCACGGCAGAGGCGATAGCAGGCACGAGGAGCGACACGACGGCGAGTGCCGCGATCGCGGAAGGAGCGGTCCGGTTCCTGGACCTCGGACTCGGCTTCGTCATGACCGGTCGGTGTCTCCGTCTTCGTGGGCCGGATCGTCGGCGGGGGCGTCGCCGCCCGCGGGCTCACCGTCCTGCGCGTCGCCCGGCTCGCCACTCGGCTCGGCGCTCGGCGCCGCCGCCTTCGCCTGCTCTTCCTTCGACACATCGAGGAAGTTCATGCGGAGCTGGTAGAGAACGTGGTCGATGAGTCGCTTCTCGTCCTCGTTGAGGTTCCCCTCGGTCTTCCGGCGCAGCATGTCGAGCATGTCGATGCTGTCCCGCACACCTCCGAGGTCGATCTCCACGTCGCCCGTCAGAGGGCTCGCGATCTTCCCGAGCTGCTGCATCGCGGCGGCCTCGAACGTCGCCACGATGCGGAAGAACTGGCCGTCGATCCCGGTCGAGGCGCCGTCTCTCTCGTCTGCCATGCTGACCTCCGCCGGCGGCATCGCCGCCATCGTTGCTCTCCGCAGTCTAAGTGTCGCGACGTAGGCAGTCAACGCGAATCGCCCGACCTCCGGTCCTCGCCAGCGAACACGCCCCGTCCACCGTGGACGGGGCGCGCCCTTTCGCATCCTCTCGAAGAAGCCGCCAGCGGCTCCGTTCCCGAGTCGCAGCGCCTACTTCAGCATCGTCATTCTAATGACGTCCGTCTCGTCCCCGACCGACAGCCTCGCGAGGTAGACGCCCGTCGCAAGCTGTCTGCCCCTCCGATCGAGCCCGTTCCAGACGACGGTGTGTTCGCCGGGTTCCATCCACACGTCGACGAGCATGGCGACTCGTCGCCCGGCGGGATCGTACACCTCGAGTCGCACGGGCTCCGCGGTGTCGCCTCCCACGAAGAAGGAGATCGTGGTCGTCGGGTTGAAGGGGTTCGGGTTGTTCTGAAGGAGGAAGCTCCTGGCCGAGGCGAACTCCTCGTTCTCGTACGGCACGTCCGTCCCACCCTCGTCGGGAATGCCGTCGCCGTCGCCGTCGATCGTGAGAGTGTAGACCGTATCGATCTCGGGAAGTATCGCCGAGACGTTCGACGGCACCGAGTCACCTCCGAGCTCGCCGTCCGGCTCCGGATCCCAGCAGAGCGACGCGACGAAAGAGATCTCCGCGTAGGCAGGAACGGCCCCGGGCCCGAGTCCGTAGAGCACGTCCCACGGGATCGCCAGTTCGCTTCCGCCCTCCACCCCGTGATCGTGCATCGAGTCGAACGCCGAGAGGATGTCGCCGGAGAGATCGGTGGTCGTTGTCGGACTGTCGATCGAGAAGAACCCATCGACATCGAACTCACCCTGGTGCTGGTAGCAGCCGTACTGGAAGTCGACTCGGACGGCCGAGGCTGTGAAGACCGCCCCCCTCTCCCAAGCGTCGATGTTCGTGAGGTCGTTCTCACCCTCGGGCCCACCCGGATCGGTGTCCAGATAGAGGAGCCAGCTGTTCCCCTCGACCTGGCCGTTTACACCCAGGTACAGGAACTCCTCGTCCCAGTCGATGTGAAGACCGTACAGCTCGTTCATGAGGGAGTCCGGGGGGGGATGCCAGGTGCTGTCGTCGTCGGGGTCGTCGACCATGAGCGTGTATACGTACCACTCACCGGGGTCGATGTGGCCGTCGATCGTATACTTCGTGGCCGCGCCGATGACGACGATCTCGAGGATGAAGGAATCGACGGGCGTGCCGTCGGCCGCGACATCAACGGTCCCCACGTAGGTGCCGGGGAGGACCGAGGGATCCGGCAGCGTCACCTCGATCATCCCCTCCACACATTCGTTCCAGGGAATGCCGCCAGGGAGTGTACCGACGATGTCGAGCCCGGACGGGTAGTACGAGATCTGCGCGCCGAGGCCGGTCACGTCGCAGTTCCCCATGTTGCACACCTCGAACAGGCCCACTGATGACGAACCGTGCCCCTCCACGACGAGCGTCATGATGTTCGCAATGACGTTGTAGGCGTTGTCGGAGACATCGATCTCGGGAACGCAGTTCACATCGAGAATGAGCGGGATCTCGTCGAAGAGCGTGTTGCCGTCGGCGTAGAGCGACAGCGTCGACTCGTATGTGTCTGCCCGAGTGCCTGGCGGGACGGCGACACAGATCTCGACCGAGTCGCACTCGCCGGGAGCCAGGTCGAGCGCGGCCGGCTCGACGCTCACGACGTAGGCCGGGATGACCTCACCATGGGTCGCGCCGGTGAGGGGCCCGGGCTCCACGCGCGCGTCGGCGACCGGGGTGTTCCCCGTGTTGCAGACGGTGACGAATCCGCAGGACGTCTCCCCGGGATCGCCCGACAGCGCGAGCTCGTCATCGCCGAACAGCACCTCGACCAGCTGGGTGACCCAGACCGTGAGGTGGAAGTAGTCCATGAGATCCTGGACGGCGGGGAAGAGACCCGAGCCAAAGACGACCCCCGGACCCTCCTCGCCAGGAAGCCAGCCGAGGCCGGTGGCGAGCCCCCGTGCGCAGACCGGCATCGTGCCGTCTCCCGGGATCCACGTCGGCGGATGGACGGTGCTGTAGGGGCCCGCGAGCTGCGTCCCCGGGACCTCGTGCACGCGGAGCCTCAACCGCGTCCACTCACCCAGGAGGAGCGTGTCCCCCATGGTCCCATCGAGCCAGACCTCGAGGGGATCGCCCGGACCCTCGAGCCAGATGCTGACAGGTGTCGAGACGCCATCGGTCGGGATCTTCAGAAGGTAGCCGGTCGTCGGGTCGAAGTACTGGAAATCGAGGATGCTCTCGGTCCCCGGCCCGTCGACCACATCGACGTTCGAGATGAGATCGCCGGCGCACCAGAGCCTGAACTCCCCAAGCTCAGCGAGAGCATCGCCAGGATTCACCACGCCCTCGAACACGTTCCCGCTCATGTTCGCGAAATCGTCGTCGATGTCGAGGTCCGGGAGCCCGAGCCAGAACTGCAGCTCGAGTGTGTCGTTCACCTCATCGGGGTCCCAGATCCCGTTCGGCGCGAACGGCGGATGCGGTATGTCCTCGAAGATCCTGACGGCGCCCCGATAGAAACCACCCGGAAGCGCCGAGGTGTCGACGCGGACGAGGAACGAGTCGACTTCGCCGACTGCGAACTCCGGCAGGAGCGGATCGTCGAAGCTCACCGCGCCAGTTGGGTCGACCGGCCCCACGGCGAACCACTCGTACTGCGCGAGAACCTCGTTGGTGAGATTGACGTTTCCCTGCGGATCGGGTGGGTCGGTGTCCCACACGCGCGACACGTGCGGGCGCGCCGGGAACCCGTTCAGGTCGTTGATCCCGTCGGGCACGTGTCCCGGATAGGGCCAGTCGCCGTCCGGCCGGGTGTTCGGGTTCGCCAGCCGGAACATCCCGGCGATCTGCATCGGACAGAACGGAGCACCCACCAGATGCATCTCCCCCGTACCGGGCGGCTCCGGAAAGGCCGGGGGATCCGACGCGATCCCGACGCCGAGCGGATCACCGTCGTCGTCGCAGACGTCGAGATCCTTGTGCGGGGCGACCCAGATCCGGAGGGTGACGTAGTCGTCGGGAAGCTCCTGCTCGACATCGCGTCTCGTCTCCACCTGGACGTACCCCACGTACCACCCCGGCATCGCGCCCTCGGGCACATCGACCGTCACGTCGACGTCTTGGGACGCGCCGACCGCGAAGTTCTCGACCTGCGGCGGGTTGAAACTGACCGCCGTGTAGTGGAACCAGTGCGTCGTGGACGTGTCGGGCACGTCGTAGTCACCCGGCGGGTAGCTCCACAGCGGGCCTGCCCAGTGAAGCGATGTGGACCTGAAGTAGCAGGTGTCGATCACCGTTCCAGGGAACGACGGCCCGTCACCCGGATCCGGGTTGTTGATGAGATCAGTGTGCCAGACCTGGAAGGCCTCGGTGTCGTTCGAGCCCGGCAGGATCCCCACGCCGAACACACCGATGTCGAGCGTGTCGTCCGTCACCCCGACCGCGTTCGGGTGGATGTCAATGTCCCAGTCGCCCAGCGTGTAGAGAACCGGGTCGACGTCGAGCATGTCGTTGACACCACCACGATCCGTGTCCCATTCGTTCGGATCGCTCTCGCCGCCGGCAAACCAATCGGAACTGGTGTCGTGCGGGTCGTTACCGTCCCGGAAGCCGTCGCGGTCCACGTCCTCCTCACCCGGTCCACCGTCGAGCAGTCCGTCGTTGTCGGTGTCCCAGTTGAGGGGATCGGTCGTGTACGCGCCGTCCTCCACAGTGTCGTAGCGCTGGCTCAGGCACGGGTTCACCGGAGATGTGTTGTTCCCCATCGCCGAGAGGAGCCCGATCTCGAGGCCATCCGCAAGGTCGTCGATGTCAGTGTCGCACAGAAGCGGATCCGTCATCACGGTCAGGACCTCGTAGCCGTCGAGGAGACCCTCGCTGTCCGTGTCGTCGTCGATCGGATCCGTCTCGGTGGCGCCGACGTCGGCGTTGCTGCCGTCGCCGTTCAGGTCCTCATCCAGATCCGACAGGCCGTCGAAGTCCGAGTCGTAGAGGTAAGGCTCGGAGTTCGGAAGGCCGTCGAAGTCCCACCACGCCGGATCCGGATCGGTTCCCGGACCCCACGGCGGGGCCGGAGGAATCGGACCCATCGCGCCAACCTCGAAGCCGTCGTGCATGCCGTCGAGGTCGGTGTCGAAGAGGTTCGGATCGGACGGCCGCCAGCCGAGAACCCACTCGCCCTGGTGCGGCTGGTGGATCTCCTGGAAGTACTCCTCGCCGTCGTAACGACCGTCGTTGTCGTGGTCCTGGTCGTTGTCGGACGGGTGGTGCCAGGTGTCGAGTCCCATCTCCTGACGATCGGACAACAGGTCGTTGTCCGAGTCGCTGTCGAGGATGTTCGGAACACCGTCGCCGTCGGTGTCGTTCACGCCGGCGCAGTCCTCGCTGCCGTCGCCGTCCCACACCCAGTCGTTGTCGCTGTCGACGTCCATCGCGTTGGCGATCCCGTCAACGTCGCTGTCGAGGTCGACCGCCTCGATCGGACTGACGAGGAGTTCGGTCTCCCAGCACCCGTCGTTGTCGGTGTCCGGGTTCGATGGATCGGTCAGCCAGACATAGTACTCATGACCATCGAGCAGGCCGTCGAGGTCGCTGTCGGGATCGCCCGGGTCGGTCGACTGCGCGAGCTCCACGTCGTCCTCGAGACCGTCGCCGTCGGTGTCAGTGAGCGTCGGGTCGGTCGGATCGATCGCGTTGTTGCACCACCCGGCCGCGTAGATGCTGGCGGGTGGAATCGTCGGGTCGTTACCGGTGACCTCGTAGTAGTCGGGCAGGGCGTCGTCGTCGGTATCGCGATCCTGGGCGTCCGTCTCGCCCGGGTCGAGCATGCCGTTTCTGTTCACGTCTTCGATGTTGTCGCTGATGCCGTCGAAGTCACTGTCGACGAGCCTCGGATCGGTCTTGGTGGTCGGGTCGGCGTCGCCGGCTCCGAACGGACCGAGCGCCGTGAAGGCACCAACGGTGGCCGGCGTGTAGCCGACCTCCCAGCCGTCCATGATGGTGTCGCCGTCGGTGTCCCAGTCGAGCGGATCGGTTCCGAAGGTCTCCTCATCACCGTCGTAGATCCCGTCGTCCTCGGTGTCACCATCGAGCGGATCCGTCTCGGTGGCGTCGACAACGCCGTCGTGGTCGGCGTCTTCGTAACCGTCGTAGAGGCCGTCGCCGTCGACGTCGAAGTTGGTGGGATCGTAGCCGACGAACCCGAAGAAGGTGTTGTCGTCGTCGTCCCAGATCCCGTCACCGTCCGTGTCCGGGTAGTGCGGGTTCGTGATGAACCCGTCGGCACCCAGAACCACTTCTTCGCCGTCGTTGAGGCCGTCGTGGAACGGAGCGGGGTAGCCGTAGTCCTGCTCCGAGTGCGCACGCATCGGGCTCGTCGGCGGCCACGTGACGCCGTTCAGATCCGCGTCGAACCAGGACGGATGAAGCTCATCGCCGTCGAACAGACCATCGCCGTCGAAGTCGTTCACCTGGTGCATCGTCGGCGCCGGCGTCCCCTCGAGCACCCTCTCCTCGAGATCCCAGAGCCCGTCGCCGTCGCTCTGGTTGGGCGTCCAGCTGTACGAGACGGCGATCCTGGCGTCCAGAGGATCGGAGCCGCAGGCGACCTCGTCGACGTCCGACAGCCCGTCGCCGTCGGTGTCGATGTTGCCGGGATTGAGCGGGCCGATGACGAACCGGTCGCCGCGCGCGTGAAGCACGACCGCCACGAAGTTCTCGTAGGCGATCTCCGTCCTGTCGTGGAAGTACGCGACGTTCGCCGGGGTCTCGGGCTCGCGCCAGTCGGAGTCCGTGTCGAGCACGTTCGGGATCCCGTCCGCGCCGAGCTCCATGTCCTGATCGTCCTCGGTGAACGACCAGTTGACCGTCACCCCGGACGCGTCGATGTACGTACCCGTGATGGTCTCGCCATCGAGGATGCCGTCACCGTCCGTGTCGGGATCGAGCGGGTTGGAGCCCCACGAGTTCACCTCGACCCCGTCACCCACGAAGTCGCCATCGGTGTTCTGGTCGAGCGGGTCGGTTCCCGTCGAGTACGTCTCGGTACCGTCGTCGAGGCCGTCGCCATCGGTGTCTGCCACGGCCGGATCGGTCCCCCAGATGTGAACCTCTGCTCCATCGAGGAGCCCGTCTCCATCGGTGTCCCAGTCGGTCATGCTGGTTCCGTAAACGCTCTCGTCGCCGTCCCAGATGCCGTCGCCATCGGCATCGCGGTCGAGGGCGTCCGTGCTGGCGTCTCCGTACGGCCTCGGTCGGATCGCGTCGCTGTTCCGGTTCACCCTGTCGGTCCCGGCCCACAGTCCCTCGTCGACGCCATCATCGTCCGTGTCGGCCATGTCGAAGTTCGTCTGGTAGATGTAGATCTCGTCTCCCGCCGAGATGCCGTCACCGTCGTACGGGTCGTCGGGGTCGGTCGGATCCGTGCAGTAGATCTCGATCTCGGCCGCATCCGGCAGCTCGTCTCCGTCGGTGTCAGTGATGAGGGGGTTGGTGACGTAGCCGTCGGCGCCACTGATCACCTCCTCAGCATCGTCGATGCCGTCGTTGTCGCTGTCCAGGTCGAGGGCATCGATGAGGCCGTCACCGTCGCTGTCGACGCCCGGCGTCGCCAGCGGGTTCTCGACCTCGTCGCCGATCCCGTCCTGGTCGGTGTCGGGCCCGTCCGGCAGCAGCGGGTTGGTCTTCCAGATGACGATCTCGAGACCGTCGACCCACCCGTCGCCGTCCGTGTCGATCCCGCCGTCGAGCGGGTCGGAGCGGGCTTCGTAGATCTCGTAGCCGTCACTGAACCCGTCGGCGTCGGTGTCGTACAGCCTCGGATTGGTCTCGTTCACATTGACGATGCCGTTCTCGTTGGCATCCTCGTCACTGTCGTCGAGACCGTCGTTGTCGCTGTCGTAGTCGACGGCGTTGATCATGCCGTCGCCATCGTCGTCCTGCCAGTCCTCGTTGCCGATGCCGTCGAGACGACCGTCGTTGTCGGTGTCGTCGTCCGTCGGATCGGTCCCGTAGAGGATGGCCTCCTCGTAGTCGTTCCAGCCGTCATCGTCGGTGTTGGGAATCTGCGGGTTGGAACCCCACATGTGCTCCCAGCCGTCGATGAGGCCGTCACCGTCGGTGTCGGCAGCGAGCCAGTTCGTCTCGTTCGACCCGACACCCGCCCAGACGCCGTCGCGCTCGGTGTCACCAGGCTGGATCTGCTCCTCGACGGTGTCGGGAATGAAGTCGCCGTCCGAGTCCCAGTCCAGCGCATTGATGAGGTCGTCCGCGTCCTCGGGGCTGTCCTCGAGGCCTTCGATACCGTCGCTGATGCCGTCGCCGTCGGTATCGTAGTTGTACGGGTCGGTCTCGCCCACGTCCACGATGCCGTTGCCGTTCGCGTCCTCGACGATGTCGCTCAGGCCGTCACCGTCCCAGTCGGGACCCTCGTCCGCCAGGGTTCCGTGGATTCCGTGCTTGGTCTCGTGGAAGTCGGGGAGCCCGTCCACGTCAGTGTCGTAGTAGTACGCACCGATCGGGAGAGCCCAGATCGCGACCAGGAGGAACGCGAGGAGTGCCCCCGCGACCGACTGCACCTTGTGAGTCCCGCAGACGCCGACCATCGTCGTCCTCCCTTCCGAGGCGCAACTCTCTGCGCCAGGGCATCCTCGGTGTCCCTGCTGGAAGAGCGCGGCAGGTGGAGCGGGCGTCCCTGTTGTCGGTAGATTGCCGCAACTCGGCTAGTATGTCGTGAGCGAGGGCATTATATACCATCACTGCGCGGCTTTCAACACCCCAGTGTCAGAATCGGGCTCTGAGACACGAAACGGCCGGCACGCTTGCGCGTGCCGGCCGTGGTGCCCGGTTCTCTCACTTCCTGGGGCCTATTCGAGGACCTTGCCCCGCCGCTCCTACTTCAGCATGATCATCTTCGCCGTGTCGGTCTCGTCGCCGACGGTGAGCCTGGCGAAGTAGACGCCGGAGGCGAGCCTTCGCCCCTCGTCGTCGAGCCCGTCCCACACGACGGCGCGCTCACCCGGCTCCATCTTGCGGTCGGCGAGCGTCGCGACGCGCCTCCCGGCGGGGTCGTAGACCTCGAGGAGGACGCGCGTCGACGGACCGTCCACCACGACGAACGAGACGGTCGTCGTCGGGTTGAACGGGTTCGGCCGGTTCGGGAGGAGATGGCTCCTCGCGGACGAGAGTGGCACGTCCTCGTGTACGCCCGTCAGGATCTCGTCGGGCACGCCGTCCCCGTCCTCGTCGATCGTGATCGTGTGGACGGTGTCGATCTCGGGCAGCGCGACCGATGCGTTCGAGGGCGCGGAGTCCCCGCCGAGCTCTCCGTCTGGCTCGGGGTCCCAGCAGATCGAGCTGACGAGCGAGAGCTCCGCGTACGGCGGCACTGCGCCCGGACCGAGTCCGTACAGCGCGTCCCACGGAATCGCGATCTCGCTCCCGCCGCTCGTTCCGTGGTCGTGGGACGAGTCGAACGCCGAGATGATCGAGTCCGTGAGCGCGGTCGTCGTGGTCGGGCCGTCGATCGAGAAGAAGCTGTCGTCGTCGCCCCCGCCCTGGTGCTGGTAGCATCCGTACTGGAAGTCTGCGCGGAAGCCGCTCGCGGTGAAGGTCGTGCCCCGCTCCCACGTGTCGATGGCGGTGAGATCGGTCTCGCCCCCGGGACCGTCGGGGTCGGTGTCGAGATAGAGAAGCCAGCTGTTCGACTGGACCTGCCCGTTCACACCGAGATAGAGGAAATCGATGTCCCAGTCGACGTGGAGCCCGTAGAGCTCGTTCAAGAGCGGCTCCCCGGGCGGGTGCCACGTGCTGTCGTCGTCGGGATCGTCGACGACGAGCGTGTACTCGGCCCACTCGTTCGGGTCGAAGTACCCGTCGACGGTGATCTTCGTGTCCGCGCCGTAGATCACACGGACGTTGTCGAGGTTCGTCACGACGGCGTTGCCGTTGCCGGCAAGATCGAGGAAGGAGCTGGCGTTCACCAGGAGCTTGAGCGTGCCGGGCGTCAGCGCCTCGATCGCCTCTGCGGTCGCCTCCGTCACCTCGATCATGATCGTGCTCGCGTCGGCGCCGTTCAGCACCGTGGCTCCCGTGGTCAGGTTGACGTCGGGGACCCCGTCGTCGTCCTCGTCGATCGCGATCCCGGTGCGGACGACGTTGTCGTACTGGATGGTCTCGTTCAGCGTCACGTCGAGCCTGTCGGCGCCGGGGTAGTAGTTGGCGACGACGGGCCTGGGCGGCAGCTCGTCGGTGAGGACGGCCGCGAGCGCCTCGAGCTCCGCGATCTCGTCACCGACGGGCGGGCTCGTGTACCCGGCGTAGAGGTAGAGCTCGAACTGCCCGACCCCCACGATCTCATCGATCTCGAGGAGCGTCGCCGTCTGCGTGAGGTTGTGCGACGCTCCGCCCTCGCCGAGGACGAACGCCGCCGTGGCGCTGCTCGAGTCGTTCCTCTGGCCCATGTACTCGGCGCCGTCGGGATCCCAGACCCGGTAGAGCTCGGTGTCCCACACGAGGTCGACGAGGTCGGGGGTCCAGCCGCTCTTGATGTAGACGGTCTGCCCGACGGCGTCGTAGATGATGTCGAGGAAGGGATCGCCGAGCGAGAGCTTCACGCGCTTCTCGAGGACGTCGTCACTGTGCGTGATCCCGAGCTCGACGGTCGTGCCGGCCGCGGAGATCACCTCGAAGTCGTAGAGGTCGTGCTCGCGGTCGATGCCCCCGACGCTCACGTCGGAGAGGGCGGCCATGTGGTTCGTCTCGTTGTAGTCGCCGTTCGTCTCCGCCCAGTAGACGTTGCAGTTCCCGACGACGGAGTACGCGTACGGAGTCCTCGAGGCCACGTCTCCCTTGGCGAAGATCCAGTTCGCCTTCCCGCCGATGCTCTCGAAGATCGCCATCACCCGGTCGTTGTAGATGACGGCCTCGTCGGCCCCGTCCTCGTCGAAGTCGGCCAGGTAGCAGCCCGTGGGGTTCGCGCCGTACGTGCCCCACTCCTCTGCCCACCTCGCGGCCTCGCTGTACGGGTTGGCGTTCTTGATGTGGTTCGAGTAGCGGTTCTGCCAGTCGGCGATCTGCCCGGAGTCGTGCCAGCCGGTCTCGTGGAGCATCGTCATCATCACGTACCAGGCCGCCTGCGAGAGCTCGTTGTCGGGCCCCGTCACGACCTTGTTGAACGCGTTCTGCCAGATCGCCTCGTAGCCCCACTTGGGATCGTGGGCGTCCATGTTGTGCTCGCCGGTGTAGCTCGCCCAGTCGCAGTACCACTGGTTGCAGCCGCCGCCGTAGCCCCAGAACTCGCCGAGCAGTCCGTAGGTTCCGTTCTGGAGCGTGATCGGCGTCGCCGGGAAGCTGTCGATCACGTCGTCGAGCTTCCAGACGCTGATCTGATCTGAGTAGAGGCTGCACTGCTGCAGCACGTAGATGTAGTTCTCGAGGGCGAACGGGTGCGTCACGTCGAAGCCGGCGACCTCCGCGGCGACCTCCCAGTCGTTCCCGTAGATGATGATCTCGTCCGAGGTGCCGTCGAAGATGGTCGACATCGCCGCGCCGCCGTCGTAGTTCATCTGCCCGACGAAGTCGTTGTCGATCGGCAGCACCTTGAGACCGTTGTCGATCACGTAGACGTGGTGATCGTTGAAGACGTCGTTCATGTAGCCGCAGTGGACGTAGTCGTCGAGGATCACGGCGTCGACGTCGTTGCCGACGAAGTCGTCCTTGATCGTGTTGTCGTTCAGGCAGCACGCGGCGTTGATCCCGTTCCCGTCGTTGTCGGGGTTCTCCAGCCAGACGCGCTCGGGCACCCACGCGACGCGCGGCCACTGTCCGTAGCGGTAGTTGGCCATCTGCCGATGCGTGTAGACCGACCAGCTGTTCATGTCGTCGTAGACGAACGGCATGATGTGCTGCGCGAAGGCCGAGGTCATCATCTGGGCCCAGCCCTCCCCCACCCCGTTCACGAGCGAGTCGTTGAAGGCGGGATCGTGCCACTCCGCGCCGGTCATGAGCGTTCCGGCCATGTGGAAGTTGCCGGGGAGGTTGTAGTAGTCGTGGGCGTCGAGGAGCTCGTCGAAGCCGTCGTCGGGGTTCGCCGGATCTCCGGGGTAGGACGCGTTCTCGCCCTTCACGCCCCAGTAGACCGTCGTGTACGTGAGGCCCTGGTTCCCGTGCTGGGCGAAGGCGACGTTGTGGTCGCCGCGCCGCGGCTCGTTGGTCGCCGCGACCTCGTCGACGATCTCGCCGTCGACGACCGAGACGACGTGGTAGCGGATCGCCGTGGCGTCGCGCGCAGCCACGTCGTCCGCGATCAGGGCGTACTCCTGTGGCGCCACGCCGGCCTGGCGCGCCGCCACGTCCCGGAAGCCGTCCGGAAGATCGATCGAACCCTCGAGCGTGTGCCACGAGGGAACGACCGCGGCCCGGCGATCGAGTCCCTCGACGGGACCGTCCCCGCCGGGGGCGAAGCCCGCGGTTTCGAACTCACCGTCGTCGCCGTACGCGAGCCGCACCGCCGCGTCCCAGCGCACCGGGACGCGCCCGTCGAGTCCGCCCGGCATCTCCATCGTGCCGCCCTCGGCGTAGTCGAGGAACACGTAGATCTCGGTTCCGGCCTCGCGGAACCAGTCGCGCTCGCCGTCGAGCGAGCGCATCGCGACCATCCCGACCCTGAAGACCAGGCGGTCCACGTTCTGGTCGGCGTAGAACGCCAGGATGTCGCCGGCGTGACCGACCGGATCGGTGTCGTCGTAGATCCCGTCGATCGCCTTGCAGTGGATCGCCTCGTAGTCGGCAAGGTAACCGTCGGCCTCGATGCCGCCCGCAGGCGGCGGAAGCTCGCTCGTCCCCCGGAGCGCGAGCGCCTCCCCCGCAAGGCCCGTAATGAGGAGAGGCCCCAGGATCGTCGCGCAGATCGTCATCCATCTCGCCCCGCGGGGGCCCTCCCTGAGGCAGCGTGACATCGTCCCCCCTCCGCGCCGGCCGTGGCCGGCCGCAGCAGTTCCGTGTGGTTTCGGCTCTCTATAATATAGCACAGAATGAAGCACTGGTCAATGAACGTCGCTCAACGAACGGGGACCGGTCGGGGACGGCCGCGCACCGGCGACCGGCTCCCAGCAGACGAAGGGCCCGCTCCTTCGAGCGGGCCACTGGCCACCGGCGGTTCGCTGGTCTCCGGGAGCGCGCGAGCGGGTTCGCGCGGCCGCACGCACGCTAGTCCTCCTCGACCTTCCTGAGCCAGGCGTCCTTCCAGAAGAAGAAGCAGCACCGGTCGCAGTTCTCGCGCCCGTAGATCCCCTTCCCCCTGCAGATGACGCCGTCCAGGAGAACGACGTTCTTCACCTTCTGCATCTTGTGGTCGTGCTCGTCGAGGATGTACCGCACGCGCTTCATGACCCGAAACGTCTTGCCGCAGTACTCGCGCATCGGCGGGAGGAACTTCAGTCCGCCGTGCTTCCCGGTCTTCTTGTCGAGGGTCTTCCGGATCTCCTCGGCCGGGAGCACCGTGACGAGATCGCCTTCGCGGATGCGCCCGCCGCTACGCCCTCGCCCGCCGGCGCGCGGCGGTCCGGAGGCCGCGGCTCCGCCCGACGACGCTCCACGCGGCGCCTCGCAACCGCCCGCGGTCGGACAGCCGTCCGACGTCAAGAGGCCGAGTCGCCGTCTGAGTCCGCGGACCCGCCTCATTCCGAACCTCCACGTGTGCTCGAAGAAGTTCAGGGGCAAGAGGGCTTCGTCCAGCCAGCGGAGCTGGCAGAGTTCCTTCGTGTACTCGGGAAGCACGTTCGGATCGGTTCGATCCGGAGGCGCGACGTTCACTCCTGCCTCCCTCGTTCGAGGTTAACGCAGGCCGGAATCGCGTGGGGCCGTACGGGTGATCCTAACCCAACCCACGGCGCCGGTCAACGCCTGCCGTCGATGCCCCGACGGGGACCCCGGTCCGGCGTTCAGGCCGACTCGAGCGCCCGCTTCAGAACGCCCGCCGCCACGGCGGGATCGGCGCGACCGCCGGTCTCTTTCATAACGAGGCCCATGAAGTGGCCGAGGAGCTTCGTCTCGCCCGCCCGATAGCGCTCGACGGTGGCGCTCTCGGACTCGAGGACGCCCCGAACGACCTCCTCGAGCGCGGCTTCGTCGGAGAGCTGCGCGAGCCCGAGCCGCTCAATCAGAACGTCGATCGGATCGGCCGACTCGATCGCCTCCTCGAAGAGCCGCCTCGCCGCCGGCTCGTTGACGTCGCCCTCGATCCTCGGCCGGAGAACCCCCGCGAACCTGGACGGCGGCATCCGGGTCGAGGCAAGCTCACGGAGGTCCACTCCGTCCGAAGCGTTGAGCCAACCGCCGAGCGTTCCCATCACCCAGTTGCTGACCGTCTTCGCGATGCCCGCGAGATCGGCTGCTCCCTCGGGGCGGCCGAGCCCCGCGAGCCGCGCGCGTCCTTCGAGGGCCGATTCGAAGTCGACGTCCCCGGTCTCGAAGTCGACGTCTCCCGTCCCGCCTGACGCGCCGTCCGTCTCCAGTTCCGGGTGCGTCAGTCGCAGAAGCTCGCGAAGCGAGACCTCATAGAAGACGGCGGTCGGAAGCTCCGCCGTGAGCACGCCGGCGTCGTACTCCGGAAGGCCGTACCACGACCGGAAGCGCTCGCGCATCGCGTTCGGAAGCTCCGGCATCCGCGCTCGCACGCGCTCGAGCCAGGCGTCGTCGATCGCGACGTCGAGGAGGTCGGGCTCCGGGAAGTAGCGGTAGTCCGACTCTATCTCCTTCGAGCGCATCGCCGTCACGCGCTCGGCCGTCTCGTCCCAGAGGAGCGTCTCGTGCACGACCTCTCCGCCTCCGGCGACGACCGCCGACTGCCGGTCGATCTCGTGGCGAAGGGCCTTCCTGACCGCCCGAAACGAGTTCAGGTTCTTGATCTCGGTCGGCGTGTGGAGCCCGTCGCTCCCGCGCGGGCGGACGGAGACGTTCGTGTCGAATCGGAGGCTCCCCTCGTGCATGTTCCCCGTCGCGACGCCGAGGAAGACGAGGATCCGCCGCAGGCTCGTCAGGAAGAGGTCGGCCTCTTCGACGCTCCTGATGTCAGGCTGCGTCACGATCTCCACGAGCGGGACGCCGCAGCGGTTCATGTCGACGAGGCTCACGCTCCGACCGTCGCGCTCGACGTGGACCGTCTTCCCGGCGTCTTCCTCGATGTGGACCTGACGGATCCGCACGCGCCTCACGCCCCCCGCGGTCTCGACGTCGAGGTGGCCGTCGGTCGCCAGAGGCGCGTCGTGCTGCGTGATCTGGTAGCCCTTCGGGAGATCCGGGTAGAAGTAGTTCTTGCGCGCGAATCCCATCCGCTGTGCGACCGTGGCGTCGAGGGCGAGCGCGACCCGGATGCCGCGCTCGACGACCTCGCGGGAGAGGACCGGCAGCACGCCCGGCATGCCGAGACAGACCGGACAGACGCGGCTGTTCGGTCTCCCGCCCACGCCGCTCCCGGAAGCGCAAAAGATCTTCGTGCGCGTCGAGAGCTGCGCGTGCACCTCGAAGCCTATGACGGGCTCGAACTCCAGAGACGCCTCCTTCGGAGAACCGCGGCCAGGGCGCCGGGGAGCCGGGCGACGACGGTGGCCGGAGAACGACGCTGGCCAGAGAGCGACGGTGGCCAGACAACGACGCCGGCCCGGCGACGCCTCAGAGCCCGGGCGGTCTCCTCGCGCCGCCGACCCCACGCTCGCACGCGGACGCCAGGCGGAACATCGTGGACTCCCGGAACCTGTCGACCATGATCTGAAACCCCACGGGGAGGCCGTCGTTGCACACGCCGCAGGGGACCGAGATCGCCGGGACGCCTGCCAGGTTCGCGTGAACCGTGTAGGCGTCCGAGAGGTACATCTCGAGCGGGTCGTCGATCCGCTCGCCGATGCGGAACGCGGCCGTGGGCGACGTCGGCGACACGATCGCGTCGACCTCGTCGAACGCCCGGTCGAAATCGCTCGCGATGAGGGCCCGCACCCGCTGGGCCTTCAGATAGTAGGCCTCGCGGTAGCCGGCCGATAGCGCGTAGGTCCCGAGCATGATGCGGCGTCGGACCTCCGCGCCGAACCCCGCGCTCCGCGTGCGGGCGTACGCGCCGAAGATGTCGGCCGCGTCCTCGGACCGGTACCCGTATTTCATCCCGTCGTACCGCGCGAGGTTCGACGAGGCCTCCGCGTCGGCGACGATGTAGTAGCTCGCGATGCCGTAGGCGAGATGTGGGAGCGAGAGCGGCACGGCCCGGGCGCCGAGCTCCTTGAGGACATCGAGCGCGTCGAGGACGGTCGACGCCACATCGGCAGAGAGCCCCTCGGCGAAGTACTCCTCGGGAACGCCGATCGTGAGGCCCTCGCAGCCGAGATCGAGATCGGCGAGGAGATCGGGGACCTCCTTCGCGGCCGTCGTCGCGTCGCGCGGATCCTCGCCGGCGATGGCGCCCAGAAGCGCGGCGGCGCCCTCGACGTCCTTCGAGATGGGGCCGATCTGGTCGAGCGACGAGGCGAACGCGATGAGACCGTAGCGCGAGACGCGGCCGTAGGTCGGCTTCACGCCGACGACGCCGCAGAACCCGGCGGGCTGCCGCACCGATCCGCCGGTGTCGGAACCGAGCGCGAGGAGGACCTCGCCGGCTGCGACTGCCGCGGCCGACCCGCCGCTCGAACCGCCGGGAACGCGATCGAGATCCCACGGGTTCCTCGTCGGGCCGAACGCCGAGTTCTCGTTGGACGAGCCCATGCCGAACTCGTCCATGTTCGTCTTCCCGACGACAAGCGCCCCGGCCCGCCTGAGCCGCGCCACGACCGTCGCGTCGTAGGGCGGAACGAAGCCCTCGAGGATGCGCGAGGCCGCGGTGGTCGCGAGACCCCGCGTCACGATGTTGTCCTTGACCGCGACGGGAATCCCCGCGAGGCAACCGAGCGCGTCGCCGCGCGCTCGTGCCCGGTCGATCTCGTCGGCCTCGGCGAGCACCTCGCCGCGCTCGCGCACGGTCAGGAATGCCGAGATCTTGGGCTCGACCGCGTCGATCCGGTCGAACGCCGCTTCGATGAGATCGCGGGCGGCGAACTCCCCTCGGTCGAGGCCGCGCCTGGCCTCGGAGAACGTCAGTTCGTGAAGTTCCAAATCGAGAGCACGGACCTCCGCGCCGGACGGACGGGCGTGCCCGCGGCGCTAGTCCTCTGGCAGGAAGCCCGGCACGAGGAAGTAATCGCCTTCGCGGTCCGGCGCGTTCGCGAGAGCCTCGTCGACTCCGAGCGGGACTTCGGGCTCGTCGTCCCGAAGCACGTTCCCCTGCACTCGGGTACGGAACAGGGGTCCCACTCCGTCGGTGTCGAGCCCCCCGAGCCGCTCGCAGTACTCCAGTATCTCGCTCATCTCTTCGGCGAGACCCGCGAGCTCCTCGTCGGAGAACTCGAGCCTCGCGAGCGCCGCGACGTGTCTGACGTCTTCGACCGTGACGGCCATCGCCCATCTCCTCCGGGCCGGGTGCGCCGCGTCAACCAGTAACGGGCGTGAGTTTGCCGTACCTTACCATGATCCTCTTCTCGATGTCATCGGCGAACCGGACCCGCACGATCGCGTCGGGACCGACCCCGGACACATCCAGCACGACGCCCTCTCCCCAGGTGGGGTGCGCGACCCTGGCGCCGGGCGCGAGCGCGACCTCCTCCTGCGAGAATCCTTCGTAGTCGGGGAAGACGTCGGCCCTCGCGCGTCTCGCCGGGCGCCGGGGCGTCGCCCCCGCCGCCGGCCGGCTTCTCGCCACGGCGAACGAGACCGTCTCGAGGTGCTCGGGCTCGATCTCGTCGAGGAATCGCGACGGCGCCCGCATGTCGGTGACGCCTGCCCTGCGGCGTGTGTCGGCACAGAAGATGCGGAGCTCGTCCATGGCGCGCGTCATGCCGACGTAGAACAGGCGGCGTTCCTCCTCCAGCTCGTCGTCGTCCTCGTACGCGGACACGTGCGGCAGGAGCCCGTCCTCAAGTCCGGGGATGATGACGACCGGGAACTCGAGCCCCTTCGCGTTGTGGAGGGTCATGAGCGAGACCGCGATCGCCTGGTCGTCCCAGCGATCGATGTCCGCGACGAGAGAGACCTGCTCGAGGAACGCGCCGAGGCTCTCCTCCCCGCTCGCGTCGATGAACTCGCTTGCTGCCGACACGAGCTCCTCCACGTTGGCGAGCCGCTGCGAGGCGTCCTCGCTCTTCCGGCCCTCGAGCCACGTGACGTAGCCGGACTCCTCGACGACCTTCGTGACGATCTCTGCGGCCGGCGCGCTCTCGGCGAGGGCGCGGAGGCGTCCGAACGTCGCGGCGAGGGCGGTCGCCGACTTCGCCGCCGAGGCGGGGATTCCGTCGATCTCGACCGCCACGCCCAGGACCTCGAGCAGCGTAATGCCCCGCTCGGCCGCCGCGGCGGCGAGCCTCTCGGCGCTCTTCTCACCGATCTTTCTGGGCGGGACGTTGAGGATCCTGGCGAGGCTCACCCCGTCGGCCGGATTCGCGATCACGCGGAGGTACGCGAGGACGTCCTTGACCTCGGCGCGCTCGTAGAACCGGACACCGCCGATGATATCGTACGGGATCCCGCCCCGCCTGAGGCTGTCTTCGATCACCCTCGACTGGGCGTGCGTCCTGTAGAGGACGGCGAAGTCGTGGTAGTTCCTCTCCCCCTCGCCCACCCGCGCGAGGACCGCGTCCCGGATCGCGTCGGCCTCCTGGTACTCGTTCGAAACGCGAGCGAGCGTCACCGGCAATCCGGCGTCGCGCTCGGTCCAGAGCTTCTTCTCCTTGCGCCTCGCGTTCCGGGCGACGACGTCGTGCGCGGCGTCGAGGATGTTCCTGGTCGAACGGTAGTTCTGCTCGAGCGCCAGGACCCTGGCGTCGGGATGGTCCTTCTCGAAATCGAGGATGTTCGTGATGTCGGCGCCGCGCCAGCCGTAGATCGACTGGTCGTCGTCCCCGACGACGCAGATGTTCCGGTGGTGTCCGGAGAGCAGATTCACCAGCGCGTACTGGGCGTGGCTCGTGTCCTGGTACTCGTCGACGAGCACGTGCTCGAAGCGCGTCGAGTACGCGGTAAGGACGGGCGGGTTCTCCCGGAACAGCTCGACGGCGCGCATGATCAGATCGTCGAAGTCGAGCGCGTTGTTGCGGACGAGGCCCTTCTCGTACTCCGCGTAGACCTTCGCCACGCACTCCTCGAAGTAGCCTCCGCCCTCGGACGCGTACGCCTGCGCCGTGAGGAGCCGGTCCTTCGCCCGCGAGATCGCCGACAGAATCGCCTTCGGCGCGAAGACCGACGCGGCGACGCCCGCCTTCTCCATGCACTCTTTCACGAGATCGATCTGATCGGTGCCGTCGTAGATCGAGAAGGCCGGCGTCCACCAGCCCCAGCGGGCCTCGATCCTGAGCATCCTCGCGCACATCGAGTGGAACGTCCCGACCCACGCGAGCCCTGCGTCGGACCCGACGAGCGCCGCGATCCTCCGCCTCATCTCCTCGGCAGCCTTGTTCGTGAAGGTGACCGCGAGGATGCGCCGCGGGCTCACGCCGAGCTCTTTGACCAGATACGCGATCCGGTAGGTCAGGACGCGCGTCTTGCCGCTCCCGGCTCCCGCGAGCACAAGGAGCGGCCCGTCGCCATGACGGACCGCGGCCTCCTGAACCTCGTTGAGATCATTGAGAAAGTCCGTCGCCAGTCTGAGACCTCCGATCGTCATCGGGGGGAGGGCGGCGACCCGGCGGGCGACCCGGAAAGAGCAGCACGTCCGGCGACCGGGCCCGCGATTCGCGCGGCGGTCGGTCCGGCCGGCTACCCGTCCGGATGCTCGGCCCGAATCCCGGGGCGTCGCTGTCAGGGGAACGCTCTAGAACTCCGCGCCCATCGCGAAGTGCATCCGCATCGGTCCGCTCGTCCTGCCGTTGCTCGGCCACGCCCAGTCGAACCGCAGGACGAAATAGCCGAGGTTTATGCGGGCGCCGAACCCGTAGGCGGCCATGATGTCGTCGAGCCGCCGTCCCAGAGCCCCACTCGAGACGCCCCGGAACTTCTCTTCCCACGCCGCGCCGGCGTCGAGAAACACCACGCCACGCACGTTCCACAGCGCCAGGGGAAGCGGTGATCCGATCTCGAGACGGCGAAGCAGGGGGAACCTCAGCTCGATGCTGGTGAGGATGAGATTGTGGCCCCGGAACTGGAAGTCCCCGAACCCCCTGAGGCCGTTGACGCCGCCCATGTAGAAGTACTGGGCGCTCTGGGACGAGCTGCGCGCCCCGAGGAACTTCAGCGCAAGCGTGTGCTCCGGCCCGATCCTCACGTACTTCCTGATGTCGCCGACCGCCGAGAGGTAGTCGAAGCTCCCGTCGGGATCCCAGCCCTTCGAGAGGGAGATCGAGTACCTGCCCCCTCCGACGGGCCCGACGGAACCCCAGAGCGTCGTGTCGTTGACGAGCCGGACGCTCGGGATGAGGAGCTGCCTTCTCTCCTGTTCCTCGGTCGGCTCGATGTAGCCCTCGTCGTTCTCGGCCAGGTACTTCCTGTCGATCGACATCGCCGCGAGGTCGAACTCGATCCGACATCGCCGCGAGGTCGAACTCGATCCGCGTGAACTTGCTGAACGGGTATTCGAGCGACGCGGTGGCGCCGAAGCTGCGCTCCGTGAAGTAGCGCCTCTTGCCCAGGTACTCGCCCAGCTGGGTGCGGTCCGAGTAGTAGTTCTCGGTGAAATTGTAGAGCCCGATGGAGTAGTTGAAACGGTGCGAGAGGTTCTCGTACCGGACGTACAAGTTGCTGGCCTCGATGCTCGTGAAGAGGTCGGCCGCGATGTAGAACCGGTGGTTGCCGAGGACGTCGCTGATGGCGATCTCGGCGCCGGCGGAGAACCCGAAACTCGACGTGTACGCGAGCCCGCCGGTCACGTAGTCCGGCGCGAACCGGGGCCTGTACGGCTCGATCTTCCCGAGGTCCCTCGGCTCGTCCTCCATGTCCGCGCCCGGCGTGTGGACGCCGGAGGCCTTGGCGTACGCCTCGCGGGCCTTCGCCACGGCGTCGTCGTCCCGGTCGTCATCGTAGTCCGACCCGTCCGCGTACTGCTCCGAACTCCCGGGCGCGCTCTCGTCCGAAGCGTCGGACGTGGCTTCTCCGCCGCTCTCGAACCGGTCCCCGTCAAGCGCGTCCGGGTCCTCGTGAGGACCCTCACCGCCGTAGACACGCTCCGGCTCTCCGGTCCCCTCGCTCGCTCCGCCGTTGCGCTCTTCCGCAGCAGTCTGTCCGGCGAACAGCTTCCCGTTGCCGTTCCCGTTGCCATTCCCCGCGCCCGCATGCCCTGACGGGTTTCCGCCGAGGGGCGGACCTTCCGCCACGGCGACCGCCGCCGCGCCGACCGCGGCCGCCCCCGCGGGGGCGGGAGACGGACCGATGAAATCGGCCTCGGCGATCACCTCGACGTCGGGCCTCGTCGGCTCGTCGGGAACCTCCTGCTTGATGCTCGGGAACCACCCGTTCTCGTCGATCACCTCTTCGAAGCGGGAGAGCGGGTTCTTGACCACGGCGATGTCCCAGCCGCCCTCGCTGTACAGCTGGAACGCGGCCCAGTCGGCCTCGCGCGCCCAGCTCGGCGCCTTGGCCCCGCCGAGAAGATCGGTGGCCAACACGCTCAACCCGGTCTCCAGGTCGGCCATGTAGATCGCGGGCGAGCCGTGCATGTCGGACCCGTAGGCCATGAGCTCCCCGTGGTGTGCCCAGGCGGGCGACCCGTCGCGGCCGGGCGTCGCCACCAGTCGGGTGACCTCGAGCGTCTCGATGTCCATGGAGTAGATGTCGTAGTCGCGCCTGAAGCCCATTTCGGGCGGGGAGTCGCGATCGGACGAGAAGGCGACCTTCGATCCGTCGGGCGACCACTCGGGATCGCGCTCGTCGAAGAAGTCGTCGGTGAGCTGCCGGGGCTCGGCGCCGTCGACGTCGGTCAGGTAGAGGTCGGACGCCCCGTTCTTCAAGCCGACGAAGACGATGCTGCGGCCGTCAGGAGACCAGGAGGGCGTGAATATCCCGTCGAGGTCGTACCGGTGGCTCGCGACGATGTCCCCGGACTCGGCGTCGGCGAAGTGGAGCGCGTCGCTCCTGCCCGCCTTCGTCGCGAAGCAGATCTGGCTCGCGTCGGGCGACCAGGCGAACCCGGTCCGGAGAATGTGAAGCGCCTCGAACTCGTCGGTCACCTCTCCGCTCACCACGTGGTGAAGCGTCCTGCCATCGAGGGTCGAGGACACGAAGACGTTCGCCGTCCGGTTCCTGTCGGACACGAAGACGACCTTCTTCCCGTCCGGCGAGATCGCGGGGCCGAAGTTGAAGTACGAGTCGTCCTCGCGATGGTCCGTCACGAACGTCGCGAGCCGGTCGCCGTCGTCGCGCTCGGTCACCTCCGGCCAGTACTTCTCCTGGAGCCATTCGTGCCATTCCTCGGAGAGCTCCGGCGTCATGAGGCCGATCGTCTCGCGGAGCGCGGCGTCGAGGTTGTGTGTCTTGGCGATCGCCTTGACGATCTCCGCGATCTTCTCGCGGCCGTAGCGCTCCGCGATGAAGTTGAGGACCGACTGACCTCCCTTGTAGACGAGGTACCCGCCGTAGAGATACTCGAGAGGAACGACCAGGTCGGAGACCGTGAGGTCCCGGAGAATCATCTCGGCCTCGGGGTCCCACCCCATGGACGTGTACTCGGCGAGACCCTCGACGAACCAGAGCGGCACGGGGTTCGTGTACGCCTGCCGGATGACGGACTCGACGAGCCCGCCGTAGACGATGTCGAACATGAAGACGTGGGTGAGCTCGTGGTAGAGGACGTGGCGCAGGTCGTCGTACGAGCCGGTGAAGGGGATCACCACGCGGTTCTTGAAGAGCTCCGTGAAGCCGCCGACCGTCTCCTCGACGTGAGACAGGGAGACGTTCGTCTGCTGGAACTCGTTGTGGGAATTGTAGAGGATGATGGGGATGATCGCCGTGAGCTCGTGGCCCAGCAGAACCTCGAAGTCCGCGTTCGCGTCCTCGATGATCTGGCTGGCGGCGTCGGCGATGTCCTCGCCGCCCTCATAGAAGTAGACGTCGAAGTGCTCTGTGTGGATGATCCGCCAGTCGAAGCTCCTGTACTGGACCTTGTTGCGGCCGAACGCCGTGTCGGCGGACGCGCCGTGGGCGCAGAGGAGCGCCACGAGCACGATCGCCACGACGAACGCCGAACGTCTTGATCTGGCCATGTTCAGTCTGCGCATGGTTCTGTCCGAGCTCCGGCCGTCACTACTGATTCTAGACCTATGTCCGGGTTCTGTCAACCGTTACGGTTGACTTCCTGGAAGGACGCCGTCATGATGGAGCCCATTGAGTGCAGGAATCGGTCCCCGGAGAATCCATGACCCTGCAAATGAGACGTCGAGCCCGGGCGGTTCTTCAGAGCGCCGGGCGCCCGCTCGCCGTCGTGGCGATCGCGGCGGCCGTCGGGTTCTGGGGCTGCCAGACGACGGAAGAGCCCGGCGGAGCGTGGGTTCCCGCGCCCGGCACCCGCGTCACCGAGGAGGGTTTCATCGACCACGTTGCGGCCCTGAACCTCGCCCTCGAAGAGGGCCTCACGGGCGACGACGCGGCCGCGCGAGTCGCCGCGCTCGGAGCCGAGAACTACGCACGGGATGAGCTCGAGGCATACGCTGAGATCCTCAGGCGCGACCCCGAACGCTGGGCCCGGATCGCCCGGACGATCAACGAACGCGTCGAGGAACTCAGGCGGGAGCCGCCGGCGGCGGACGCTGCGGGGGGCGCCGACGCCGGAGAGGCGACGGGCGCTCCGGCGGACGCCGACGCTACCGCCCCCGAAACACGTCCAGGTAGATGAGCGCGATCATGAGCCCGGCGAAGAACACAAGACCGACCTGCTGCCAGACCACGAGCTGACGGTCGGTGAGACGCCTGCCGCGCGCGCGCTCGAGAACCATGAGCAGGAGGTGTCCGCCGTCGAGGATCGGGAGCGGCAGGAGATTGATGACGAACAGGTTGAGGCTCATCACCGCCATGAACCCGAAGAAGAAATCCGCGCCCCACCTGGCGCTCTCGCTCGCAAGCTGAACCACGCGGATCGGACCGCCGAGGGTCTCCGCCGAAAGCTCGCCCCGGATCAGTCTCGGGATCAGCATGACGAAGAACTCCGCGATCTCGAGGAATCGATCGACCGTGACGCTGACGCCGGTTCCGATCGCCTCCCCGAGGCCGATCTTCCGAACGGTCCAGGGCATCAGGATGTTGATGAGCCCGACGCGCCGTACTCCACCCGCTCCGTCCGGCTCCTCACCCTCCTCCGGCGTCACGACGGCGCTCATGCGCTCCCCGTCGCGCTCCCAGACGATCTCGATCTCCTCTCCCTCCCGATCGTAGATGAGGCCGCTCAGATCGAACCAGGAATCGACCGGGGTGCCGGCGATCGAGATCACGCGGTCGCCGTCCGCAAGGCCGGCGCGGTCGGCGGGACCTCCCCGCATGACCTGGCCGATGACCGGTGGCACGAACGGCGTGATGCCCAGGAGCTGCCCCGCCGTATCGGGAGGCGTCTCGACGGTCACGGGGACGGCCTCGGTCCCGTCGGCGCCGCGCTCGACGACAAACTCGATCGGGCCCTCATCCCGTTCCGACAGGAGCCCGTAGACGTCGTCCCACAGCTCGACCGGTTGCCCGTTGACGGAGACGATCCTGTCGCCCGTGAGCAGCCCGCCCGTATCGGCGGGCGAGCCCGCTTCGATCTCCCCGAGGATCGGTTCGCCGAGCGTGGCGATCCCGCCGATCCAGAAGACACCGATCATCACGATGACGGCCCAGACGAAGTTCATCACGGGACCGGCTGCGACGATGAGCGCGCGAACAGCGATCCGTTTCCCGAGGAAGGTGTTCGGCCCCGGGGGTTCGTCGCCGTTGCCCTCGGTCGGGTCCATGCCCGCCATCTTCACGTAGCCGCCGAGCGGGATCAGCGAGATCGCGTACTCGGTCCCGCCGCGCTTCATCGTGAGAATCCTCGGACCGAAGCCTATGGAGAAGCGCTCGACCGTCACGCCCGCGAGGCGCGCGGCCACGAAGTGGCCGATCTCGTGGACGATGATGAGGATCCCGAGGAGCACGGCTGCGTAGATGTAGAAGACGAACATGTTCCCTGCGCTTTCCGTTGCGGGCCCGGACGGGCTCCGCGTCAGGCCTCTCTCACCTTGAGCCGCTCCACCGCTCCTGCCGCGGCCTCGCGCGCCCGTCCCTCCGCGTCGAGCACGGACTCGACGGTCGCGGCGGCGCCCGGCGTCACGGCCGCGAGCGTCTCCTCGATGACGGTCGCGATGTCGCCGAATCGGATGCTCCCGCCGACGAACGCGTCGACGGCGACCTCGTCGGCCGTCGCAGCGATCGTGGCACCCGTCCCTCCCCTCTTCGCCGCCTCGAGGACGAGGAGGAAGCACGGGTAACGATCGTAGTCGATCGGCTCGAAATGAAGCGCCCCGAGCTTCTCGGGCGGGCACTCGCCGAAGGAGCCGTCGGGCGGCTCGGGGTAGAGCATCGCGTACTGGATCGGCACGCGCATGTCCGGCACCCCGAGGTGAGCAAGCATTGTGCCGTCGGCGAGGCGGACCAGCGAGTGGACGATCGATTCGCGGTGGAGAACTACGTCGATCCGCTCGAACGGAAGACCGAAGAGCCACCGCGCCTCGACGACCTCCATGGCCTTGTTGACGAGCGTGGCCGAATCGACCGTGACCTTCTCCCCCATGGTCCAGGTCGGGTGGCGGAGAACCGAATCGACGTCGGCCTCCGCGACGTCGCCAGGCGGCACATCCCGGAGCGGCCCGCCCGACGCCGTGAGCACGACACCCGCGACCTCGGCCGCCGGGACGCCGGCCAGGCACCGGAAGATCGAGCTGTGTTCGCTGTCGACCGGGATGAGCTCGGCGCCGCTCTCCTCGGCCGCCCGCGTCGCGATCTCACCGGCCATCACGAGCGACTCCTTGTTGGCCAGCGCGACGCGCTTCCCCGAGCGGAGGGCGGCCATCGTCGGGCCGAGGCCCGCCGCGCCCACGAGCGCGTTGACCACGAGGTCGACGTCGGGATCGGACGCGAGCGACGCCAGCGCCTCACTGCCCTCGACGACCTCGACGTCCGGCGGGAATCCGGAGCCCGACGCCCCCTCGCCGACGCCGACCCGCTTCACCCGGAAGCGCTCCGCCTGTTCGGCGAGGAGATCGACGTTCCGGAACGCCGACAGGCTCACGATCTCGAAGACCCCGGGATGGGCCTCCGCAACCTCGAGGGCGTTCCGCCCGATCGAGCCCGTCGATCCGAGAATCGTCACCCGCTTCCTGTGTGCCGTCACTTCTCTCTCCGATACGGCCGCCCCGGTCGGCGTCAGACGACCAGGAACCGCAGGTAGTAGTAGACGAGCGGCGCGACGAAGAGGACGCTGTCGAACCTGTCGAGCATGCCGCCGTGGCCCGGGAGCACCTTCGACGTGTCCTTCACGTTGACGTCGCGCTTCATGAGCGACTCGACGAGGTCGCCGAGGATCGCCATCACGGGCGACGCGAGCCCGAGGGCGAAGACGTCGAAGTACGAGAGAAAGGGTGCGAACGTGAACTTCGCGAGAAACGCAACGCCGAGCGCGACCGCGACCCCGCCCACGGCGCCCTCGACCGACTTCCCGGGACTCACGCGCGGCAGGAGCTTCCGCTTCCCCACGAGGTTTCCGATGAAGTACGCGCCGGTATCCGTGCCCCACGCGAGCGCGAAGGCGAGGATGACGAACGCGCCGCCGTAGCCGGTCCAGGGAGGCTCCTCACCGAGCTGTCTCAGGAGGATGATGTGACTCCCGAGCCACGCGACGTAGAAGACGCCGAAGACCGTCGACGAGATGTGGAAGACCGCGAGCTCCCCGTCGCGCCGGGAGATCTCGAGCACCATGATGACGACGAGAGCGATCGTAATGAAGAGACCGGAAAACACGCCGCCCATGAAGTAGACGTACCAGGAGACGGCAAGCCCCGCCGCGACACCAGCGATCTTGAACGGACGGATCCCCTTGGCCTCGATCATCCGGTAGAACTCGAAGAGCCCGAGGCCGATGACGAAGTTGACCGCGATGAGGAACGGGATGCCGCCGACCAGTGAGCAGATGATGATGGTCGGGAGGCCGACGGCCGCGGTGAGAAGACGGGTCGTCAGCTGTCTCGACTCGAAAGCCATGGGTTACCGCCTGGTGCGCGAGGCCCGCCTGAGTCCGCCGAACCTCCGGTCCCTCTTCTGGTAGACGGAGATGGCCTCGTACAGGTGCCGGCCGCGGAAGTCGGGCCAGAGGACGTCGGTTATGTAGATCTCTGTGTACGCGAGCTGCCAGAGCAGGAAGTTGCTGATTCTGAGCTCACCGCTCGTCCTGATGAGCAGGTCGGGGTCGGAGGAGTCCGGCAGGTAGAGGAACGTCCGGAAGAGATCCTCGTCGATGTCGGACGGGCGGACTTCACCCTTCTCGACGCCCCTCGCGATGCCGCGGACGGCGTCGAGAATCTCGGCGCGCCCCCCGTAGGAAAGAGCGATATTGAGCTTGAGACCGGTGTTCTTCGAAAGCCTCTCGACGGAGCGCTCGACACGGGAGAGCGCGTACTTGGGGAGAAGGTCGAGGCGGCCGAGCGCACGGAGCGTGACGTTGTTCTCGTCCATCTCGTCGACCTGCTCCCTCAGTGTCTGGTCGAGCAGGTGCATGAGAGCCGAGACCTCGGTGCGCGGCCTGTTCCAGTTCTCCATCGAGAACGTGTACAGGGTGAGCTCTTTGAGACCGAGATTCGAGCTCGCGATGACGATGTTGCGCACGACGGCCCGGCCGGCGGCGTGGCCGGCGATCCTGGGGAGCCCCCTTCGGCGCGCCCAGCGGCCGTTGCCGTCCATGATGACAGCCACGTGACCCGGAAGCCGCTCCGGGTCGCGCTTGAGCGCCTCGGCGAGGTCCTTCTCCCTCCTGCGCGCCATCCCCATCTCTCCCGCTGCACGGCCGGATAGAGCAGGACGGCGGGCGAGCGCCAGCCGTCCTCACAACCGGCAGACAGATCCGACGCCGCCCGCTAGCCCTGCTTGATCGCGTCGAAGGGACACTCCTCGACGCAGAGACCGCAATCGGTGCAGGTGTCCGGGTCGATCGTGTACTTCTCCTCGCCCTCAGCGATGGCCTCGACCGGGCACGCGCTGGCGCAGGCCCCGCAGGCAGTGCACTCGTCGTTGATCACGTAGGCCATTCGTCACCTCCGTTGTAGCGTGTTCCCAACACAGGTCCGCGTCAGGCTAGACCTCCATCAACTCCGTCTCCTTCGCCGCGAGGACGTGGTCGACCTCGCGGACCTTCTCGTCGGTCATCTCCTGAACCGTCTTGTCGTGAGCGCGGTGGAACTCGTCCTCCGAGATCTCGCCGGCCTTCTGCTTCGCCTTCAGGGCCTCGTTGATGTCTCGCCGGATGTTCCTCACGGCGATGCGCCCTTCCTCCGCGAGCTTGTGGACGTATCTGACCATCTCCTTGCGCCGCTCCTCCGTGAGAGGAGGTATCGGCACCCGGATGAGGTGGCCGTCGCTCGACGGATTCAGGCCGAGATCGGCGGAGAGGATGGCCTTCTCGATGTCGCCGACGACCTTCTTGTCCCAGGGTTGCACGACCAGGAGCCGCGCCTCGGGAACGCTGATGTTGGCGACCTGTCTCAGAGGAACCGTGCTCCCGTAGTACTCGACCCTGACGCCATCCAGAAGCGAAACGGTGGCCTTGCCGGTACGGATCTTCGCAAACTCCCTCCGAACCGCTTCGACGGCCTTCTCCATTCTCCCCTCGGCATCACGGAAGAGCTCGTCCATCGCGTCCTCCCTCGATACGTGTACCAATCGTCTCGCCCGCGGACGCTTTCGCGATGTTGCCATCCACCGAGAGCGCGAAAACAACGACGGGCAGGTCCAGCTCCCGCGCGAGCGACAGGGCCGTGAGGTCCATCACGCCGAGCCGCTTCTCGATGGCCTCGAGATACGTCAGCTCGTCGTATCGCTTCGCGTCGGAGCGCTTCATCGGATCGGCGTCGTACACGCCGTCGACCTTTGTGGCCTTGAGCAGCGCGTCGGCGCCCAGTTCGGCGGCCCTGAGCGCGGCCGCAGTGTCGGTGCTGAAGAAAGGGTTCCCGGTACCCGCGGTGAAGACCACGACGGTGCCGGATCTCAGGTAGGTGTCGGCCCTGCCGCGCTCGAACGGTTCCGCCGCGCCGCCGCACGGCACGGCACTCATCACCGTCGCGGCCTGGCCGAGTTCGCGGAGCGCGCCCGTGAGGGCGAGCCCGTTCAGGACCGTCGCCAGCATGCCTATGTAGTCAGCCGTGACGCGATCATCGCCGGTGCGGGCAGCCTCCACGCCTCGGAGGATGTTCCCGCCACCGATCACCACGCCCACCTCGACGCCGGTATCGGCCGCCGCCTTGATCTCCCCGGCCAGCCACCTGGCGGCCTCACGGGAGATCGGGCCGGCTTCACCGCCGGAGAGCGCCTCGCCGCTCACCTTCAGGATGACACGCCTACGCGCAGCATGCATCGGAGGCTGGCTTCTCCTCCTCGGGGGTCGTCTCCCCGAGCTTCATCCTGACGAAACGCGTGATCCTGATGTTCTCTCCGAGGGTCGCGATCGTCTGCTTGACGAGGTCCTCGACCGTGATGTCGGTGTCCTTCACGAAAGGCTGCTCGAGGAGGCAGGTCTGAGAGTAGTACTTCTCGATGCGCCCGTCCACAATCCTGTCGAGGATCTTCTCGGGCTTCCCCGAAGCGAGCGCCTGCTCCCTGAAGATGTCCTTCTCCTTGGCGAGGACGTCCTCCGGAAGCTGCTCGCGCGACACGACGAGCGGGTTCTGCGCGGCGATGTGCATCGCCACGTCCTTCGCGAAGACCTGGAACTGGTCGGTCTTGGCCACGAAGTCGGTCTCGCAGTTGATCTCGACCAGGACGGCGAGCTTCGACCCGGCGTGGACGTAGGAGGCGATCATTCCCTCGCCCGTCGGACGGTCGGCCCTCTTCGCGGCCTTCAGGACCCCCGACTTTCTCAGGTGCTCGATCGCCTTCTCGACGTCCCCCTTCGTTTCCGCGAGGGCGGCCTTGCAGTCCATGATGCCGGCGCCCGTCTTCGTTCTGAGTTCCTTGACCTGTTGGGCGGTGATGTCCATGTGACGCTCCAACTCCTCATTGGTGATCGGGATCGCTGCGGTGTGTAGACGCTTCAGACACTCGGATGACCTAGGCCTCGACCGCCTTCGGCGTCGCGGGCTCGTCGGCGGGCGGCTCGACGGCGTCGCCGCCCTCGAGCTGGCTCGACCTCGCGTCGAGCACGGCATCGGCCGCGAAGGCAGCAAAGAGCCGGATCGACCGGATCGCGTCGTCGTTGCCCGGAACCGGATACTTGACGACCTCCGGATCGGAGTTCGTGTCACATATCCCGACGATCGGAATCCCGAGCTTGTTTGCTTCGCTGAGCGCGATATTCTCTCTGCGGATGTCGACGATGAAGACGAGTCCCGGAAGCTTGTCCATCGCGCGGATGCCGTCGAGGACGCGAAGGAGCTTCACCTTCTGGCGCTCGTGCTTCAGAACTTCCTTCTTCGCGAGGAGCTCGTAGGTGCCGTCCTCGGCCATGCGCTCGATGTCCTCGAGGCGGCGGACGCTCTGACGGATGGTACGCAGGTTCGTCAGCGTCCCGCCGAGCCAGCGCTGGGTCACGAAGAGCATGCCGCAGCGCTCGGACTCCTCCCTCACGATCGACTGGCCCTGCCGCTTCGTGCAGACGAAGAGGACACGCTCACCGCGTCCGATGGTGTCCTGGATCGCTTCCCTGGCCTTCTTCATACAGGTGAGTGTCTTGGCGAGATCGATGATGTGAATCCCGTTGCGCTTCATAAAGATGAAGGGCTTCATCTTGGGATTCCATCGGTGGGTCTGGTGGCCGAAGTGAACCCCGGCCTCCAGCAGCGCATGCATGTCCGCGTTAAGCATGAGCGGATGACCCTCCTGTTGAACGGTTGTCAACCACCGCGGCGTTCATTCCGGACGCCGGCCGCCGAGGGGAGGATCCCCCTGGCGGACCCCGGTGCCGGTCCGGCCGCGTGCTAGATTTCCGCGCCGCGCAGGTCCGTGAGACGGACGCATTGCGGATGACTGCACTCCTACCTCTTCGAGAACTGGAATCTCTTCCGCGCGCCCTTCTGACCGTACTTCTTCCGCTCCTTCATCCGCGGGTCCCTGGTCAGAAGACCGGCCTGCTTCAGAGGCTTCCGGTAGCTCTCGTCCACCTTGACGAGCGCGCGCGCGATACCCAGCCTCACCGCACCGGCCTGGCCGGTGACTCCGCCGCCCACGACGCTCGCGATCACGTCGTACCGGTCGCCGGTCGACGTGATCTCGAAGGGCTTCAAGATGTTGTCGATCATCGTCTCCCGGGGGAAGTAGGTGCGGATCGCCTTGCCGTTCACGGTCCTCTGACCGGTTCCCGACACGAGCCTGACCTTGGCGACCGACTCCTTCCTCCTGCCTACCGAACTGAAATCCGTCTCCATCGATTGCTCCTTACTCGAGCCGCGTTCCACACCGGGCGCCTTGCCCGGCTTCAGACCTCGAGCGGCTCCGGCCTCTGCGCCTGGTGCGGGTGATCCGGCCCGGCGTAGACACGGAGCTTCTTCAGCATGTTCCTTCCCAGCGTATTCTTCGGCAGCATCCCCTTCACGGCGCGACGCACGACCTCCTGAGGCCTCGTCTCCATCAGCTTGCTCGCGCGCACGTACCTCGCCCCGCCCGGATACCCGCTGTGGCTGAAGTAGGTCTTCTTGTCCAGCTTCTTCCCCGTGAGCTCGATCTTGGCGGCGTTGATGATGATGACGAAGTCACCCGTGTCGAGGTGCGGGGAGTAGTTGACCTTCCCCTTGCCCCGAAGGACCGTCGCCACCTTCGATGCGAGCCTCCCGAGGATCTGACCGTCGGCATCGACGACGTAGTGGCGTCGTACGATCTCCGATGGCTTCGTAACGTGTGTCGACATCCAACTACCTCCACGTGGTTCGAACGGCCCGCATCGGCGACAATACGATGCGTGGCCCCCCGGACGGCTCGCCGGACCCGGGCGCTCGCCTCTCCTCAGGAGAGACGCTCCCGGAGGCTCGACGCCGAGCCGGGATTCCTGCGACAAGAACCCCTAACATTAGCAATCCGCACAATCCTTGTCAAGCCTCCGGAGCCGTCTTCTTCGCGAAAAGCGATGTCTCGTAGGGCGCCCGGAAGACGCCCACGTCCGTGATGATCGCCGCCACGAGCCCCGCCGGCGTCACGTCGAAGGCCGGGTTCCAGGCCCGGACCCCCGATGGAGCTATCCTCTGTCCCCCGAGACTGGTCACCTCCTCGGGTGAGCGCTCCTCAATCGGGATCGCCGCTCCGTTCGGAAGCGACGGGTCGAGCGTCGAGTACGGCGCCGCCACGTAGAAGGGGACCCCGTGCTCGCGGGCGGCGAGCGCGAGCGGATAGGTGCCGATCTTGTTGGCCACGTCGCCGTTCCCGGCGATCCGGTCCGCGCCGACGATGACCTTGTCGACCCAGCCCCGCGCCATGGCGGAGGCGGCCGCGGAGTCGCAGATGAGGGTGACGTCGATGCCCCGCTCGCGGAGTTCCCACGCCGTCAGGCGCGCCCCCTGAAGGAGCGGGCGCGTCTCGTCCGCGAAGACGCGGATCGTCTTCCCCTCCTCGACCGCGGCGAAGATGACCGCGAGGGCCGTTCCGTACTCGGCCGTCGCCAGCCCCCCCGCGTTACAGTGCGTGAGGACGCCGTCGCCGTCCGAGAGGAGCGAGGCGCCGTTCGCTCCGATCCGACGGGAGAGCTCGCGGTCCTCCTCGAAGATCGCGCGCGCCTCCTCGACGAGACGGTCCCTGACACGGTCGGCGTCCGTGGGCGACGGGTCGGCGAGCGTCGCGAGCATCCTCTCGATCGCCCACGCGAGGTTCACGGCCGTCGGCCTCGTCGAGCCGAGATGGTGCGCGGCCTCCCTGACGTCGCGCTCGAGGCCCGGGAGATCGGATGCGTCGCTCTCGAGAGCGGCGAGCGCGATCCCCATCGCGCCCGCGACCCCGATCGCCGGGGCGCCGCGAACCTCGAGCCGCCTGATGCTCTCGGCGAGCTCGCGGTAGTCGTTCGTCTCCTTGTGGGTGAACTCGTGCGGGAGCTTCGTCTGGTCGATGAGCCTGACGCGACCGTCGATCCACTCGATCGTCGCGAGGCGCGGCTTCGGTCTCATGGTGTGTCCTTCCCGCGTTCGCTTTCGCGGAGCGGCGCTCCCTCGGGCGCGGCGGCCGTGCCGGCCGTCCTGAGCTCCTCGAGGAGCCGGCAGAGCCTCGCGACCGGGAGACCGACGACGTTGTAGAAGCAACCCTCCACCCTCTCGACGACGGCGGCGCCGCACTCCTGGATGCCGTAGGAGCCGGCCTTATCGAGCGGCTCTCCACCGGCGAC
Source organism: bacterium (assembly GCA_025774245.1). Taxonomy (GTDB): domain Bacteria; phylum Joyebacterota; class Joyebacteria; order Joyebacterales; family Joyebacteraceae; genus JALGVN01. The sequence continues at coordinate 53,892 of JALGWI010000002.1, forward strand.
GTAGCCTTCGATCTCGCCGTCCGTGAGCGGCCGCACGAGGACGCGCGTCCTCTCGACGCCCGTCACCCAGGCGCCGTCCGAGCACCTGAGAACGGCGACGCCCGTCAGAACCTCGTGCCATCGGCCGCGGATCATCCCGAGCATCCTCACGGCGTCGGGCGCGTCGACGGGCTTCCCCAGGATGAGCCCGTCGATGAGGACCGCCGTGTCCGCGGCCACGAGCGTTCCCCGCTCGTGCCGCGCGCCGACCGCGCGCGCCTTGGCGAGCGAGAGCCTGAGCACGTGCTCCTCGGCCCCCTCCCCTTCGACCGGCGTCTCGTCCAGATCGGGGCGGTCGACGACGAAGTCGAGCCCGAGCCCCGTGAGGATGCGCTCCCGCCGCGCGGAAGCGGATCCCAGGATCACGGGCGTCTCGTCGATGAGCCTGCGAATGAGGTTGCAGTCCACGGTACCCTCCGCGTCACGCGCCGTCGCGCGACCGGCCCGATCTCGATGTGTGGCGGTCGTCGGTGTCGAGGATGATCGTCACGGGACCCTCGTTCTCGATCGAGACGAGCATCCTGGCGCCGAACTCCCCCGTCTCGACGCGGACCCCGTTGTTCCTGAGCTCCGCGACGAAGCGCTCGTAGAGCGCGCTGCCTTCGTCGGGAGGCGCCGCTGCGGTGAAGCTCGGGCGCCGCCCCTTCCTCGTACTCGCCAGGAGCGTGAACTGCGAAACTACGAGCGCGTCGCCGCCGATGTCCGAGAGCGAGAGGTTCATCTTCCCGTCCGGGTCCTCGAAGATCCTGATCTCCTCGGTCTTCCGCGCGAGCCAGCGCACCTCGTCCTCGCCGTCTCCCGCGGCGACCCCGACAAGGACGACGAGTCCCCGCCCGATCTCGCCCACGCTCCGACCGTCGACCGTGACCCGGGCCGACGACACCCTCTGGAGTACAGCCTTCACGAACGCATCCCTCCCGCGACCGCTCAGCCCTCGCCTTCGAAGCGCCTTCTCACCACGCTCTTGACGCCCTTGAGCCCGCCGATCGTCCGGATGAGCGTCTTGAGCCGGTGGAGGTTCCCGACGGTCACCAGGAAGCTCGCCATGGTGAGCCCCTCCTCCGTCCTCATGGAGGCGCCGGTGACCTCGACGCCCTGGTCCGCGATGGCCTTCGAGACGTCCGCGAGGAACGTGGGCGTCCTTTCGCCTGTGACGACGAGGCCCGCGGGGAACGTCTGGCCTTCGCCGACGTCCCACTCGACCGGCATCGTGTGCTCGGAGTCGATCGCCGGACCGAACGTGTTCGGGCAGCCCACGCGGTGCACCGAGATGCCCCGGCCGCGCGTGATGATCCCGACGATCTGGTCGCCCGGGACCGGCTGGCAGCACTTCGCGAAGCGGAGCATCAGGTCGCCGACCCCGTCGATCCTGACGCCGGCCTCCGGCCTCCTGACCTTCCGCGTGATCCGCTGGACGATCCCCGCGCCGCGCGACGGCTCCGGCTGGAGCTTCCTGCCGAGCTCGCTCAGGCCGACGTCGCCGCGGCCGACCGCGGCCGAGAGCTCGCGCGTCCCCTCGAACCCGAGGCTCTGAGCCACGTCGTCGAGCGGGATCTCGGCGGCCTTGCCCCGGAGCCTCTTGACCTCGCGGTCGATGATCCGCCGCCCGAGAACGACGCTCTCGTCGTCGGCCTGCTGCCGCATGTGGTGACGGATCTTGCTCCTCGCTCGAGACGTGGCGACCACGTTGAGCCAGTCCCGGCTCGGGTGCGCCGAGTCGGAGGTCATGATGTCGACGGTGTCGCCGCTCCTGAGTTCGTGCTTGAGCGACACGAGGCGGCCGTTCACCCGCGCTCCCGCGCAGTGGTTGCCCACGCCCGTGTGGATCGCGTACGCGAAGTCGACCGGCGTCGATCCCCTCGGAAGTTGCTTGAGGTCGCCGTTCGGAGTGAAGACGAAGATCTCGTCCCGGTAGAGGTCGACCTTGAGCGACTCGAGGAACTCGTTCGCCTCCGTCAGGTCGATGTTCCCCTCGAGAAGCTGCCGCACCCACGCCAGGCGCTTCCTGAGCTCCTCGTCGGCGGGTTTGCCCTCCTTGTACGTCCAGTGGGCGGCGATCCCCATCTCCGCCTGCTCGTGCATCTCGCACGTCCTGATCTGGATCTCCACCATCCGCCCGCGGGGACCGACGACCGTCGTGTGGAGCGAGCGGTATCCGTTCATCTTCGGGGTGGCGACGTAGTCCTTGAAACGATCGTGGGCCGGCGTGAAGAGCGTGTGGACGATGCCGAGCACGCGGTAGCACTCGCCGACGCTCTCGGTGATGATCCGAATCGCGATCAGGTCGAAGATCTCCTCGAGCGCCTTCCCTCGAGTCACCATCTTCCTGTGGATACTGTAGAGGTGCTTGGCCCGGCCCGAGATCTGCGCGTTTACCGCGTCCCGCACGAGCCGTTCGCGGATCGGCCTGGCGATCTCCTCGATGTAGGCCTCGCGCTCGGCGCGCGTCTCGGCGATCCGCAGGCGAAGCCGCTCGTACCCCTCGGGCTCGAGCACCCTGAACGTGAGGTCCTCGAGCTCGCGCTGCATGCGCGCCATTCCGAACCTCCCGGCGAGCGGCGCGTAGATGTCGCGCGTCTCGCGGGAGATACGGTCGATCTGCTCCGGCGTGAGGTGCGAGATCGTCCTCATGTTGTGCAGGCGGTCGGCGAGCTTGATGAGGATGACGCGGACGTCCTTGACCACGGAGAGGAGCATCTTACGGAAGTTCTCCGCCTGCTCGCGCTCCCTGCTCTCGAACTTGAGCCCCGTGATCTTGGTGACGCCGTTCACGAGCTCGGCGATCTCATCGCCGAACTCCTCGGAGACGTCGGAGAGCTCGACGTCGCCCTGCTCGATCGCGTCGTGCAGGAGGCCGGCGGCCACGGTCGCCGTGTCGAGCATGAAACGCGACAGGATCGCGGCGACCTCCTCGCAGTGAACGATGAAGGGGTCGCCCGACTTGCGCTTCTGCCCATCGTGCACGCGGTACGAGAAGTCGTACGCCCTGGCGATGACGCCGACCGCGAGCTTGGGGTCGATCTCCTGGAGCCTCTCCGCGTACTCTTTTCCAGTCATACGGATCTGCGCGGTGGGAGTCCGGGCTCGCTCCCGCGGGCCCCGGACAGTGCTAGTAGTCCTCGGCGTGAACGTCCTTGAGCCTCATCTGAAGCTCGGTACGGCCATGCCAGGTGTTCTCCTCGAGGACGTACGCCGCAGCGACCATGCCGCCGCTCGATCTCAGCTCGTCGAGCGCTTCGGCCATTCCAAACCCGATCGCGTCTATGTGGGCGTCGCCCTGCGCGACAGTCATCTTGAGGTGCCCGTTCCCGACGGTCTTCGCCGCTATCAGCTTGAGCCGCCTCGTTCCGAAGATGGGCTCCGGGTTGCCGGAGCCGAAGGGCCTCATCCCCTTCATCATGTTCACGAGATCGAAGTCGCACTCCGCGAGCGTGATCTCGGCGTCGATATCGACGACCGGGATAAGATCCTCGGGCGTGAGGACGCTCGACACGGCCTCCTCGACGCAGTCGCGGAACTCCTCGAGCCTGCCCTCGGGGAGCGAGACGCCGGCCGCGTGGCGGTGCCCGCCGAAGCTCACGAGGCAGCCGCGACACTTCGAGAGCGCCGCGTGCAGATCGAACCCCGGGATGCTCCGCCCGGACCCCTTCGACATCCCGTCGGTGATCGAGAGGAGGACGGTCGGGCGATTGTACTGCTTGGCGATGCGGGAAGCGACGATACCGATGACGCCCGGGTGCCAGCCGCGCGACCAGAGGACGATCGAGCGGCGGCTGTCCACGTCGAGCGTCGATTCGAGAGAGTCGGTCGCGTCCTTGAGGACGTCCTGCTCGAGCGCCCGGCGCTTCTTGTTCTCGCGATCGAGCTTCTTTGCGATCTGCTCCGCCTTCGCGCCGTCGACGGTCGTCAGGAGCTCCACGCCGATCTTCGCGTCGCCCAGGCGCCCTGCCGCGTTCAGTCGGGGACCGAGGGCGAAGCCGATGTGCGTCGCACGCGCGCTCGCGGGCTCGACGCCCGCCACCTCCATGAGCGCCCGGAGTCCCGGGTTGGTCGTCGTCCTGAGCCGCTCGAGACCGAGCGACGTCAGGACCCGGTTCTCCGACACGAGGGGAACGATGTCCGCCACCGTTCCGACGGCGACGAGATCGAGGTTCTCCTCGACGCTGTACGCCACGTCGCGGTAGTCCCTCGCGAGCGCCTCCATGACCTTGTAGGCGACGCCGACGCCGGCGAGGTCCTTGAACGGGTACTTCGAATCGTGGCGCTTCGGATCGACGACGGCGAGGGCGTCGGGCAGCGAGTCCTGAGGCTCGTGATGGTCTGTGACGAGCACGTCGAGCCCGGCGCGCTTGGCGGCCTCGATCGCCTCGTGGCCGGTGACGCCGCTGTCGACCGTGATGATGAGCTTGGCTCCGTAGTCCTTCGCGGCGACGATGCCGTTCTCGGAGAGCCCGTAGCCGTCGACGAGCCTGTTGGGGATGTAGAAGCCGACGTCGAGGCCGGCCGCCTCGAGGCAGCGTTTGATGAGGACGATCGACGTGATCCCGTCGACGTCGTAGTCGCCGCAGACGAAGACCTTCTCCCCTCCGGCGACGGCGGTCCGGATGCGGTCGAGCGCCGGTTCGATGTCGGGAAGGAGCTGCGGATCGTGAAGGGTCTCGCGGTCGGGAGTGAGGTAGGAGCGGGCGTCGGACTCGCTCGCGACGCCGTGGCTCACGAGAACCTTGGCGAACGAGAGCGGAACGTCGAGCTCTCCGGCAAGGAGGGTGGCGCGCTCCGTGGCGCTCTCGTCAGGTATGTTCCAGATGCGTCTCAAGACCTCGTCCTCGACTTCCTCCGGGGTCCCCCGGACGTTGCCCGCCGCCGGCCCTCGAGAGCCGGCGACGCGGACGCCCGGATCGAACCGGGCACTCCTGCCGCGGCATCCTTGTACAGGGAGTACTGTCGAACGGGAACTGAAGCAGACCGTAAGCCGAGTTCTGTCGGAAGGAAGACCTTCCGTGGCGACCATTCATCTGGGACGCCGGTTACCCGGCGCCTCAAGCGACCTACCCGAGAGTCATAGCGAAGCGGGCAGCTTCTCCTCTCCTATTTGGTCTCGCTCCGGATGGGGTTTACCAAGCTGCCCTCGTCACCGAGAGCACTGGTGAGCTCTTACCTCACCTTTTCACCCTTGCCGGGAGCCCGTCGCCGGGCTCCTTAGGCGGTTTCCCTCTCTGTGGCACTTTCCTTAGGATTGCTCCCACTGGGCGTTACCCAGCATCCTGCCCTATGGAGCTCGGACTTTCCTCAGGCCGACTTGCGCCGACCCGCGGTCGCCTGGCCTGCTCCAGTCCCCGCTCGACACGCGACCTTCGTTCCGGTTCCGATCGAGCCCCGGCCGGAACGCCGGACGGTGAGTTCATCCCGGACCCTGCTGCGCCCCCATCCGCGCGAGCGCATCGGCCCGGGCGTTCTCCTTTCTCGGGATCGTCTCGAACGCCACCTCGTCGAGCTGCGAGAGGAGCTGCTCCACTCTGAGGTAGGCGTCGAGAAGCTTCCGGTTCCTCACTTTGTAGCGGCCCGTCAGCTGGTACGCAACGAGCTCGCTGTCCAGCCGGACGACGATCCGGCGCGCTCCGTGCTCCAGCGCGCGCGCGATGCCGATCCTCACTGCCTCGTACTCCGCCACGTTGTTCGTGGCGTGCCCAAGGTGCACGTGGAACTCCTCGACGACCTCCCCCGCGGGTGTGGCGATCACTCCGCCGGCTCCGGAAGGGCCGGGGTTGCCGAGCGACGCTCCGTCGGTGTGGAGCACGAGCTCGGTGTGAGTCGATGCCCCGGAACGGCGCGCGGCACCGGAGTGGCGCGCTGCTTCGGAGCTGCTCCCGCCCTCCGCCGCCGGCGGAGGTCCGAACCGCATGTCGGCACCCACGGCTCCCGCGAACTCCGCCACGCTCTCGAGGAACCGGCGTGCCCGTTCCTCCGGAAGCCCAGCGGCCCGGGCTGCTTCTCCGAGTGGCAGCCCGTCGACGAGCGAGCGCACGAAGGTCTCTTCCTTCTTACCCATCCTCCCGCTCCAGCCTCCAGTAGAGGATCCTGCCGCAGCTCTGACACTCGATGTAGTGATCGGCGCGCTTGATCTCGATCACCATCTGCGGCGGGAGCGTGATGAAGCAGCCCTGGCACGTTCCGTCGATGACCGCAGCGACGGCGAGGTCGCCCTTGCTCTCGAGGATACGGTCGTACCGCGCGAGCATCGGCTGCTTGATCCGCGTCGAGATCCGGAGCCGCTCGTCCGCCTTGATGGCGACGGCGTCGTTCAGCCTCTCGATCTCCTTGTTGAGCTCGGCGATCCTGGCGTCGGTCTCGGCGACGAGGCTGGCCGCCCGCTGCTTCGCCTCGTCGAGCTCCTTCGCCCCGCGCCCCTCCGACTCCATGATCTCCAGGATCTCGTCTTCGGTCTTGGAGATCTCCTGCCGGATGAACGTGATCTCGTGGGAGAGCGCGGCGTACTCCTCGTTCGTCTTGATGACGAGCTGCTTCTCCTGCAGGGCCTTGAGCTTGACGCCCTCGTCCTCCAGGTCGCGCTCGAGCTTGAGTCGCGACTTGCGCATCGACTCGAGCTCGGCCTCCCGCTCGACGACCTCGGCGTTCGTTCGTTCCTTCTCTTCCTCGAGCTCCTGGATCCTCTCGGGCAGGAGTTCGCCGTCCGCGGTCAGCTCGGCGAGCTCCAGGTCGATCTTCTGCAGATCGAGCAGCAGCTCGAGCGCTTCAAGCAAGGAACACTCCCTTCCCGAGGAGCGCGTCAGGAGCCTGCATCCAAATGAGAGGTGTACCCGGCCGGGTACACCTCCGTCGACTCCCGCGCAACCAGTCTTCCGCGCGGCGGGGGCGCCGTCGGCGACCTCCACCGCGACCGTCGAGCGCGGTCACCCGTACCATGAGCCGTTCGTCGTACCGAAGGCGCGCAATGCCGTCTCCTGCGAGCTCGGGTCCTCTCCCCGAGTGATGGTGGGCGATACTGGATTCGAACCAGTGACCTCCGGTATGTGAGACCGGCGCTCTAACCAACTGAGCTAATCGCCCCCAGCCTGCCGATCTGGTGGGCCCACTCGGATTCGAACCAAGGACCTACGGATTATGAGTCCGCTGCTCTACCGCTGAGCTATGGGCCCCGATTCGCGGCGAAGTCTAGCACGCCGCCTTCGGGAGTGTCAACCGAGCCACGCGGACGGCGCTTCTCAAGCCGCCGCCGCGCGTCACGGAAGGTCGATGTACCCTCTCAGGCGGCTGCGGCGCTTGTAGTGCCTGAGTTTCCCGATCGCCTTCTTCTCGATCTGCCGGACGCGCTCGCGCGTCACACCGAAGATCGTGCCGACCTCCTCGAGCGTCATCGGCGCCTTGTCCTTGTCCAGACCGAACCGCAGGCGAATGATCCTCTCCTCCCTCGGGTCGAGTTCGGAGAGGACCTCGTTGATCTCTCCCTGGAGGAGCTTGAACGACGCGTAGTCGGACGGCGAGACGACCTTCGTGTCCTCCACGAAGTCGCCCAGGCTCGAGTCTTCGTCCTCGCCGATCGGACGGTCGAGCGAGATCGGCTGCTGCGCGGCCTTGAGGATCCCCTTCACCTTGTCCTCGGTCAGGTCGAGCTTCGTCGCGATCTCGTCGACCGAGGGATCGCGCCCCGCCTCCTGCACCAGCTGCCGCGTTGTGCGCACGACCTTGTTGATCGCCTCGATCATGTGGACGGGGACGCGGATCGTCCGCGCCTGATCCGCAATCGCGCGGGTGATGGCCTGCCGGATCCACCACGTGGCGTACGTCGAGAACTTGTAGCCCCTCGTGTAGTCAAACTTCTCGACGGCGCGCATGAGGCCGGTGTTCCCCTCCTGGATGAGGTCGAGGAAGTCGAGGCCGCGGTGCGTGTAGCGCTTCGCAATCGAGATCACGAGCCGGACGTTCGCCTCGACCATCTCGGTCTTCGCCCGCGTCGCCTCATACTCGCCGGTCCGGATCCGCGTCGCGACGTCCTTGAGGACCTCCGCGCAGACGCCGCACTCGCGCTCGACGCGCCTGACCGCCCTCTTCTTGTTCCTGACCTCGTTCGTGAGAGCCGCGATCTCCTTCTTGAAGACGGCCGGCGTCTTGGTCTTCGTCTTCGTGGCCGTCTTCGTCGCGGTCGTCTTGGCCGTCTTCTTCCCGGCCTTCGCCTTCTTCTTCTTCGCCCCGGCCCTCTCAGCCTGCCTGGCCAGGCTCGCCGCCTGCGCGTTCACCTCATCGATCTCGGCCTCGTGCCGCTCGAGCTTGTCCATGACCTCGTCGATGCGCACGGCCATCCTCGTGATCTGCCGCGGGTGAAGCGCGAGCTTCGTCACCTCGATCTTGAGGGTCCTCCGCCTCCTCGCGATGGCCTTCCTCGTCTGCGTCGCGTGCTGCGGCTTCGCCTTCTTCAGCTTCGCCTCAAGGGCTCTCTTCTCCGAGTCGACCCGCACGATCTTGTCGATCCTGTTGATGACCCGACGACGCTCCTCCTTGCCCGTCGCGCTCTTCCGTTTGCGGTCGACTCGAACCGCGCGATCGAGCCGGATCTTCTCGGCGCTGAGCCTCTCGGAGAGGGTCGTCAGCCGTTTCATGGTCGTCAGCGACTCGAAGATCGCCGCGTACGCCATGTTCTCGGCGACCTCGATCCGTTTGCAGATTTCGACCTCGCCCGCACGATCGAGCAGCTTGACCTGCCCCATCTCCCGGAGGTACATCCTGACGGGATCGTCGAACCTCAGGCGCGGCTGCGCCTTGGCCCGCTTCTTGGCCTCGCGCTTCCGCGTCGCCTCCTTCGTCTTCTTGTCGACAACCTCGACGCCGAGCTCAGACAGCTCGCAGTAGATGTCGTCGACGAGCTCGATGTCGATTTCGTCGCCGAAGAAGGAGTCGAGTTCCTCATACGTGAGGGAGCCACTCTTCCCGACTCGTTTCCGAATCGCTACGACGATCTGGTCAGCTGAGCGTTTCGCCATGCGTCCGTCCTCGCCTCCTCAAGACTGAACGAAGACTCACCTCTCCGTCGACAGGTCAGAGAGCTGCCTCGCCAGCTCCTGCCGCCGTGCCACCTGCGTCAGAAGCTCGTTCTGGTCGTCGGTCATTTCCGCGGTCCGGATCAGCCGTTCGACCGACCGGATTTCTACCTCGATCTTGGTCTTTCTGACAGTCCTAATATAGTCGTCACAGAGGCGTCCGCCATCCCTTCCCTCGGTAGAAACGACTGAAAGCTCGGTCAGAACCGCCCGCATGGCGGCGTCCTCGACCTCCCCCACGAGGGCCGAGACGTCGACCGGCTCGCCGGTCGGCGCCGACAGGAGGCGCTCGGCCATATTGCGGAGCGTGGGATCCTCGAAGTCCTCCGGGGAGACCGACGCCGCCACGAGCGCGGCCGCATCCCCACCCTGGAGGAGGATCACCAGGAGGCCCTTCTGGGCGGCGAGCGAGGCATCCTCGATGCCGCGCCGCCCTGCCGCGCCTCCTGCACGCGCTGTTCCCGGCGTGGCCCCCGGAGCCCCTGCGGACCCCGCGGACCCAGTGGGCCCCGGGTCCCCCGAAGCCGCGTCGGAAGCCCTCGCCTTCCGCCGGGCCGCGTCCTCCGCCTTCTTCGCCTCGTACGCCCTCGTGACCGCGCCCCTCCCGATCGAGAGGGCCTGCGCGATCTTCTCGAGCATGAGATCGGCCTTGAGCGCGTCCTCGATTCGCGCCACGGTCTCGATGAGACCGCGCGCGGCCGACTCCCGGTCCTCCGGCGACGCCGGGGGATTCGCGGCGACGTAGAAGTCGATGAAGTCGAGCGAGCCCTCGAGCTCGTCCTTGAGGGCCTCCGCCCCGCGCTTCCGGACGAAGGTGTCCGGGTCGACGCCCTCGGGGAGCATCGCGACGCGCACCTTGAGGCCGAGCTGGACGAGCGTCTCGGCGGCCCTGGTCGCCGCCTGGATCCCGGCCGAGTCGCCGTCGTAGAGGACGAAGACCTTGTCGGCGTAGCGCGACATCGCCTTCGCCTGCTGCGGCGTCAGGGCCGTGCCGGCCGACGCCACCGCGTTGGCGAAGCCGGCCTCGTGGAGCGAGATGAGATCGGTGTACCCCTCGACGAGGATCGCCTCGCGCGAGGCGCGGAGCGCCGGCATGGCCTGCGCGAGGCCGTAGAGGAAGTAGCTCTTCCGGTAGACGCGCGTCTCGGGCGAGTTCAGGTACTTCGGCTCCTGATCGCCGAGCGCCCGGCCGCCGAAGCCGATGGCCCGACCGCCGGTGAGCAGGAGCGGGAAGATGAGACGGTCGCGGAAGCGATCGTACACGCCGCCGCCGTCCCGCCGGATGACGAGACCGGCCTCTTCGAGGACCGTTTCCGAGACGCCCTCCTTCTTCGCCGCCTTGGTGAGACCGTCCCAACCCGGAGGAGCGTAGCCGATCCGGAACTCCTCCATCACCTCTTCGGTGAGACCGCGGTTCATGCAGTACTCGCGCGCCGCCTCCCCGCGGTCGCTCGCGAGGCAGCGTCGGAAGTACTGCATCGCGAGCGCGTTGGTGCCGTAGATCGGATCGTCGCTCTCGTCCCCGAACCGGCCGACGCGTTCCGGGAGTTTGATGCCGGCGCGCGACGCGAGTTCGCGCACGGCGTCGAGGAACCCGACCTTGTCGTGCTCCATGACGAACGAGATGACGTTCCCGCCCGCGCCGCAGCCGAAGCAGTGATAGATCTGCCGCTCGGGATTGATGTTGAACGAGGGGGTCTTCTCCTGATGGAACGGGCAGACGGCCTTGTAGTTCCTGCCCGCCTTCTTGATGGGGATGCGCTCGCCGATGACGTCGACGATGTCATTCGCGGCGCGAATGTCGTCGATCAGCTCCTGTGGGATTCGACGCGACAACGCGGCATCCTTTCCCAGAGATTCCGTGGCCTCGTAGAGCGGCGGTCGTCGGTTCGCAGACCCGAAAGCGTAGCGCTACTTCAGTTCGACGATCGTCACTCCCGTATCGCCCTCTCCCCAGCCGCCGAGTCGGAACGACCTGACGGAGGAAAGGTCCCGGAGCACCTCGTGCGTTCGACGCCTCAGAGCGCCGGTTCCCTTTCCGTGAACGATGCGAACGGTCGTGATGCCCTGAACGAGCGCGACGCTCACAAACTTCTCGATCGCGCCCTCCACTTCGTCGGTTGTCATGCCCCTCAGGTGAAGTTCGACGGCCGGCGCCTCGTCCACGTCCATCGTGTAGGACGCGCGCGCGCGCCTGCCCTCCGGAACCTCCTGCCCCTTCTCGGCCTTCCTGAGGTCGTCCCCGCTCACCTCGACCGTTGCGTTCTTCACCCTCACCCGGACCTTCCCCTTGCCGTCCGGGAGATCCAGCAGCTCGCCGATCCGTCCGAGTCCGACGACCCGGACCTTCATGCCAGGCACGAGCTCCTCGGGCTTCTCGCCGTCGTCGGTCGGGGCGGGCCGGTCCATGGCCTCGAGTTCCCTCGCGACCTCCGCCCGCCGCGCACGGAGCTTCTCCCGCGCCTCCTTGATCGTCTGGCGCGCGGCCTCCTTGGCCCTGAGCTCCTTCACCGTCTGCTCGACCAGGGACTGCGCCCGGTCGAGGGTCTCCCTGGCCTCCGCCAGGGCCCGCGCCTTCAGCTTCTTCCGCTCGTCACGCACGCCCTCGAGCCTCTGCTCGTATTCCCGCGCGAGGAGCTTCGCCTTCTCGTTCTCGAGGGTCGCCTCCGAGAGCTCGCCCTCGAGCCTTCGCTCGCGCTCGGCGAGATCAGCCAGAAGATCGTCGACCCTGACCGCGTCACGGTCCCGGAGCTCGCGCGCCCGCGCGATCACCCGATCCGGAAGGCCGAGCGACTCGGCGATCGCGAGGGCGTGGCTCGATCCCGGGATGCCCGGGACGAAGCGGAACGTGGGCTCGAGCGTCACCGGATCGAACGCCATCGAGGCGTTCTCCATACCCTCGTGGTTGTGGACGTGGCTCTTGACGGAGCCCAGGTGCGTCGTCGCGATCGTCGGCACGCTGGCGTCGGTGAGTTCCTCCAGGATCGCGATCGCCAGGCTCGCTCCCTCGTCGGGATCGGTCCCGGCGCCCATCTCGTCGATCAGAACCAGCGTGTCCGGCCGCGCCTCCTCGAGGATCTCGTCGACGACCTTGAGGTGGGACGAGAAGGTCGAGAGGCTCTGCTCGATCGACTGCTCGTCTCCGATGTCCGCGAACACATCGCGGAAGACCGAGAGCTCCGTGTCGGCCGCGGCGGGGACGTGGAGCCCGGACTGCGCCATGAGCGTCAGGAGCCCGACGGTCTTGAGCGTGACCGTCTTGCCGCCGGCGTTCGGCCCCGAGATCACGAGCGTCGTCGCGCCGCTCCCGAGTCGGAGCGTCAGCGGGACGACCTCGCCGCCCGCCGCGCGGACCATCTCGTCGAGGACCGGGTGCCTTCCCTCCCTGATGTCGAGCCGGCCTTCCCGGTTCAGCTTCGGGGCGACGGCGTCGAGGTCGCGAGAGAGGAGCGCCGCCGCGCGCACGAAGTCGAGCTGCGCCAGGATCGAGACGGAGAGCCGGATGTCCTCGGCGCACGCTCCGACCCCGGCCGTCAGGTGGCGCAGGATCCGGGCGATCTCCTGGTGCTCGCCCGCCACGAGGTCCGCGAGCTCGTTGTTGAGCGGAACCGTCTCCAGCGGCTCGACGAACACGGTCGCGCCGCTCGCCGACTGGTCGTGCACGATCCCCTGGAAGCTCGACTGCGCCGCCCGTTTGACGGGCAGCACGTGGCGCCCGTTCCTGATGTGGACGGCGAGCTCCTGGACCGCGTCGCCGCGAAGCTCCCGTTGGAGGATCGACCGGAGCTTCTCGTCGAGCCTCCCCCGGGTCTTGCCGATCGACCTCCGGATCCGCGCGAGCTCCTTGCTCGCGCTGTCCCTGACCTCGATCGAGGCCTCGTCGATCGCGCGCCCGATGGCCTCCGCCACGTCCTCGTGCGGGGCGAGTCCCCCCGCGAGCTTCCAGAGCCTCGGACACTCGTCGCTGCGCTTCGAGAAGAACCCGCGCGCGTCGGCGATGGCGCCGAGCGTCTTCCGGACGTCGAGGAGCTCCTCGCACGAGAGGGACGAACCCTCGACCTTCGCCCGTTCGAGCGCCGGCCGAACGTCCCTCGCGTCCCCCGGAGGCAGCGCAGCTCCACCGTCGAGGGTCGTCCGTGCCTCGCTGACCTTTCCGAGATCCTCCTCGATCGACGGGACGTCGACGATGGGAGTGATCCGCCGGGCCCGTTCGGCGCCGGGCCCGAACGACGTCCTGTCGACAAGCATCTTCACGACCTTGTCGAACTCGAGGACGCCGAGCGCATGATCGTTCATAGCTCGCGTTCTTGAGGATCGGCCGTCGACCTGGAGGCGCGGCTCTAGTGCTTGTAGCGCCTGAACCCTGAGCAGCCGATGACCGTGAGTTTCGACTTCGCTGCCTTCTCGATCCCGTCGAGAAGGAGGTTCATTCCGAGCGTGTCGCTCGCCATGTGGCCGGCGATGACGACGTTGATGTGGTGCTTCTCGGCTTCCTCGCGGTGCTTCTCGGGGATGTGCATACCGACGATCGTGCCCACGTCGGTCGTGTTGGCCAGCTTCTCGAGCGCCTTCTCGGAGCCGCTCGTCCCGCCGGTCATGTCGACGAAGACGCGGCCAGCGCTCCTGTCCTTGCCCCCGGCGACGATCTTGAGCCCCATCCCGTACTTCTCGGCCTCCTCGTACTCCGGTATCTTGCGGAGGAGGGTGAGGACGTCGCCGACGGTATCGGGCTTCTTCCTGTTGAAGATCTTCTGCAGGTGATCGCTCACGCAGTTGTCCGCGGGCGTGTGCGTGCAGATCATCGGGATCCCGAGGAGGCTCGCCGCGTCGACAGCCCGCATGTGGTTCCCCGGCAGGATGCGCCGCTCGACCTCTTTGATCCTGGGCGCCATCATGCCCTCGGCGGCGTTGATCGGCACGCCGAGGCCGCTCAGGATGTCGGCCTGCATGGCCATCACGCCGCTCAGGTTCGCGAGCCCGGCGCCGGAGGGATGGTGCGCCCAGATGAGGTCGATCTTCTCGCCCTTCTCCCTGAGCCGGTCCGCCAGGAGCACCTCGCCCACGGCCATGTCGATCCCCATGAGCACGCTCTTGACGTCCGTGCCAGGGTCGCCGAACAGGATCCGCGTGTCGGAGTACGGGCTCTTCAGCCTCTCGGCATCGAAGCGGGCCTTCTCGTCGACGTCGAGACCGTCGTACTTCTTCTGGACCTTCGCGAGGACCTTCTTGACCCTCGCCTTCCCGCGCGGATCGACGGAGATGCCGTGCGCGACCGCGGAGTCGTAGAGCTTCCTGAGCTTCATCGATCCCTCCAGAGGTGGACAGGATGGGGTTTGGGTGAGATGCGGGAGCGGCCGGCGGGATCAGTCGTCGTCCGTCGACGTCGAGAGCCTCGCGAGCACGAGATCCTTCACCGCCTTGCCGTCGGCCCTTCCCTTCACCTTGGGCATGAGGGCCTTCATTACGAGACCGACGCCACGCGGTCCGTCGGCGCCGGTCTCGTCTATCGTCGCTGCGATGAGATCGGCAAGCTCGTCCGCGGAGAGCTTCTCGGGAAGATACTCCTCGACGACGGCAAGCTGGACGCGCTCGCGTTCGACGAGGTCGTCGCGCCCGCCCTCGGTGAACTGCTCGATCGACTCGCGGTGCCTCTTCGCAAGACGCGAAAGAACCTGGATGGCATCATCGTCGTCGAGCTTCCGCCCGAGTTCGATCTCCAGGTTCTTCGCTTCGGCGCGCACCAATCGGATAACACCGAGGCGCTCCGCGTCACGGCCCTTGACCGCCTGGACCATGTCGCGTTCGAGACGCTCCATGATGGTCATGAGAGACCCCTCGAACTTCCGCTCGGTTACGCAGTCTTGCTCTTGAGCTTCAGCTTGCGGAGCTTGCGCCGCGCGGCGCTTCGCTTCCTCTTCTTGCGCTCGCTCGGCTTCTCAAAGTGCTGGTGCTTACGAAGATCTGAGAGGATACCCGCCTTCTCGCACCGCTTCTTGAAACGGCGCAGAGCGCGCTCAAAAGATTCGCCGTCCTTAACTCGGACTCCCGGCATTCACTTCCACCCCCCCCCGGGTCTGCCGGACAGATAAATGTCCTCAAAAGGTAAAAATCGACCCCACACACGCCGCCGGGTTTCTCCAGCCCTTGCGCCGTACACGAGACAGTATCAAGACCTATAATGATAGCCGCGGATGGAGAAGCTGTCAACCTGCTTTCTGCCGGGCGCAGAATCCCTCGGGAGACCCCCAACCCGCCGGCGCCGACCCTTTCGCGGGGTCTGAGCCGCGGCCGCTCCGGACCCTCAGGGCAGGAGGCCGCCCAGCTCGTAGGAGATCATCGCGGCGGCCGCCGCAGCCGCCCAGTCGGCCTTGAGGATCCTCGCCCCGAGCCCGACGGTCGAGGCCCCCGCCTCGCGCAGTGAATCGACCTCAGCGCGCGTGAGGCCTCCCTCGGGGCCTACGATGAGGACGATCCGGCGGACCGGCCCAGACCCCTTGAGGACGTCCCGGAGGGCGGTCGTCCCTTCCTCTTCCCAGGCAACGAGAGCGAGATCGGCGTCGGCCACGACGGGACCGAGATCGTCGATCCCGAGCACGGCGTCGATCGCCGGGACGAAGATCCCGCGCGACTGCTTGACCGCCGCCAGCGCGATCCCGCGCCACCGGTCGAGGCGCGCCCCGCCGTCCTCGGGCGGGAGCTTCCCGACCGTCCGCTCCGTCACGAGCGGCACGATCCTCGCCACGCCGAGCTCCGAAGAGCGGCGGACGCACTCCCCGAAGCCCTTCCCTTTGAGGAGCGCCTGCGCGATCGTGAGCTCGATGCCCTCCTCGCGACGGCGCGTGCGCGACTCGATGATCGAGAGGGTCGCCTCCGAACGCACCGCCCGGTCGACCCGGGCTAGCGCCTCGCTCCCTTCCCCGTCGATCAGACGGACGACGTCGCCGGGGCGGACCCGGACGACGTCAACGGCGTGGTGACCCTCCGGACCGTTCACGACGACCGCCCGGTCACCGAGGGTGCCGGGCGGTACCTGGAACGTGTCGAGCGCCCACGCCTGCGGATCGTCGAGCTCGCGAATCGGCAACGGTGCGTTCCTTCCACGTGAGGGGTCGCCCGCGGCCACGCGCTCCGCCAGAGCGCAGCGATCCGTGCAGCCGCGGATCGGCTAGCTCGGCTTCGTCGGACCCGGGACCTTCCCGGAAGTGAGCTTCCCGAACTTCTTCAGCAGATCTTTCTCTTCGGACGTCGGCCGCCTCGGCACCCAGACGACGACGTGCACGAGCTCGTCGCCGGCGCCGCGGCCCCGAAGGCGCAGGATGCCCTTCCCGCGCATCCTGAGGATCTTGCCCGAAGGCGTCCCGGCGGGAATCTTGAGCCTCGCCTTGCCATTCAGCGTCGGGATCTCGACTTGACCGCCGAGCGTAGCGACGTCGATCGAGACGGGGAGCTCGAGCAGGATGTCGTCGGCGTGCCGCTCGAAGAGCTTGTGCGGGAGCTCGTCGATCACGACGATGAGGTGGCCGTTCGGGCCTCCCCGCAGACCGGCGTTCCCGCCGCCCTCGATCGGGATGTAGTTCCCCGAGGTCACTCCCGGCGGGACGTTGACCTCGACGGTCTCACTCCCCCTCGTGAGCCCCCTGCCGTTGCACTTCGCGCAGCGCTCTTCGATGACCTCGCCCGAGCCCGCGCACTTCGGGCACGGCGCGACGCTCTGGAACGCGCCGAAGATCCCCATGCTCTGCTGCGAGACGATCTGCCCCGTCCCCCGGCAGTCGGCGCACGTCTTCGCACTCGTGCCGGGCTTGGCGCCCGACCCGCCGCACTCGCCGCATCTCACCAGACGCGAGACCTTGATCTTCTTCTTGACGCCCTCGGCGATCTCCTCGAGCGTCAGCTTGAGCCGGACGCGGATGTCCGCGCCCTTGCGCGGCGCAGGTCGTCCCCCGCGCGCCCCGCGCATCCTCCCTCCGCCGAAGAGCTCGTCGAAGGCCCTGTCGCCCCCGAACGCGTTCATGAACGTCCGGAGCGCGTCGTTCATGTCGAAGTCGGTCGGCCCGAACCCCTGCGGCCCGGCGCCGACACCGGCGGCGCCGAACTGGTCGTACCGCCCCCTCTTCTCTGCGTCGGACAGGACCTCGAACGCCTCGGTCGCGGCCTTGAACTTCTCCTCGGCCTCACTGTCCCCGGGGTTCTTGTCGGGATGGTACTTGAACGCGAGGGCGCGATACGCCTTCTTGATCTCGTCCTCGGAAGCGTCCTTCTTCACCCCGAGCTCATCGTAGTAGTCGTGGGACGGAGGCATGCCTCTCCCTTCACGCCCCTCGCACGGGGCCGTCAACCTGTCTCTTCGCGGCCGAGCCGCTAGTCGTCGTCGACGACCTCGTAGTCGGCGTCGACCACGTCGTCGTCACCGCCACCGCCGCCACCGGGACCGGCTCCCGGCCCCGCGCCTGCGGCTCCGCCGGCGCCTGCGGCCTGCGCACCCGGACCGGCCTGGGGGCCGTCCGCAGCGCCCGCCTGCGCACCGGCATACATCTTCTCGGCGAGCTTGTACGACGCGGTCTCAAGAGCTTCCACGTCGCGCTTGATGCTCGCCGAGTCGCCGTCCTTCAGCGTCTCCTTGAGCGTCGCGATCGCGCTCTCGATGCTCGAGCGATCGCCCGCGTCGAGGGTGTCTCCGTGCTCCTTCATCGTCTTCTCGGTCGTGTAGATGAGGGTGTCGGCCTGGTTCCGAACCTCGACCTCCTCCCTCTTCTCGGCGTCCTCGGACTCGTGCTCCTCGGCGTCGTGCACCATGTTCTTGATCTCGTCGTCGGAGAGGCCGCTCGAGACCTCGATCCGGATGTTCTGCTCCTTGCCCGTGCCGAGGTCCTTCGCCGAGACGTGGACGATGCCGTTCGCGTCGATGTCGAACACGACATCGATCTGCGGCATGCCTCTCGGCGCCGGGGGAATCCCCACCAGGTCGAAGCGGCCGAGCGTCCTGTTCTGCGACGCCATCGATCGCTCGCCCTGGAGAACGTGGATCGAGACGGCCGACTGGCTGTCGGCCGCCGTCGAGAAGATCTGGCTCTTCTTCGTCGGGATGGTCGTGTTCCGCTCGATGAGCTTCGTCATGACCCCGCCCAGCGTCTCGATGCCGAGCGAGAGCGGCGTCACGTCGAGCAGGAGGACGTCCTGGACGTCCGACTCGCCCGCCATGATCGCGCCCTGGATCGCCGCGCCGACCGCGACGACCTCGTCGGGGTTCACGCCCTTGTGGGGCTCCTTCCCGAAGAGCGACTTCACCTTCTCCTGCACCGCCGGCATCCTCGTGGTACCGCCGACGAGCACGATCTCGTCGATGTCGCCCGCCTTGAGCTTCGCGTCGGACAGCGCCTGCTTGCACGGACCGACGGTCCGCTCGACGAGGTCCTCGACGAGCCCCTCGAGCTTCGCCCGGTTGAGCTTCATCGTGAGGTGCTTCGGGCCGCTCTGGTCGGCCGTGATGAACGGCAGGTTGATGTCGGTCTCGAGCGTCGATGAGAGCTCGATCTTCGCCTTCTCGGCGGCCTCCTTCAGGCGCTGGAGCGCCATCGGGTCCTGCCTGAGGTCGATGCCGTGCTCACTCTTGAACTCGTCGGCGATCCAGTCGATCACCCTCTGGTCGAGGTTGTCGCCGCCGAGGTGCGTGTCGCCGTTCGTCGCGAGGACCTTCACGAGCCCCTCGTCGATCTCGAGGATCGAGATGTCGAACGTTCCGCCGCCGAAATCGTAGACGGCGATCTTCTCCTGGCCCTTCTTGTCGAGTCCGTACGCCAGCGACGCGGCCGTGGGCTCGTTGATGATGCGGAGGACTTCGAGTCCGGCGATCCTGCCGGCGTCCTTCGTCGCCTGCCTCTGCGAGTCGTTGAAGTACGCGGGCACCGTGATGACCGCCTTCTCCACCTTCTCGCCGAGATGCTGCTCGGCGGTGTTCTTCATCGCCTGGAGGATCATGGCCGAGATCTCGGGCGGAGCGTACTGCTTCCCCTGCGCCTCGATCCGGACCTCGCCGTTCTCGTGCTTGATCACCTTGTACGGAACGAGCCCGATCTCCTCAGTCACCTCATCGTACCGCCGCCCCACGAACCGCTTGATCGAGAAGATCGTGTTCTCGGGGTTCGTCACCGCCTGTCGCTTCGCAATCTGACCCACCAGCCTCTCCCCCGTCTTCGTGAACGCGACGACCGACGGCGTCGTCCTCTGCCCCTCGGGGCTCGGGATGACGGTCGCCTCGCCGCCCTCCATCACGGCAACGCAGGAGTTCGTGGTTCCCAGATCGATACCAATGACCTTGCTCATGTTCTCACTTCCTTCCTGCCCCCGCTTCCGCGAGGGCCGATCGCTCCCAGGTCGGGCGCGGCGCCACGCCGCGCGGCCGCGTTCGGCCTACTTCGCGACGATCACCCGCGAGCACCTGAGGAGCTTGTCTCCAAGCATGTATCCCCTTCGGATCTCCTGGACGATCTGATTCGATTCGTGTTCCTCCGACTCCAGCTGGCTCACCGCCTCGTGCACGTTCGGGTCGAACTCCGTCCCGCACGAGTCGAGCGGTCTCACTCCGTTCTTCTCGAGGATGTCCGCGAGGTGCCCGAGGATGAGTTCGACGCCCTGCCGGAACGGATCGTCCGGAGGCGGCGAGCCCGGGTCCTCGCAGGCGACCGCGCGTTCGAAGTTGTCCATGAGGTCGAGGAGGTCGAGGAGGATTGCCTCCTTCGTCTGCTGGCCCCAACGGGCGCGGTCGCGCTCGATGCGCTTCTTGTAGTTGTCGAGGTCGGCGAGCGCGCGGAGCCACTTCTTGTTGACGTCGGCGAGCTCGACCCGGAGGTTCTCGATGTCCTCCGCGATGTCGAGAGCTCCGGGTTCCCCATCGCGCCCGCGATCGGCCGTCGCCTCGTCCGTGCTCTCGTCGATGCGCTCGTCTTCGCCGGGCTCGGTCGCCCGGTCGCGCTCGTGTCTTCGTCTGTGCGGCATCGGTGGTATCAGAGCCTCCTGGTTCGTTTTCGGTGCGGGTGCTCCGGTGCCGGTGACGCGATCGCCCGCAACAAGCCGCGTCGAGCGGCGGAAGGTCGCGCTCGCGTCAGCGCCGCTCCGAGAGGAGGTCGTCCAGGACCTCCGAGATGTAATCGACGAGGCCCACGAGCCTCGAGTACCTCATCCGCGTCGGGCCGATGACGCCCATCTGCCCGAACCTGCTCCCCACCCGGTACGACCCGACCACGACCGACATCCGTTTCATCTCTTTCCGGCTGTTCTCGCGACCGATCGTCACCGTCACCCCACCCTCTCCCGCCCTGGTCCGGACGAGCTCCGCCAGCGCCTCCTCGTCGTCGAACATCTCGCCCAGGAACGCGGCATCGTCGGAGAACTCCGGATGGCTCAGGATGTACCTCGCGCCCTCGTAGTGGATCCGCTCGCCCCCGCGAACGCGGAAGATCTGCGGACTGCCCGCGAGGAGCCCGGCGATGACGTCCCTCAAGGGGTGACCGACCTCGCCGAGATGGTCCTTCATCTTCTTCTCGATGTCGGCGACCGGCGCGCCCGTCAGCCACTCGCTCACTAGACCTGCCGCCTTCGCGAGGTCGGCGGCGGACGGGTGCTCGCGCATCTTGAGCACGGCGCTTCGCGTCTGGCCGGTCCGCGTCGTCGCAACCGCGAGCACGCGGTTGCCGTCGAGCGACACGAGCCTGATCTGCTCGATCAGTTCCCCCTCAACGGGCGGCGCAACGGCGACCGCGAGCTGCCGCGCGAACTCGCTGATCGTACGCGAGACGCCGGCCGCAACCGATCCGATGTCGTCCCCGGTCAGTCGCTGGAGCCCGCCGCGGACCTCGGCCCGCTCGGACTCCGTCAGCGTGAGGGGTTGCATGATATTGTCGACGTAGTACCGGTAGCCCACGTCCGTGGGCACGCGCCCCGCCGAGGTGTGCGGCTGCGAGATGAGCCCCTTCTCCTCGAGCGACCGCATGACGTTCCTGACGGTCGCCGAGGAGAGCTCCACCGAGCGCTTCCGCACCACGGCGCTCGAGCTCACGGGCCTCGCGGTCCTCACGTGCGTCTCTATGATCGACCGCAGGATCTTCTCTTCCCTGTCGGTCAGATCGGGCTTCTTCACTCCCCACCTCCCCCTGGCTCGGCTTCTTAGCACTCTCATTCAGAGAGTGCTAAGGGCATAAGATAGTGCCCGGCGAGGCGGGTGTCAAGACGAAAACGGCCCCGTGGAGGGGCCGTTCTCGGGCGTCGGGGAGCGCTCGGAGAGCGACCCCGTCTACTTCCCTCGCTCCATCGCTAGCCGACGATCGCCTTCGCCATCGCCTTCGCGACGCCCTCGGCCTCGTCGCCGAGCGCGTCCGGGGTGGTGCAGAGCGGGACCATGAACTTCCCGGCAACGTCGCACTGCGCGTAGCCGATGAACCGGTCGAAGGTCCCCTGGATGAACTCGGCGTTGTTCTCGACCGGACCTCCCAAGCGCACGAGGAGCGCGGCGCGCTTGCCCGCGACGAGCGACTTGTAGTCCGGCGACCCGTAGCCGCTCACGAGAGCCAGGTGTCTCTCCATGAGGGCCCTGATCCCGGAGGTGAAACCCCACATGTAGAGCGGGCTCGCGTAGACGACGGCGTCGGCCGCGAGGATCTTCTCGTAGACGTCCTGCATGTCGTCCTGCTGGGCGCACGCGGGCTCGTCCGGGTTCTGCTGGCAGGCGTAGCAGCCGAGGCACCCGCCGACGTTGAGGTCGCTGACGTTGACGCGCTCGACCTCGTGCCCGTCGCCCACGTGCTTCTCGAACATCTCGAGAACCGTCCCCGTGTTCCCCTTCTTCTTCGGGCTTCCCAGAATCGTCAGGATCTTCACCGGTGTCTCCTCCCTGTGGGTGGTCTCGCTCCACTCATCTCACTTCCCGGTCAACGAGCGTAGCCCGCCCCGGTCGGCGAGTCAACCGCCGTGATCCGCCACGAGAGAACGGGGCCCGCGCCGATAGCGCGAGCCCCGTGAACGACCGTCTCCTCTTCCCGGCTGCCCCTCTACTTCAGGAGCAGCATCTTGCGCGTCTCCTCGATGCCGGAGGCGGTCATTCGGTAGAAGTAGACGCCGGACCCGAGCGTGTGCCCGCTGGCGTCCGTGCCGTCCCACGTGACGCTCCTGCGGCCCTCGGTCTCGTGGCCGTCGACGAGCATCGTCACGCGACGACCGGCAACGTCGAACACCTCGATCGTCACGCGGCCGCCGCCGGCTGGCACGTCGTAGGCGATCGTCGTCGTGGGATTGAACGGATTCGGGACGTTCTGTCGGAGGCCGAAGCTCCGGGGAACCTCGTCCTCGCCCTCGGGCACGCCAGTGTCGTCCTCGCCCACGATCACGAAGGAGAGGTCGATCGACTCACCGAAGTACGGGTGCTGCTCCGGGTAGCGAAGCTCGTCCCACTCGCCGACGTAGGGCTGCTGGCCGCCCACCACGAAGACCGCGTCGTCGTTCCAGTGCTCGGCCGAGACGGCCTGGGCGAACTCCATCGGCTCGAACCCGTACGCCTGGACGCTCAGCCAGTAGACGACCGGCACGCTCGGCGTACCGGACTGCAGGAAGGCCTCGGCTTCGTCGAATGCGAAGTTGTACTGCTGGCACGTGATGTCCCGTGATGGGTAGTAGTAGTCCGGCGGTTCGAGCCAGTCCCAGGTTCCGGTCGTCCAGTCCCGCGACGTGAAGAAGCCGGACGCCGCCTGGTACTCCCAGAGCAGCTCGCCGGGCATGCTGTACCCGGTCGGGCTCTGCTCGGCGGGGATGTCGGCGTAGATCGCGATGTTGAACCCGTTAACGCCAGGCCCAGCCATCCTGTCACCCCAGATGTGGATGCCGGTGATCCGGCCGGTCTCGGTGCAGTGGAAGTCGTCGGCGAGAAGAGAACCCCACGTGTTTCGGTGCGAGCTGACGTAGAGGCCCTCCGGCGACTCGTCCGGAAGCTGGACCCACTTGGCGGGATCCCCGATGTCCCAGTCGGCCAATGCCGGCAGCACGAGCGCCAGCGCGAGAGCGACCGTGAGAAGGACGAACGCGTGTTTCATCAGACTCCCCCTTCGATTCCGTGGCGGCCCCGCGTTGGCTCGTTCATGCAGGGACGCCGACCCTGTGTGTGAACCTGCGTCTTCGATTGGCTGGGCTGACGGCGGAGACCACCACCGGCACGGCATTGTCTGTGGGCCGTCTCGCGGGCCACTTGAGCCTGAACCACAAAGGACTTCAGTAGCACGGCATTATAGAACTTGATCATCTTTGGATGGGTACAAGCGACCATATTGTATCATGCCACTGAAGGGCCGTCAAGCCCCGGATGGGCAAGGAAGGTCCCCTCGCGGGGGGTCTCAACGCACGAAGGCCCGCCATCGCTGGCGGGCCTTCGTGACCTTCTCTGCCGTGACGGCGTCAACGGACCGTCCCGAGGACGGCCGCCGGCGCACTCCTAAGGCCTGTACAGCGCCTTCACCATCCCCCAGCTGCTCTCCTCGACCGGCGTATCGCCCGTCCGGAAGGTCCACGTTTCTCCGGGCATGGTCCCGCCGTGCTCGTCCTCCGCCACGATCAGCCAGTAGTACAGCGTGTTCTCGTCCAGCGCACCCGGCGGATCGAAACAGATCGAGGTCTCGGACCCCGGATAGAGCTCGGTCGTCTCGACGAAAGACGGCGGTGCCGATGTGTCGAGGTAGATGTGGTACATCATGTCATCGGTCGGGTCGGGATCGCCCCCAAGCCAGCAGAGCTGCGTCGCGACGCTCACGGCCTGCGCCCCGTTGGCGGGCGTGGGATTCGCGGGAGCGGCCGGCATGCTGTTGACCAGCAGGTGAAGCTGGCAGGGTGCCATGAGGGCGCACTCGGTCATGTTCGGGACGAACTCGATCGTCTCCTGCACGAGCGCCGTCTCGTCCGCACCGGAGTCGTAGTACCGGAACGACAGCACGTCTCCCGAGGCTTCGTTGCCGTACACCATCAGCAGGAAGAGGTAGTCCCCGAACGGCGTCTCCAGGGCCTGAACCACACCCCGGCACTCATCCCCCACGAACGCCGCCAGTAGATCGTCCCCCGCACCCTGCTGCGCGGCCCCCACGAACACGGCCGACGTCACGGAGCCGTTGTGCTCGAACGCGGCCGGGTTCACCTGCCAGTCCGGCGCGTCCCCGACGGCTACCGTCACGGAACCGGCCGCGGCAAGAAGAAGCAAACAGGCGGATGCACTTCGAAGGAATCTCATGTTCATGGCCCTCCCTTCGGAACTCCCGAGTTGCCGGCGACCACAATCTACATCAACACATGTGTCAGGTCCACCGGCAACTCGGTGATTCGTCCCAGCATCCGGACTACTTGATCAGAACCATCTGCGAGGTCGTGGTGTATCCCTCGGTCACCATGCGGCAGAAGTATACTCCACTCGATACGGTGGCTCCTGACCCATCGCGACCGTCCCAGTCGACCAGGTACGCGCCCGGCTCGCGCCGTGCGTCAACCAGGGTCCTCACCCGCTCGCCCTTCAGGTTGTACACCTCGATCGCCACATGACCCGCTTCCTTGAGCGAGTACCTCACGACCGTTCCGCCCCTGAACGGATTCGGGTGGTTCCCGTAGAGCGCGGTCACGCTCGGGACCAGATCGTCCGAACCGGCGCCCGTCGCACCGACGGTCATCGGGTAGGGCGCAACCACCCTTCCGCGAATCATGTCGGGCTCGAACGTCACGGCCTCCTCGACGTCGAGAACATCGCCCTCGCTCGCGTCGAAGAACCGGAACTCGATCGTCTCCTCACCCTCGCCGTGTACGACGAGGAAGAAGACGAAGTCGCCGTTCGGCAGCACCGCGGCCTCGGTCACGCCCCTGCAGGCGCGGCCGACGAAGGCCCCCAGTATGTCGCCGGACGAAACAACCGGCTCGCCCTCGGCCATCACGCTCGCCGTCACGGTCCCGTTCGAGGAGAACTCGCCGGGATCCACCGTCCAGCCGTCGACCCGCGCTTCCGCATCCAGCAGGGCGCCGCTCGCTGCGACATCCTCCGGAGCAGTCCGCGCGGCCGGGGGCGGCGGGTAGATGAGGTCGTCGGGGTTCTCCATGTCGATCTTGAAGCCGTCGAGCGGCACCATCGTCGTCAGGGTCCCGATCCATCCCCACGGCGGGACGTACTCCGCATAGGTTGTCTGGTTCTTGATGATGATGCCGTTGTCATCGAGCGACGTGAGAGCCAAGTCGGTGGGCATCGGCACCTGCGGGATGTAGCCGGGCCAGTTCCACACCTCCACGAGCGGGATCACGGTCTCCGGATCGCACGGGCACCCGCAGAACTCGAGGATGTCCGGAGCGGTCATCTGGATAAGGTAGGAGGAAGTGCACGTGATCTCGTCGAGCGTCCCGAACCAGCCGCCGAAGCCGATGTCGTACTGGGCGAAGTCAAACTGGTCCTTGATGTAGAAGCCGTTGGCTCCGAGCGACGCGAGGACGGTATTCAGCGACATGTCCTCGTCGTGCACGTTCAGCGAGAACCAGTTCCACCCCGTCACGAACTCGCGCTCGACGCAGACGTCCGTGATATCCATCGGGTACGGCACGGGGATCGTACCGTGCTCCATACTCGGGGTGAACTCGATCTCGTCGCAGACCAGGTGTACCTCGCAATCCTCCTCGTTGAAGTACTTGAACGTCAGGAATTCCCCGCTCGCTGCGTTGCTGTAGACCGTCAGCAGGAACAGGTACTCGCCGCCGGGAGCCTGCCACGTCGGCGAGACGCCGCGGCACTCGCCTTCGAAGAAGGCCGCCAGGAGATCATCCGGGCCCGCGACGGGCAGATCCTCCAGCAACACCTCGGCCGTGATCGTCCCGGTGTAGAGGAAGTCCGGCGGGTGCACCGACCAGTCAGGCGGAATGCAGCATTTCTTGGTCGTGAACGTCCAGCAGGGCTCGGTCCAGTCGCTCCACTGATCGCAGCGATCCTGCGCACGCACGCTCCAGAAGTACTCCGTCTCGCAGATCAGCTCCGCGGGAGGACAGAAGTCCGAGGTCACCGTCGCGTAGATGGGACCGGACCCACAGATGAGATCGAGCTGGATCTCGTACCCGACGGCACCGGGCACGTTGTCCCAGTCCATGCAGACGTCGAGATCCTGCTTGTCCGGTCCTCCGTTGGCAGGAGTGAGCAGCGTCGGCGTCACCAGGACCTCAGGCGCCGTCTCGAACGCCCAGCACTCGCTCCAGTCGGTCCACCGGTCGCAGGCGTCCTTCGCCCGCACCTTCCAGTAGTAGACCGTCCCGAAGCCAAGGTCAGGCACCGGGCAGTACTCGGAGTCCAAGACCAAGTAGGTCGCCCCGGTATTGCAGTCCGGGCCGATCTGGATCTCGTACTCGACGGCATCGGTCACGTCGTCCCAGTCGAAGCAGTCGGCGACCGGCACACACTCGTCGTTGTCAGCTGGCGCCAGCAGCGTCGGTATGTCGAGCTCAGCCGGTTCCGTCTCGAACCACCAGCACTCGCTCCAGTCGCTCCACTGGCCGCACCGGTCCTGCACACGCACCTTCCAGTAGTACACCGTCCCGAGCGGCAGATCGGACGCAGGGCAGTACTCCGAGTCCACGACGTCGTGCGTCGTCCCCGTGTCGCAGTCTGAACCGAGGTGGACCTGGTAGCCCGTTGCCCCGGTCACGCTGTCCCAGTCGAGACAGTCGGCAACCGGCACGCAGTCCGCCACATCCACGGGCGTCAGCAGCGGCGGGGCGTCGAGCGGCTCGGGAGCCGTCTCGAACGACCAGCACTCGCTCCAGTCGCTCCACTGGCCGCAGCGGTCCTGGGTCCGTACCTTCCAGTAGTACACCGTCTCGAAGGCCAGATCGGACGCAGGGCAGTACTCCGAGTCCACGACATCGTGCGTCGTCCCCGTGTCGCAGTCTGAACCGAGGTGGACCTGGTAGCCCGTTGCTCCGGTCACGCTGTCCCAGTCGAGACAGTCGGCAACTGGCACGCAGTCCGCCACATCCACGGGCGTCAGCAGCGTCGGGGCGCCGAGCACCTCCGGCGCGGTCTCGAACCCCCAGCACACGCTCCAGTCGCTCCACTGGCCGCAGCGGTCCTGCGCCCGCACCCTCCAGAAGTAGACCGTCTCGAACGCAAGATGGGATGCCGGGCAGTACTCGGAGTCGACGGTGTCGTAGACCGTCCCAACGTCGCAGGCCGATCCGAGATGGACCTGGTACGCCACCGCGCCGGTGACGTTGTCCCAGTCGAGGCAGTCGGCAACCGGCACGCACTCGGCCGCGTTCGTCGGCGTCAGAAGCGTCGGGGCGGCGAGCGGCTCGGGAACGGTCTCGAACCACCAGCACTCGCTCCAGTCGCTCCAGCCGCCGCAATCATCCTGGACGCGCACCTTCCAGTAGTACACCGTCTCGTACGCCAGGTCGAAGTCCGGGCAGTACTCCGAGTTCACGGTGTCGTACGTCGTCCCGGTATCGCAGTCGGAACCGAGATGCACCTGGTAGCCGACCGCGCCGACCACCCCGGTCCAGTCGACGCACGGGCGGATCGCAACGCAGTCCGCCTCGTCGAGAGGCTCCACCAGCGTCGGAGGATCGAGATTCGGGCTCGTCGTGAACGAGAAGCAGTCCGTCCACGTTCCCCACACTCCGCACTCGCCCTCCTGGGCGCGAACGCGCCAGAAGTAGGTCGTGCCGCCGGCGAGGCCGGGAGGACAGAAATCGGAGTCGGTGGTTCCGTAAGACGGCCCGTCCCCGCAGCTCGGCCCGATCTGGACCTCGTAGGCCGCCGCAGTCGACACGTCGTCCCAGTCCACGCAGGCGGTCGTGGCGACGCACGTATCGGTGTCGGGAGGATCGAGAAGGAGCGCGAATCCTGGAGGCGACGGAGCCGTCCTGAAGGTCAGGCACTCACTCCACGGGCCCCACTGGTCGCAGGCATCCTTGGTGCGCACGCGCCAGTGGTAGAAGGTGTCCACCGCCAGGAGAGGATCGCAGAGCTCCGAGCCTACGCTCGTGTAGTGGTCACCGATCCCGCAGCTCGTGCCGACCTGCACCTCGTAGCCCGCGGCACCGGGGACATCGTCCCAGTTCAGGCATACGTCGAGGGGCTGGCAGTCCACGCCGTCGAGCGGCAGAAGGAGCGTCGGGGCCGCAAGTGGCTCGGCAACCGTGGTGAAGCTCCAGCAGTCGCTCCAGTTGCTCCACTGGTCGCAGGCGTCACGGCCGCGCACCTGCCAGTGGTACGTCGTCCCCAGATCGAAATCGGGAGGACAGTACTCCGACGTCGCGGTAGCGTAGACGTCGCCGGTTCCGCAGGTCGTACCTATCCGGATCTCGTACGCGACGGCACCGGTCAGATCGTCCCAGTCGAAGCAGACGGTCAGCAGCTGGCAGAGAGCCCCGTCGATCGGGGTCAGGTGGACCGGCGGCGGCGGAAGATCCGGGAGCGTGGTCAGCGCCCAGCACGGCGACCACTCGCCCCACTGCTCGAACCCATCTTTCGCCCGGACGCGCCAGTAGTAGAGCGTCCCGGGAAGAAGACCCGGCGGGCAGAGAGTGGAGTCGAGCGCCGTGTAGATCGGTCCGATGCCGCAGCTCGTACCAATCTGAACCTCGTAGCTGACGGCAAAGGCTTCGTCTGCCCAGTCGAGGCAGATGGACGCCCCTTCCAGGCAGCCGGCTCCGTCGGCTGGCGTCACCAGCAGCGGCGGTGGCGGAGGCGGCGGATTCAGATCCGTCTGCGTCGGGACCGATTCGAAGTCCGGGTCCGAGGGGAACTGAGCCGAGGCAGCAACGGCGCCCACGACCAACATGGCGATCGCGAGCACGACAGTCGCGACGATCCGGCCGCGCGGGTTCAGCGCGCGCCGGACCAGACGCTGGCATCCGCCCGTGAAGAGGCAGCTGCACGTCATGGCACCCTCCCTGCTCATCCTCGCGCCGCCGACCCCGAACGACCGTGGTGCGATCGCACCGAGTCAACGGCGCATCGTTGCATACGTCCCTGACCACGATGCAGCGCAGGATGACCTCAGGGCCTCTTTCCTGGTGGCGTGCTCGGGACGCAAAGTAACAGACGGCGCAGGCGACAACCGTCGCGCCCCTTCCTGTCGGATGGCAGGTTCATAGGTGTCTCGGCAATGTCAGGAAGGCGAGGCGGATTCTACAGGAAACGATGACGAGTGTCAAGTCACGGCGTCGCGACACAGCGTATCGAGCGGTCGGTGTAGGAATCTTGGCGCGGATGAACAGACCGGCGGGCAATCGGCGGTTTGCGTCGGACGGACTTCACAGTCGGCACGACGTCGGCAAGAGCACGACGCGGAGGCCGACGCACCCCACATCAGCGGAGAAGGACGAGCTTGGCGGTCGACGCGTCGCGCGACCCGGAGTCGACCTTGACAAAGTAGACACCCGAAGGAAGCGTCCTCCCCTCTTCGTCGGTCCCGTCCCAACCGATCTCGTGCGGTCCGGCGTCGAGAGCTCCGTCGTGCAGGGTCCGCACGGTCCTCCCCGCGACGTCGTAGACGCGGACCGTGACGTGCGTACGCTCGGGCGGCGTGCAGATGATCGTCGTTCCGTGGCGGAACGGGTTCGGGCGCGCGCGGACGAGCATTCCGTCGGGCGCCAGCTCTTCCTCGATCCCTGTTCCGTCCGACCCCTCGTAGGAGCCCATGTCGACACGGCCGCCGTCGAGCCTGGGCCGCCCCCCGAGGTCGACCGGCGGGAGCCTGCGGCCGAGCGTGTCGGGGGCCCCGGCGTCGACGCACGGCGAGCCGGGCCAGAGGGCGTAGGGATGATCCCCGCTCCCGATGAAGAGGGGATCCTCGTCGACGTTCCCCTCACCGTCGTGCCCGCCCTCGACATCCGAGAAGGTCGTGTAGAAGGCCTTCGACTCGAGGAGCTCCGTCGGGATGAAGTAGACGTTCGAGTTCGCGCGGAAGACCGAGCCGGTCACGCGGGGCTTCGAGATGTGATTGTGGATCGTCCCGGTCGCGTCGAACTGTTCATCGTTCAGGACGACGTTCGAGACGATCGTGCAGTTCGTGACGTCGGGGTAAGCGTAGAGATCGTAGATCGCGGCGCCGGCCACGAACGCGGAGTTCCCCTCGATCAGATTCCCGACGAGCACGGGCGCGGCGTGATGCGAACAGAAGACGGCTCCGCCGTACCCCGCGACGTTGCTCCGGATGGTCGAGTTCCGAACGAGGAGTTTCGAAAAGCCCACGACCGAGAGCGCGCCGCCGAATGGTTCGTCACCGAGGCCCTTCGAGTACTCGAGGACGCAGTGCTCGAGCCGCGACTCCTGGTTCATCGAGGATGTCCACGGGAAGCGGATCCCGTTCCAGCAACCGACCGCCGTCGTGTCGACGGCGAACGCCTCGGGCTCGTCGGTCGTGAATACGATCGCGTCCTCGGCGGTTCCGACGGCGAGGATGCGTCCGTGGACGGTGAGGGAGTAGAAGTCCTCGAACTCGACCCACGTGCCGGGCGCCACCTCGAGCGTCACGCCGTTCTCGACGTCGACGTTCCCGACCACCCGTACGGTGTCGGCGTCCCAGAGCGTGTCGGTCACGATCGCGCCTGAGACCGCGATGCTCGCTCGCGCCCTGCTGACGCCACGCGCGAGCGTCCGGAGCGCCGCCGCGGCGTCGCCGGCAGGCGGCCGCAAGCCTCCCGAGGGGAAGGTCTGGCAGCCGTAGGCGGTCGCCGGGGAACCCGGCTCGGGTCTGAAGTCGCCGTGCTTGGGGTCGATCAGCTGGGGGTCGATTCCGACCACGTTCGAGTTCGGGGGTTGACCGGCCTCCGGCCAGTCGAATGGCTCGAATCACCCGTACTCGCACAGGAACGAGAAGTGCGCGAGTGCGGTGGCGTTCAGGACGGGATCCGAGTGCCACGTCCAGTTCTCGCGAACGACCGGGACGCCGTAGAAACCGAACTGTCCGCTCATCGAGATGTTGGTGCCGGTCGGGATCCAGTCGCTCGGCGCGCCGGTCGTGTAGATGTAGTCCCATCCGGTGTCGACCGCGTCGACGACGATGTTCCGCTCGATCGTTACGCCGTCGCCCGCACCCTGGAGCCGGACGCCGTAGTCGTGCGGACCGTAGAACGTGCAGTAGCGGACCGAGCCCTGCGGCAAC
Source organism: bacterium (assembly GCA_025774245.1). Lineage (GTDB taxonomy): Bacteria > Joyebacterota > Joyebacteria > Joyebacterales > Joyebacteraceae > JALGVN01. The sequence continues at coordinate 85,141 of JALGWI010000002.1, forward strand.
TCGACGTGGTCGCTCGTGTTGATGCCCCTGAACCGGACGTTCCCGTTCAGGACGACGCAGTCCGACAGGTCGAGACGGTTCGTGCAGTAGGAGATGCAGATCTGCTCACCGCGGAGGTCGAGGATCGCGCCGTTCCCCGTGATCCGGACGTCCTCTCCCCGACCGCCCTCGAGATCCCAGCTGATCGGCGAGAGCACCGGACCGATGAGGAGTCCGCCGGTGTAGATCTGCCCCGTCTCGAGAACGACGTCGCGCTCGTACCCGCCGCCGGGGCCGGCCGCCTCGTACGCCTCCCGGAGCGTCACGGCGCTGCCCGAGATCGGGACAGCGACGATCGCCAGCACGGCCAGGGCCAGCGCGGCAACAGCCGCCGTGGTTCGTCTGCGTTCGTTCATGCTGTCTATTCTACCACAGATGTGCGACGGCCGCTGCGGTGGGCTGAGGAACTTCGTCGTGTCGGAGTAGCATCACTGGGATTCGATCAGCCCCATTCCGCCCGTCAAACCTGTTCTCGGAGGAGCGCCAGGAGGCGTTCAGCCACGAGGATGCCGGCCTCGTCGTAGCGCCGGTGGTCCTCGTACGTCCACCACGCGGCCAGGACTGTCTGCGCGAACCCCCACCCCGCGATGCGGGCCCGGTCGAATCCGAGCTCGTCAGCGAGCTGTTCGACGCGGCGCCTGAGGATCCGTGCGGGATCGTCCTGCAGCGGAAGCCACGCCACGGGGTTTCTCAGCATCGCGGCCGTCTCGTAGGCCGGATCGCCGACGACGCCCTTGGGATCCACCGAGAGCCACGGCCGGCGCTCGGCTGCGGGGACGTTGTCGTGATGGAGATCGCCGTGGAGAAGCCTGGGCGTCGGCGACGAGGCGATGAGCTCGGCGAACGCCCACTCGGCGGCATTCACGATCTCCGGGGGGAACGGGCCGGTGCCGCCTCCGAACTCCCGACGGAGCTTCGCGAGCCCGCTCGCCCAATCGGCGACCGTCGGGAACGGGTGGTCGGCGGGCACGTCACGCCGGAGCTCACGCATGACCGAAGTCAGGGCCGACGTCGCCTTCGCGTCGTCGCCGAGCCGCGAGACGGGCGTCCCGGGAACTGCGCGCTCGAGGAGCATCACGCCGCGTTCGGCGTCGCCCTCGAGGAGCCGGACGCTTCCCCGCCCGTCGAAGACCCGGAGCGCCTCGAACTCGGTCGTGAACTCGCGGTGCGGGACACCGACCTTGAGAACGGCCGGACTGCCGTCAGCCCGAACGACAGGCGCCACGTAGTTGAACGACGCGGCCTCGAACGGAGGCTCGAGCGTCAGGGACCACTCGCGCGAGCACTTCTCGAGGACCGAGGGAAGGCGGGCGAGCCACGCGACCCCGGTCTCGCCGTGAACGTCCCTGACGTTGATCGCCAGGCGTTCGGGGACCTTCATGCTCCCTCCGTTTCGCCGCGGGTCCCTTCCCCGCTCGTCCGCGGGCTCGGGGGATCATCTCCGGTGTCGAACGAACCCGCCCTCCATTGTAATGGAACTCGACCACGCCGTAGTCCTCGATCGGCTCGGCCGACTTCGTGGTCGGATAGTCGCTGTAGATGAGGCGCATCCAGGTCTCTACGTCGGCGGCAGCCGACGACGCCAGGGCGAGGACGATCGCCGTGGCGAGCAGGAGAGCGAGAATCGAGCGGTGTGGACGGAGGCGCGTGGGCGTTTCCGGTCGGGTCCGGACTCACTTCTTGATCGGTGAGTGCACCAGCAACGAGTCGGCCTGCGAGCGCGAACTGCGGGCCGCGCTCTGCCGGCGAGGGGAAGCTAGCGGACCTCCCCCTCGAGCACGACGCCCTTCTCCCGCAGGAACGTCCCGAACTGGACGTCGGTCTCCTTGATGTGGTTCAGAAGCCAGTTCACGAGAAGGGTGTTGATCGAGTCGGCGAGCCCCGCAGTCGCCCCCTCTTCCTCGAAGTCGTCGCTCAGGTTCTTGATCGTCTGCTTGTACTCGGCGTGCTTCACCAGATGATCCCCGAGTCCGGGGTAGTCGTTCGCCTTCATGTGCTTCTCTTCCGCCGAGAAGTGGAAGTCGGTGTAGTCGGCCAGGAAGCTCAGGGTCCTCGCGATCTCGACGGCTCCGTGGTGGACCTGGACGGCCTTCGAGACGTCGTTCAGTCGCTGGATCAGCATCTTGTGTTGTTCGTCGATGAGGTCGACGCCAACGGACAGGCTGTCACTCCACTTCACTTCGGCCATCCGCTCTCCTCCCCTTTCATCGTCTGCGCGCGACGCCCCGGGTCCGGGGCGCCGATTGGTTTCTTCTGACAGGATGCACCATGATACCAGAGACGGCTGCGGAAGTCGTCGGCTTCGTCTGGTGCGGAGGCGGCGGACGGTTCGCCGTTCCCCGCGCGGCTCAGAACGGGATCGAGAGCGTCGCGTACAGCGCGTTCCCCTCGAGCCAGTTCTTGGCCCAGAACTCGTAGTAGTAGCGGAGGCCGAGGCCGACCCCGCCGGCGAACTCGTAGCCCGCGGCGGCGCCCACGCTCGTCACGCGACCCTTGCGCTCCCCGGGCGGGGCGCCGGACCCTCCGTCCGCGGTGAGCTGGCGGTAGTGGTATCCTATGATCCCGACCGAGAAACCCGACTCGAACCGCTGCGTGTAGGCGAGGTCGGCATGGAGTTGGACCCCGGTCTTGTAGCTCGTGTCGGGATTCTCGGTGTTGATTGTGAGCCCCAGGACCGTCGCGAACTCCCTGCCGCCCATCGGGCTCCCCCATCGGCCCGCGGTGCCGACGTCGAACGCCCAGCGGTTCAGACCCATGTTCGCGGCGCGGTTCTGATCGTAATCGCCGGTCGGCATGAAGACCATGCCGTAGCCACTCCACATCGAGACGCCGGTTCGCCACGCGACCGAGCCTCCCAGCGCCAGATCGCCGACACCGGTCACGTCGTCGCTCGTTGTCGCCCGAGACGGCGCTCGACCCGCGCCGTGCCGCAGAGGCTCCCACGACACCTCCTCGCGGCCGTACGGCAGCGTCAACCAGACGCCGAGATCGCCGCTCCCGAGCCGGACTTCCGTCATCCAATTGAGACTGAGGTAGTTGACGAGGCGTTCGGCCTCGATGGAGTCGGCGACTGGGTCGACCGACGACGTGAGGTAGCCGGCCTTCCCGGTGTAGTAGTAGACGTCGTTCACGAGGTAGATGCCCGGCGCGGGCCTCAAACCCATGAGCGGCTCGGCGCGCCCGAGCGGGTAGGCGCACGTGCCGCCCTCGGCTGCGTGCGCGCACGCCGATGCCAGGAGCATCGCGAGGCAGAAGGTAATCGTGGTTGCGATCGTCCGAGGATCTCTCGGCATGACCCCCTCCTCTCGTCGAAGGGAAGACTCCGGTCTGCGCAGGTGAGTCCTACGATAGGGGATTCGCGAGGGCGGTGCAAGAACGGAGAGACGGGCACGCCCGGGGTGCCGCGTCCGGTTCGGGGGCGCCGTTTACAGCGGCGTCCGTGGCTGGTAGCATGTCGGCGATCAGAGGGATACGGATGGATACTCGACCAGCGCAGAACGAAGGAGGAGACCATGGCTGCTTCCGGCGGGTCCTTCAAGTCCGCACTCATCGGCGGGATCTTCATCGTGCTGCCGATTATCCTCGTGGTGTTCCTTGTCGCAGAGGCACTCGACATGATCGGGACGTTCACGGATCCGATAGCCGAGCTCCTCCCAGTCGAGGAGATCGGCGGCGTGGCTGTCGCCGAACTGGTCGGGCTCGCGATCCTGCTCCTGATCTGCTTCCTGGTGGGAGCGGGTGTCAGAACGAAGGCGGGCTCCCGTGCCAACAGATGGCTCGAGGAGAGCGTTCTCGGACGCGTCCCGGGCTATCGCGCGATCCGGAACATGCTGCGCCAGTTCGGCGGACAGGAGGCCGACGGGATGTTCATCCCCGCCGTGGTGACGATGGCTCCGGACGTCCTTGCCCTGGGGCTCACCGTGGAGGAGCACGACAACGGCTACGTCACCGTGATGATACCGAGCGCGCCGACCGCAACATCAGGCATTGTGCGGTACATGCCGGCGCGCGATGTGAGGAAGATCGACGCCACCTTCACGGACGTGTTCAACGCCATCACCTACTGGGGAGCGGGATCGGGAGAGCTGTTCAGATCAGATCCCGGGGCTGTCGCAGACGACCAGGCATCCAGGGACTGAGGCACCGCCCGCGGGGCGCGTTCGACCCAACGCACTTGGTCCCGCGCGGGACGGCGGCCGCCCGTTCCCGGCGGCAACTTGACGTGTCGCTTCACCTGTGCTACGCTCACCAGGGACAACCACAGGCAATCGAAGAGTTCCCGCGGAACGGATTCCCGGATGAGGAGGCTTCTGTCATGCGGCGAAGCACGGCTGTCCTGATCGCTGTTCTCTGCACGCTCGCGCTCGTGAGCATCCCCTCCCTCGCGTCCGACGTCAGCATCGTCCCCCATCAGAGCGCGGACGGCGTCTCCTCCCGCACGCTCGAGACGAACGAGGACTCGGCTGCAGTCGCGCCGTCCGGCGCCTCGGCCACCGCCGGCGGAAGCCGGGACGCGACGATCCTCTGGCACCGGCACTTCGAGGACCCGATCTACACGTCGGTCGGAATCAGCGACGCCTACGGGCTGTCGTTCGCCGGTACCGAGCTCAACTCTCCCAAGCACGTCGAGGCCGTCCCCCTCTCGGGCGACGGCACGGCGGACTGGACCTTCGACGGGAACGCGTTCTTCGTCGACGCGTCGAGAAACGGCGACGTGCTCGCCGCGATCGACTTCTACGACGCGGACTCGACGGCGGTCATCTCGGAGTGGCGGCCGGGTTCCTCCACTCCCCTGTGGTCGTACGTCGTGCATCCGTGCCGGTCGCTCGTCTACGGAGGCTGGGCCAGCAGGAAGCCGATTTGCGTATCGGACGACGGATCCACGATCGCGGTCGGCGTGACCACGTATGGATCGGGCGGCCAGAACGTCGGGCGCCTCTTCGCGTTCGACGCCGGCGACGGGAGGCCCGTCATCGACGACGAGTTGCCGTCGGGCAGCATCACCGCCGTCGAGATGACCGGCGACGGCGCGTACATCGCCCTGGCGAGCTGGCCGACCGTCTACGTGTACGACCGCTACGACGTGTCGCTCCGGTGGAGCGGACCGATCGGCGCCGGCAACGACGCGCTGGCGATCTCGGACGACGGTCGCTACCTGGCGTGGGGTTGGTCGACATTCTATCTGAAGGAGTGGAACGGATCCGCCTACGGCACCTTCTGGACCACGAGTCAGGGCAGCGGCTACTACGTGGGGCAGTGCGCGTTCTCGCCCGATGAGGCGTCGCTCGCGATCGCCTGGGACAACGGATTCACCTCTCCGAACGAGATCTGGGTGGAGCTCTTCGACCTGCCCTCGCTCGATCCCGTCTGGGAGTACGCCTACGGCGGCGCGCGGCGCGAGCCTTCCGCGAACGAGGACACGGAGAGCGACGCCGAGCCCCGCGACCCCACCGACGTGACGACCAACATGAGCTTCTCGACCGACAGCGAGCGGTTCGCGATCTCGTCGTGGGGCGGGACGTTCCCGGAGCTTCACGTCTTCGAGCGGGATGACTCCCGGCCGATCTTCACCCTCGACACGCCGGGCTCGATGTACGACGTGGGCATCACTACGACGACCGGAGGCAAGACGCACGTCGTGACCTGCGGCAAGGGCGTCCACGCCGGCATCAGCGGCCGCGGCGGCGATCACTACGCGATCGAGATCCCGGGCGAGCCCTCGGGCATCGAGGACCCGCACGGCGCGTCGCAGTCCGTGGTGGTTCGCGGTTACCCGAACCCGTCGCCCTCTCGCACGACGGTCTCGTACTCACTCCGCCGGGCAGGGACGGTGCACCTGACCGTGCACGACGTGAGCGGGCGTGTCGTGACCACACTGATCGACGCGTGGAGGAGTGCGGGAGAGCACACGGTGGTGTGGGACGGAAAGGACGACTCGGGAGCCCGAACGGCTTCGGGCGTCTACTTCGCGCGGCTCGCGTCGGGAGACGAAGTCGCGGACGGCAGGATTGTGATCATGAGGTAGCACCATCGGCGGGGTCGGTCTGCGGCTTGTGGTTCCGCAGGTGAGCGAGTATCTTCCGCGTCTCGTCGGCACTGAAGTCCTGGCCGTAGAACCGCAGGAACAGAGCCTCTCGCTCTTCAGCAGCGCTCCTTCGGCCGCGCTCAAGACGGATGCCTGCGAGGGCGAGCGCCTTGGCGGTCGTGAACATGCCGCACGCCATCTCCAGGCGCCGCGCCGGTGACACGGCCATGAGCATCGCGGTGTATCGCGCCTGGATCTCTGCCGGCGTGTCGGTCGTCACCGCTCGATCTCCTTCAGAAGGTCACTCACGCCGAGCCGTGAGCCCCATCCTCTCATGTAGTCCCAATCCAGATCGACGACGCTCTGAGCTACGTCCCGGGCATCCCGGAGCTGCATGTCCGAGTCGCCGTTCTTCGACCAGCCGAGCTTCGAGAGTACGAGATCCTCAGGTGCGACCACGCAGACCTCCGACCCGTGGACAGCGACGGCACGCTTGCGATCGAACTCGAGACGGCGGTACTCGTCTTCCTTGCGCACGATGAAGTCAGCCTTGACGATCCACTCGCTGTGGATGATGTTGAACGTTCCCTTCGCGGTGATCGCCTGACGCACTGCCCTCTCATCGACGTAGCAGTCGTCGCCGAACAACTCCGCGATCCGCGAAGCGTCCTCGGGGCGGCACTCGATTACGAAGTCGATGTCCCGCGTCATCCGAGGTACTGCTTAGACCGACATCGCCATCGAACCCGTCAACATGCAGGCAATCCCGGCTGCATCGAGGCGGGAAACCACGAGCCTGACGAACTCCAGCTGCTCATCCACGACGTGTGCCTCCGACCGGTGCGGCAGCGGCTCCTTCGCCATTCTGGCACGGGTGGCTCGGCAGTGCCCTACGATCCCAAGATGGCGTGCTGGTTGCGGACGCTAGCGGATGAGATCGAAGACGCGCTCGAAGCGAGGGCGTTTGAGCTTCCCGTCCCAGGACCAGTAGATGACGACCGCCTTCCCCTTGAGAAGCCCCTGATCGAGGAACCCCCAGTCCCGGCTGTCGGCGCTCCAGTTCCTGTTGTCCCCCATCATGAAGAGCGACTCCTCGGGCACCTTGACCGGGCCGAAGGTCGACCAGCGGGGCGTGGGCGGCTTGAGCTTGATGAAGTCCTCCTCGACAGCCTCGCCGTTCACGTAGAGCACGTTGTTCTTGAGCTCGATGATGTCGCCCGGGACGCCGACGCAGCGCTTGACGTAGTTCTCCTTCTTCGCGCGCGGGTCGGGGTCGGGGTACTGGAACACGATCACGTCGCCGCGATTCGGCTCCCGGATGCCGCGCAGGTGCGTGTCGGTGAACGGGACCTTGATGCCGTAGATGAACTTATTGACGATGAGGAAGTCGCCGACGAGGAGCGTGTCCTCCATCGATCCGGAGGGGATCCGGAAGGTCTGCACGACGAACGCGCGCAGGATGAGCGCCAGAACGACGGCCGTGACTACCGTCTCGACGAAATCCCTGAAGTAGTCCTTGCGATTCGCCGCCTTCTTGCGGCTCTGCGGGCTCTTCGCCATGCGCTCCTACCTCCTCAGTCGAGTATCGTGTCCCCGTTCGACCGCCGTCAGAACCTGACGACGACGGCGAGCTGGAATCCGTCCGGACCTCCGCCGCTCGCCTCGGCGAGCGATCCCTCGAGTCTCGGCGACAGCGGCTCGTCGAACGTGGCGAGATGGGCATCGACGTAGGCGTCCGCGATGCCGTAGATCCCGACGAGGATCGCCCACCACAGAAGGTTCTGCCTCGTGTCGAAGTGCTTCGAGTAGCGGTCGAAGTACTCCCCGTCGCCGGTCTCCTGATACAGCCTGAACGAGTTCCGCGTCCAGCGATCTTCGAGGATGAGCCTCGCGATCAGGAACGCCTCGATGCCACCGATGATCGCGGCCTTGTGTTCCTTCTTGTTGAGAAGCTGGCCGAGCCCCGGGTAGAGCGCCGACGCGAGGGCGGCCTGTCCTCCGCTCGGCAGGCCCCCGGGCTCGCTCCCGCCGTCGTCCGGCGGCGTGCCCGCGGTGACCGCCTGCTTCACGACGGCCGCGTCGCTCCCGGCCGCCACGTCGCTCCCGGCGGTCGGTGCCCGGTCGTCCTGTCCCGCCGCCGGCGTCGTGGAAAGGGTCACGAGGAAGAGCGCCACGGCGCACACGCCGGCACAGCAGACGCGTCTCAAATCGCCAGCTCCCGCACGCTCCTCGGCCGGAGCGGCGTCACGTTGCATTCGGTGCTCGACCCGTCCTCGGTCCAGACGTGGACCCGCACGACCTCGTCCTTCGAGGTGTCGGCGTACCGCGCCACGACTCCGGCGGCGAGCTCGAGGTCTTCGTCGTTCGGCTCGCCGGCGAGCACGGCGACGGGGCCCTTTCTGTCGACCGTCTTGACGAGCTTCGATCCCGGCGGCGCGAGGCCAAAGAGGGTCTCGTTCTCGCCGTGGTTGCGCCCCACGACCAACTTCGCTCGCTCCGAGAGCCGGAACTGCCGACCGACCGAGAGAAGCCTGACGTCGGCGACCGAGAGACTGTCGTGATCGATCAGGTCGCGGATCCCGCGGGAGTAGTTCTCGTCCGTCAGGAGACACCCTCCGGCGGGCGAAGCGTAGTGCGTGACCCCGAGCTCGCTCGCGAGCTCCATCTGCGGCTTGCGCGTCCGACCATGAAGCCCCAAGAGCTTCTCGCGATCGACCCAGCCGCTCTCCTCCGGGACGGTCGGCGAGAGGAGGCGGGCCGAGAGGGGCCGCAGGAGATATCCCTTCAGCCGCGACTCGCGCTCGACGACCTCGAGCCCGAACCGCATCTGTGACTTCGGGCGCTGTCCGACGACCTCCCCGGTCACGACGAACGACGCGCCCAGCTCCTGCATCCTCTCGGCGGCGCGCCGCACCATGAGCGCGTGGCAGTCGATGCACGGGTTCACGTGCCTGCCGAACCCGTGCTTCGGCCCCCGCAGAAGCTCGAGGATATCCTCGGAGAGATCGATGACCACGAGTTCGATGCCGGCCTCGTCGGCCGCCCTCTGCGCGGAGGCGGCGTCGAAGAAGGGGGACACGAAGCTCACGCCGACCACCTCGATCCCCTGATCCGCGACGAGCCGCGCCGCGAGGATGCTGTCGAGGCCGCCAGAGAGGAGCGCCAGCGCCTTCACTCTTTCGACACCCCCGGAGGACAGAAAGGTTTGGCGGGAACGTGTGGGAATCGAACCCACCTCGGACGGGATTAGCCGCCCGACATAAGGGTTTGAAGCCCTCGGGGCCCACCAGGACCCATCCATTCCCACCGTGTTCGCTGTTTGCCCGGTCGCCCGCGCGTCCTTAGACGATCGCCAGCGGTCGGTCGCTCCTGCGGAGCACCTTCCCCACGATCCAGCTTTCGCCGCCCTTCGCGGCGAGCGCCGCTTCGAAGGCGGCCACGCGATCCTCGGGCAGGGCGATCAGGAGCCCGCCGGAGGTCTGCGGATCGTACAGGAGTTCCGCCACGTAGCTGTCGATGCCAGACGAGGCCGCAACGTACGACCGGTAGTACTCTCTGTTGTTGGCGAGGCCGGCGGGGATAAGCCCGTCCCGCACCGCCTTGAGCGCCCCGTCGATGAGCGGCACGCTCGCCATCTCGATCTCGAGGGTGACGTCGCTTCCCTCCGCCATCTCCGCCGCGTGGCCGACGAGCCCGAATCCCGTGACGTCGGTCGCCGCGTGCGCTCCTGCTTCGACCATCGCCTCGGCGGCGGCGCGGTTCAGGGTGGCCATGAGCTCGGTGATCTCGGCGAGTTTGGCGTCCTCGAGCCTCTCGTGCTTCAGCGCGGTCGTGAGGACGCCGACGCCGATCGGTTTCGTGAGCACGAGAACGTCGCCCGGCACGGCGCCCGCGTTCGTCACCACCTTCGCGGGATCGATCGTGCCGACGACCGAGCAGCCGAACTTGAGCTCGTTGTCAATGACGGAGTGCCCGCCGATGACGACCACGCCTGCTTCCGCCATCTTCTCCTGCGCGCCCGCGAGAATGCCGACCATGATGTCGGGCGACAGCTGCTCGTCCGGGAAGCACAGCACGTTCAGCGCGACGAGCGGTGTCCCTCCCATCGCGTAGACGTCCGAGACCGCGTTCGCCGCGGCGATGCGGCCGTAGTCCCGCGGGTCGTCGACGATCGGCGTGAAGAAGTCGACGGTGAGGACGAGGGCGCTCCCGTCCCCCATGAGATACACCCCGGCGTCGTCCGCGGTGTTCGAAGAAACGAGCACGCGCGGATCAACCACACGTCCGAGCTTGCCGAGCACGTAGCGCAGGTCCTCCGGACCCAGCTTCGAAGCTCACCCGGCGCACTCGACGATCTGAGTCAGCTTCGGATCGCCTTCGGCCATCGTTCCCTTTCCGCGCTTCGTTACTCGACCGTGACGCTCTTCGCGAGGTTCCTCGGCTGGTCGACGTGGCAGCCGCGCTCGACCGCGATGTGGTACGCGAGGAGCTGAAGCGGTATCACCGACAGGATCGGCGTGAGGTGCGGCAGCGTCCTCGGGATCTCGATGACCTCGTCGGCCATCTTCTCGACCTGATCGTCGCCCTCCGACGTGATCGCGATGATCCTCCCGCCGCGCGCCTTCACCTCCTGCATGTTCGACAGGATCTTCTCGTAGAAGGCGTCCTGCGGCGCGATCACGACGACCGGCATGTGCTCGTCGATGAGCGCGATCGGGCCGTGCTTCATCTCCGCCGCGGGGTAGCCCTCGGCGTGGATGTAGGAGATCTCCTTGAGCTTGAGCGCGCCCTCGAGCGCGACCGGGAAGTTGTACCCGCGGCCGAGGTAGAGGAAGTTCGAATGCTGCGCGTAGCGCGCAGCGATGTCCCGGATGCTCTCGTCGCGGCCGAGAATCTCGCCGATCTGCGAGGGGATCTGCTGCATCGCCTTCACGATGCGCCTCCCCTTGGTCACCGAGATGTTCCTGCTCCTCCCCACCATGAGCGCCTTCGCGGCGAGGACCATCAGCTGGGACGTGAAGGCCTTGGTCGACGCGACGCCGATCTCGAGGCCGGCGTGCGTGTAGACGCCGCCGTCGCTCTGGCGCGCGATCGTCGATCCCACGACGTTCACGATGCCGAGCGCGATCGCGCCGCGCCGCTGCGCTTCGCTCATCGCGGCCAGCGTGTCGATCGTCTCGCCCGACTGGCTGATGACGATCGCGATGTCGTCGGGGTCGAGCACGGGGTTCCGGTAGCGGAACTCCGAGGCGTACTCGACCTCGACCGACACCCGGGCAAGGTCTTCTATCATGTACTCGCCGATCAGCGCCGAGTGCCACGACGTCCCGCAGGCCAGGAGGATGATGCGCTCGGCCTTCTCGAGGGCGCGCCGGTGCTCCCGGAGTCCCCCGAGGATCGCGTCGCCGGCGGCCTCGATGAGTCGCCCCCTGACGGCATCCTGCACCGTCCGCTCCTGCTCGAAGATCTCCTTGAGCATGAAGTGCGGGAATCCGTTCTTCTCGATCGTATCGATGTTCCAGGTGATCGTCTCGACGTCCTTCGTGATGAGCTCGTTCTCGAGCGTCGTCGTCGAGAAGCCGTCGGGAGTCGCGACGACCATCTCGAGGTCGTCGAGGTAGACGACGTCCCTGGTGTGTCGAACGAGGGCCGCGACGTCCGAGGCGACGAAGTAGGAGTCCGAGCCTATGCCCACGACGAGAGGGCTCCCGTTCCGCGCGCCCACGAGCTTGCCCGGCTCGTCGGCGCAGACGACGGCGATCCCGTACGCGCCCCGAACCAGAGCGAGGGCGGCGCGGACCGCGGCCTCCAGGTTTCCCTCGTAGTTCTCCTGAACCAGGTGGGCGAGCACCTCGGTGTCGGTCTCCGACGTGAAGACGTGCCCCTTGGCTTCGAGGTTCCTCCTGAGGGCACGGTAGTTCTCAACGATGCCGTTGTGAGCGAGAGCGATCCGGCCGCTCCCGTCGATCTGCGGATGGGCGTTCCGCTCGGACGGCTCGCCGTGCGTGGCCCAGCGTGTGTGGCCGATGCCGGTCGGTCCCGCGAGCGGGTGCCGCTCCACCAGCGCCGAAAGCCCGTCGATCTTCCCCTTCACCCTCCTCACCCCGAGGCTCCCGCCCTCGACGACGGCGATTCCCGCCGAATCGTACCCGCGGTACTCCACGCGTTTCAGACCCTCCAGGAGGACCGGAACGACGTCACGGTCCCTGGAGACGCATCCGATGATTCCGCACATCCTCAGGCTCCTCCCGCCGCTCGAGTCACAGCTGAGGCAGCTCTTGCGACCAGATCTGCTGCGTCGTCGGAGGATTCCGACTCGGCGATCGCCCGGATCACGGGCTCCGTACCCGACATCCTAACGTGAACCCAACGGTCGGGCCAAGACATCTTTGCGCCGTCGGTAAGGTCGAGATCGCCGTCCGGAAACGCCTCCCGAATCGCCTCGACGATGGCCTCCCGGGACGTCTCCTCGAGCGCGAGCTTCCGCTTCACCATGGAGTACGGCCGGAACGTCGACAGGAGCGACCCGATGCCCTCGCCGGCCGTGGCGACCGCAGAAGCGATCAGGGCCGCTGCAGTCGCCGCGTCCCTCCCGAGGTGCACCTCGGGCAGGATCACACCGCCGTTCCCCTCTCCCCCCAGGACGGCCGAGACCTCCACCATCTTCGCGACGACGTTGATCTCGCCGACCCGCGTGCGGTAAACGGGAACGCCGTACTCGTCACCCAGGTCATCGATCATGCGGCTCGTCGAGACGTTCGCGACGAGCGGCCCCTTCCTCTTCGAGAGCACGATCCGTGCCGCGGCGGCCAGCGTGTACTCCTCCCCGACCGCCCGGCCGGTCTCGTCCACGATGGCGAGCCGGTCGGCGTCCGGGTCGCAGGCGAGTCCCGCGACGGCGCCGGACGACGTGACCGCCTGGGAGAGCTGGTCGAGGTGGGCGGGAATCGGCTCGGCGCCGCGCGAGAAGCCCGACATCGGATCGGTCGAGACCTCGACGACGTCGCACCCGATCTCCCGGAGGAGGCGGGGCAGGACGACCGAGCCCGCCGCGTTCACGCAGTCGACGGCGATCCTCGGTCTCGCGCGCGCAACGGCGTCGAGGTCGATCACGTCCGACTCCTTCACGAGCGCGAGGTGATCGTCGACGGCGTCCGGAAGTCCGACCGGCTCGGGCCCGTCACCCTCGGGAGGCGGAAGCTCGCCGTCGACGAGCTCGAAGAGCGACGCGACCCCGTCGCCGTCGAGGAAGATCCCCTCCGGGGAGAAGAACTTGAGCCCATTGTACTCCTCGGGATTGTGGCTCGCCGTGATGGCGACCCCGCCGGCCAGCCCTCGGCGGCGGACCGCGATCCCCACGGTCGGCGTCGGGACGATGCCCGCGTCGAGCACCCGCGCCCCGTTCGCCCGGAGCCCGGAGACGACGGCGTCCTTGAGTTCGTCGCCGTTCCTTCTCGAGTCCCAGCCCACGACGATGTCGCCCCGTGCCATGAGCGCGAACGCGAGTCCGTAACGCCTGGCCACATCGGGCGTGATGTCCTCGCCGACGATTCCTCGGACGCCGGAGACGCTCCTGATGAGACTCATGCTCGCTCGACTCCTCCCGTGGTTCGGTCAGGGTGATTGGGCCGGGGCCTCGTCCTGCCCGGGCTCGACGCCCGGCGCGTTGTTCTGGTCGGCGCTGTCGGGCGGCGCCTGCGCGGCGTCTGCCTCGGTGGCGTCCGTCTCCACGGTGGGCGTCTCCGCGGCGTCCACCTCAGCGGAGGCTGGCTCCGACTGCTCGTTCGTCGGGGGCGGCTCGTCCGGAGGCTCCTCCTGCGTCGCCTGCTCGACCGGCGGCTCCAGGCTCTCGGGAGCCGCGTCGGCGTCAGCGCCGTCGATCCCGCCTTCAACGCCACCCTCGATCCCACCTTCAACGCCACCCTCGACGCCACCTTCGACGGCGTCCTCGGTCCCGCCCTCCGCGTCCACTTCGACGGGCGGCCCGGCGGAAGGAGGCCCTTCCGTCGCGGCTGCCTCCACCGCGGCCGCCTTCGTCGCGGCGCTCTCCACTCCGAGGCCGGTCATCGGCGGCCCGACCAGCGGGATCGGCTCGATGCCGAGCCGCTCGCGCGCGGCGTTGGCCTGCTCGGTGCGCGGGAACCTGCCGATCACACCCCGGTACCAGTTGAGCGCGGCGGCGGTATCGCCGACGGCGGTCTCGAGCGCCCAGGCGACGGCGAGCCCCGCCCTCGGTGCGGCCTCGCTCGTCGGGTAGTCCTCCACGACCTTCTTGTACTGAACGAGCGCCTTGTCGACGTTCTCGATCCGGAAGAGGTAGATCTCGCCCAGATGGAAGTACGCGTCGGCGATCTCCTCATCCGGGGGGCCGGTCGCGCGGGGCTCTGCCCTCGCATCCGGCGGGCGTTCCGTCTGCGCGGGATCGGGTCGGCCGGGCTCGCCACCCTGCTGACCTTCGGGACCGGCCATTCCGGGCAAAGGGTCGACACCGGCCGCGGCGAGGGAATCGGGCGGCCCGGTCTCAACGCCCTCCCCGGTCGGGGGCGAGAGCGCCGTCACGTGCGCCGTGTCGACGATCGAAGTGGCAGCTCCGGAGGAGTCCGCCGCCGCTCCCGGTCCCTCGCCCGTCCCTTCGGTCACGCCTGGCTCGGCGGTCTCCTCTGCCTCCGAGGCGGCCTCGCCCGCAGCCGCCGTGGCCGCGACCGACGTTCCTCGCTCTATGGTCGCTATGAAGCGTTTCATCGCCTCGACGTCACGGGCGGCCTGGGTCGCGATCTCGCCGGCCTCGCTCCGCGGGGCCTCCTCCCGCGCCTTCTCGAACGACGCCAGGGCCTCGTCGAGCGACTCCAGCCAGTCGCGATGGATCAGGCCGATCCTGTAGTGGGCCGCGGCCGAGGCGTCCGATCTCGGGTGGCCGAGATAGACCCCCTCGTACGTCGAGATCGCCTTCTCGAGATCGCCGAGCTCCTCGTACCCTCGCGCCTTGAGAAGGAGGATTCGATCCAGGTTATCCTGATCGATGGTCCGACGCTCGAGATCTTCGAGGATGACGAGCCCCTCCTCGATGTCGCCCGGGGTGAGTTTGACCTCCGAGAGCTTGAGCCTCGCCTCGAAGAGAAGCTGGCCCACCGCGTCCTCGTCGGCGACGGCCGCGTAGTGGCGAGCCGAGTCGAGGTACCGCTCGAGCGCCAGGTAGCACTCCGCGGCGCTGAAGTGGATCTCGGCGGCCCGGTCGCTGTCGGGGAAGCGCTCGAGCGCCTCCGTGTAGACCGCGGCCGCTTCCTCGTAGAGTTCCCTCTCCTTGAGACCCTCGCCGATCAGAAAGAGCGCGTCGTCGGAGAGATCGTGAGGCGGATCGGCGTTGGCCAGATCCTCGAGGAGGCTCTCGGCCGAGATGGTGCTGCCCTTGGCCACCATGACGGCGGCGAGCATGTACTCGGCCTCGGGTCTGAGCTCGCTGTTCGGGTGGACGGCGAGGAACTCCGTGAGCTTGGACTCCGCGCTCTCGTACTTGCCCTGGTAGTAGAGCGAGCTTCCTATGAGCAGGTACGCGTCGTCGGCCCAGCTCGTGTCGGCGTGCTTGCGGAGCACGACCCCGCTCTTCTCGATCGCGCGCTCGTAGAGCTCAATCTCCTGGGCGCCCGGCTCGGAGTCGGGAGGGCGTTCCTCCCGGAGGGTCGCGGCCTCCTCGGCGGCGAGCTCGGCGTTGTGGAAGGTGTTGTAGTACACGCAGCTCTGTGAGGAGATGAGCGCGAGGGAGATGAGAAGGAGAACGGGGGATCTCTTCAACACGGGTTCGTCTGACTCCTTCGGAGGTCTGAGCGAGACAGCAGCAGCGGGATCGGGAGATCCGTTCCAGCTCCTAGCGCTCGAGCGACTGGATCAGGACCTCGTCGGCGCCGTCCTTCTCCATCATCCGCACGGCGACGCTCTCGGTCTCGGAGGTCGGGACGTTCTTGCCCACGTAGTCCGCGCGGATCGGCAGCTCGCGGTGACCCCTGTCTACGATCACGGCGAGCTGGACCGATTTGGGTCGGCCGAAGTCGATGATCTCGTCCAGCGCGGCCCTCACGGTGCGCCCGGTGTACAGCACGTCGTCGATGAGCACGATCGTCTTGCCCTGCACGTCGAACGGGATGTCGCTCTCGTTGACGACCGGCTGCTCGGCGATCGTCTGGAGATCGTCCCGGTAGAGCGTGATATCGAGCACCCCCACGGGCACGCGCTCGCTCTCGATGCTCTCGATCGCGTCCGCTACCCGCTTCGCGAGATCAGAGCCTCTGGTCTGGATCCCGATGAGCGCCAGGCTGTCGATGCCGCCGTTCCGCTCGAGGATCTCGTGGGCGATCCTCGTGATCGCGCGGCGGACGTCGTCCGCGTCCATCACACGCGCCTTGGTGCGCATCTTCATGTTCTCCCCCGTGTCATCGATGTGAGCATAAGGGACGGTGACCTCCCGCAGTACGAGCGTAGCATCAGGCGCCCGGCTCCGCAAGCGGGCCGCCGGGTGGGCCCCCGGGCGGGTCGGCGAGCGGGCCGACGCGCGGGGCCGTGAGCGGGGCCGAGAGCGGAGTCCCCAGGAGGCGCCCTACCTCCGCGGCCACATCGCTCGAAACCTCCGCCAGGCGGCGAACCAGCTCGTAGCGCGGGGGTGGCGTGAGCCCGAGCCGCTCGAGGAGCCCGGCGTCCGCGAAGACGTCCGCCGTCCGGCCGTCGGCCGCGACAGCCCCGTGAGAGAGCACGACGGTCCGCCCGGCGACCCGGTCGGCGAGCTCGAGGTCGTGGGTGACGATCGCGACGCCCCGTCCGGCCCCGATCTCGCTCTCGATCAGGCCGGCGATCCTGTCGCGCGTCACGGGATCGAGCCCGGCGGTCGGCTCGTCGAGAACCAGAAACGGGCGATCGAGCACGAGGATGCAGGCGATGGCTGCCCGGCGTTTCTCCCCGGCCGAGAGAGAGAGCGGCGCCCTCGGCGCGAACTCCTCCGCCGACAGACCGGCGCGCGCGAGGGCCTCGTGGACGCGGCCCTCGACGTCCCCGGCCGGGATCCCGAGCCTCCTGGGACCGAAGGCGACATCGTCGAAGACGGTCTCCTCGAAAAACTGGGCCTCGGGGAACTGGTGCACGAGACCGACGCGGGATCTCAGAGGCGCCCCGTCGCCGTCGGCGAGCTCGGCGCGCCCGGTCGAGGGCGCGGTGATCCCCGCAAGAACTTCCAGGAGCGTGGTCTTGCCGGAACCCGTCGGCCCGACGATCGCGACAGACTCCCCCTCGCCGATCGCGAGATCCACGCCGGCGAGCGCCGTCGCCGTCGTCGGAAGGCCTGCGTCGTAGACGACCGTCACCGATGCGAGATCGATTCTCACGCGGCACCTCCCCGGCTCCCCGCGAGCACGCCCTCGACGACTTCGCCGACGGTCACGGCCGCCTCCGGGATCGGGTATCCGGCCTCGCGGAGCCGCGCCGCGATCTCCATGGCCGAAGGGCGCGCGAGCCCCCATTCCGCCAGACGGTCTGATCGGCGGAAGAGCTCGCCCGGCGACCCGTCGAACACCACGCGTCCGCCCGCGAGAACGATCGCCCTCGACGAGAGCGTGATCTCGTCCGGGAACTGCGTGACGTGGATGACCGTCCGCGCCGTGTCGCGCCCAAGCTCCCGGAGGATCTCCCACACCTCTCGCCGCCCGACGCCGTCGAGGAGCGAGGTCGGCTCGTCGAGAGCGAGGCAGTCGGGGCGCATCGCGAGCACGGCCGCGATCGCGACGCGCTGCTTCTCGCCACCCGAGAGCCGGTGCGGCGCCCGGTCGCGGAGACGGACGAGGTCGAGTCGCTCGAGCGCCTCCTCGATCCTCGCCGCGATCTCGCCGGACGGCAGACCCAGGTTCTCCATCCCGAAAGCGAGCTCCCGTTCGACGGTCGTGCTCACGAGCTGGTTGTCCGGGTTCTGGAAGATGAGGCCGACGCGACGGCGGACCTCCCAGACGTTAGCGGGGTCGCTCGTGTCGAGCCCGTCGACGATGACGCGTCCGCTCGTCGGAAGAAGGAGGGCGTTCAGGAGCCTGACGAGGCTCGTCTTGCCGGAGCCGCTCGGCCCCACGATCGCGACGGCCTCGCCCTCGCCGATCGTGAGGCTCACGTCGGTGAGAGCAGCCCGCGCGGCGCCGTCGTAGGTCAGGTTGACGTTCGAGAGTTCGATCAAGCGTCGTCCCCGCTCTCGCTCGTGCCGGTGCTATCGGTCCTCTGCACCCGCGCCCCTCGCCAGCTCCTCGAGCCTCGCGCGCGCCCTGCCCGCCCAGACGCCGTCGGGGAAACGCCTCAGATAGGAATCGAGATGGACGATCGCCTCTCCCCGCCGCCCGAGCTGGAGCTCCGCGATCGCTCTGGAGTAGTGCGCGTCCTCGAGGTCGGGGTCGATGTCGAGAACCCGCTCGAAGGCCGAGAGGGCCTGTTCGGTCCGGCCCTCATCGAAGTAGGCCTTCCCGAGCGCGAAGAGGGCGTCGGGATCGTCGGGCCTCAAGGCGGTCGCCCGCTCGAGCGCCGCGGCCGCGCGCGCCGTGTCGCCCCCCATCAGGAGCACGACGCCCAGGTTGTACCCGGCGTCGAAGAACTGGGGATCGGCCGTGAGTGCCGCGCGAAACTCCTCCTCGGCTTTCTGGAGGTCGCCGCGCTCGGCGAACGTGGTCCCGCGGTTGTAGAGGATCTTCGCCTCGGTCCTCCGCTTGTAGCGCGACACGTCCTCCTCGCCGACCGGCACGCGCACGAGGGCGCCCGGGTCCAGCTCGGTGTCCTCGGACACGTCGTTGACCTCGGCGAGGTAGTCGGCGGCTGCCCGGTCGCCGTAGAAGTCGTCGGCGATCGACGACAGCGTCTCGCCCCCGGAGGCCGGATACGAGATGATCTCGACGGTATCGACGCCGCTTCCGCTCGTGCCCGGATGACCCGCGCAGCCCGCGAGGAGCACGAGCACGAGGAACGCCGCCAGCGTACGCCAACGCGCCGGCGTGAGAACCGCGTCGCACCGTGTGCCCGGCCGCGTCCTAGCTTCCATCGACGTTCTCCTCTCCTCCCGCTCGTCCCGCCACCGCCAGCGCTCCAGCGAGCCGTGCCCGGACGCGCTCGTGCTCGTCGATCCGCACGAGTTCCGCCCGGAGCCGCGACGCTCCAGGGAAGCCGCGGAAGTACGCGACGAGGTGCTTCCTCATCTCGAAGACGCCACGCTTCTCACCCTTCTCCTCGATCATGAGATCGGCGTGCCGCATGGCGAGTTCGATCCGGTCCGCGAGAGACGGCGGCGTGGAAGCGTTGCCGGTCGCCTCGAGATCGCGCGACTGCCCGAAGATCCACGGGTTCCCGACCGCCGCGCGGCCGATCATCACGGCGTCGCACGACGTCTCGCTCATCATTCTGAGGGCATCCTCGGGCGAGCGGACGTCGCCGCTTCCGATCACCGGAATGCCGAGCTCCGCCTTGACGGCGCGGACGATCGACCAGTCGGCAGACCCCGTGAACCCCTGGGCCCTCGTCCTCGGGTGGACGGCAACGGCCGCGACGCCCCGGGCCTCGACCGTCCGGGCCGCCTCGACGGCGTTCGGGGAGTCGACGTCCCACCCGCTCCTGATCTTCACCGTCACGGGGAGATCGCTGGCCTCGACCACGGCCGACGCGATCTCGGCCAGGAGCCCCAGGTCGCGCATGAGGGCCGATCCGGCGCCCGACTTCACGACCTTCTTCGCGGGACACCCGGCGTTCAGGTCGATGACGTCGGGCCCCATGGCCGCGGCGGCGGCGGCGGCCCGGGCCATGCTCTCGGGCCGCGCCCCGAAGATCTGGAAGGCGATCGGGCGTTCCTCCTCGCGGAACCGCAGGAGGGCGAGCGTCTTCTCGCCGCCCCGCACGATCCCCTCGGCGCTCACCATCTCCGTCCAGACCATCGACGCGCCGGCGCGCCGGCACAGGAGCCTCATCGGGCTGTCCGTGATGCCGGCCAGGGGCGCCAGGAGGAACCTGCCGTCGAGCGCCACTCCCCCGATTGTCATGGCCGCAGTATAGGGGCCTGTGCTTCGGGCCGTCAAGGAACCCCCTCTGGCCCTGCCCGCGCCCTCCGTCGCGCGTCCGAGCGGGCGGGGGAAAAAGCAGGGGCGGCGCAGCCTGTGCGCCGCCCCGATACGATGTGGCGTTTCGCCGGAAGGGCCGCTAGTCGACGGCGACCGGCTCGTAGGATTCCGCGAGCGAGAAGAGATCGTCGAGCGTCGTCGCCTCGCGCGCCAGCTCGGCGGTGCGGGTCACCTGTCCGTCGCCCTCCGCCGCGATCCTGTACGCGATCTCGCGGCTCTCGTACTTCCTGGCCAGGTCGCGCCGGATCGAGAGCTCGGCGTCGGATCGCACCTCCTCGAGGTCGCTCCGCTCGTACTCGAACTCGTCCTCGACGAGGAAGTCAAGGAACGCGTTCCACAGACGATCGTCGACGGCGAAATCGGCCGGAGGCTCAGGATGGTCGGCCGCGTAGGAGATCGCGAACTCGAAGAACTCCTCACGACGCTCGAGGTCGACGACGAGATCGGGCCTCCGGATGGCCTCGATCTCGATGTCGGGCGTGACGCCACCGCCGCCGTAGACGATCCGCCCCGCCGCGGTGTGATACTCCGGCTTCTCGACCTCGACCTCCTCGCCCTCCTCACCCTCCGCCAGCTCCTCCTCGTCCGTGTCCCACCGCTCCGGCTTCTCGATGAGCCGACCGCTCGCGATGTACCACTTGGCGGTCGTGAGCTTCATCGCGCATTCCTTCGTGAGCGGCCTCAGGCGCATGAGCGTCTGCACCGACCCCTTGCCGAAGCTCGTGGTCCCGACGACGATGCCGCGGTCCCAGTCCTGGATCGCGCCGGCGAGAATCTCCGACGCGCTCGCGCTCCCGCCGTTGATGAGCACGAGGATCGGGAAGTCCCTCTCGTACCGCGCGGCGGTCCGCGCGTGGTAGTCGACGTTCTGCCCCTTGAGCCGACCCTTCGTGCTCACGACGAGTTCGCCACGATCGAGGAAGATGTCGCTCACGTCGACCGCCTGCGACAGGAGACCGCCGGGGTTGCTCCGAAGGTCGAGGACGAGGCTCTTCATTCCCTGGTCCTCGAGCGCCGACAGCGCCTCCCTGATCTCGTCGGCCGTCGTCCGCGAGAAACGGGAGACGCGAACGTACCCGACGCCGTCGTCGACCATGAACGAGTACGGAACGCTGTCGATCTTGATGATGTCGCGCGTGACGGTGTAGTCGAGGAGGTCCTCGACGCCCTCCCGCAGGATCGTGATCGTGACCTCCGTGCCGGGCTCGCCGCGGAGGAGCTTGATCGCTCCGTCGACCGTGATCCCGCGGGTCGTCTCGCCTTCGATCCTGACGATCCTGTCGCCGGACTGGATTCCCAGATCGTAGGCGGGCGTTCCCTCGATGGGACTCACGACCGTGAGGACGCCGTCGCGGACGGTGATCTGGATCCCGAGCCCCCCGAACTCACCCTCGGTCACCACCTGGAAATCGCTGAAGTCCTTCTCGTCGAGGAAGACCGAGTACGGATCGAGCGAGGAGAGCATCCCCCGGATCGCGCCGTACATGAGGTCCTTGGCGTCCACCTCCTCGACGTAGGCCCCCTCGATCTTGGCGAGCGAGTCGTTGAAGAGGTCGAGATACGTGTAGAGGTCCTTCCCCGCGCTCACCCTCTCGACGGCCCAGCCGCCGAGGACGATCCCGATGATGAGCGCCGTGAGGACAGGTGCGAATCGCCTGAATCTCCGTGTCATGTCTGCCTTCCTCGTTGTTCGCTCTCGGGAGCGAGGAACTCGTCGATCCTGCTGACGATGATTGCGGTGATCTCGTCCTTCGCGAGGCGCGCATCGATCGTGACGTACCTGAAAGGGTCTCGGTCGGCCGCCTGGAGATAGGCCTCCCGGACCCTCTCGTGAAACTCGAGCGCCTCGCTCTCGATCCTGTCTCGTCCGTCGGGCCGGCCGCCAGAGCGCTCGACCAGCCTCTCGAGTCCCTCCTCGGGATCGAGGTCGAGGAGGAAGGTCACATCTGGTTTGACGCCGTGTGTGGCCACATGGTTCAACGATTCGACAAGTTCGACGCCGAGCTTCCGTCCCCCTCCCTGGTAGGCCACGCTGGCGTCCCCGTAGCGGTCGGATATCACGACCACCCCCCGCTCGAGGCCGGGCGCGACCACCCGGGCGACGTGCTCGGCACGGGACGCAAGATAGAGGAAGAGCTCGGTCTCGGGCAGCATCCCGGCCTGCCCGTGGTCGAGGAGGATGGCGCGGAGGTCCTCGCCGAGCGGGGTCCCGCCAGGTTCGCGGCTGACGATCACGGGAACGCCCCGCGCTTCGAGGTGCAAGGCCAGGGCCGCGACCTGCGTCGATTTCCCGCAGCCCTCCACTCCCTCGAAGGTAACGAAGAGGCCCATGAGATCGCTCGTCGGCATCGCGTGCTCCGCTCGGGTCCGATGCGCCTCAGGCCGGGCACGGCCCGGCCTGAGGGATCACAGGTCTTGACGGCGCGTGTCCTGGCCGTCCGTGAGGCGAAGGAGAACGCTACGAGCCGGACAGCTCCTCGACGAGTTTCTCGTCGGCGACTCCCTCCGCGACCGCTCGCGGCTTCGAGTGCTCCTCGATGAACTCCTCCGTCATCCGCCTTGCGTCGTCGTCCCGGTACTGCGTCGGCGGCGACTTGAAGAAGTAGGAGGACGGGGCATCGATCGCGCCCGAGAGCCCGCTGTCGAGGGCGAGCTTCATGCAGCGCACGGCGTCGATCATGACGCCGGCGGAGTTCGGCGAGTCCCAGACCTCGAGTTTCATCTCGGCGTTCAGGGGGACGTCCCCGAACGTCGTCCCCTCCATCCGGATGTAGGCCCACTTCCTGTCGGTGAGCCACGGGACGTAGTCGGACGGGCCGATGTGCACGTTGTCCTTGCCGATGTCGTAGTCGAGCTGAGACGTCACGGCGTTCGTCTTCGAGATCTTCTTCGACTCGAGTCGCGAGCGCTCGAGCATGTTCAGGAAGTCGGTGTTGCCGCCGACGTTCAGCTGGCTCGTCCGCTCCAGTTTGACGCCGCGATCGAGGAAGAGCCTCGTCATGACGCGGTGGACGATCGTCGCGCCGACCTGCGACTTGACGTCGTCGCCCATCACCGGAAGCCCCTTCTTCTCGAAGCGCTGCTGCCAGTAGCGCTCCCGGGCGATGAAGACGGGGATGCCGTTCACGAAGCCGCACCCCGCCTCGAGGATCTGCTCGACGTACCACTTCGTCGCTTCCTCGCTCCCCACGGGGAGGAAACTGACGACGACGTCGGTCTTCGTGTCCTTCAGGAGCTCGATGATGTCCTCGGTCGGGCCGGGCGCCTTCTCGATAATCTCCGACAGGTACTTCCCCAGGCCGTCGTGCGTCATGCCCCTCGCCACACGCACACCCAGCCTCGGCACGTCGCTGAACTTGTAGGTGTTGTTCGGCTCGGTGAAGATCGCCTCGGACACGTCCTTGCCGACCTTGTTCTTGTCGATGTCGATCGCCGCCGAGAACTCGACGTCACCGATGTGGTAGCCGCCGAGATTCACGTGCATGAGTCCCGGCACGAAGTCGTCGCAGGCGGCGTTCTTGTAGTACTCGACGCCCTGGACGAGCGACGAGGCGCAGTTGCCGACCCCGATGATCGCGACCCTCACCTTCTTGTCTCTGGCCATGGATGTAACCCCCGGAAGGACCTTGACGCCGGCGGCCTCAGGCTCTCCGCTTGCCGAGGACGTACCGGATTCGCTGGAATGCTGTGACGTGCGACAGGATCGCGAGAACCCAGAGCGCCACCCGGAAGACAACGGGCCCGAGAAACGCCCCCACGATCAGAATGATCAACCGCTCCGGCCGCTCGGCGATGCCGACCTGGCAGTCCTCGCCGACGGCCTCAGCCCTGGCCCGCGTGTAGCTCACCATGAGCGACCCGGCCAGCGCAATGAGCACGACCGCCGCCGTCGCCGTCTCGGGTCCGCGCGGGGAGCGATGGAGGTAGTAGAAGAGCGCTCCCAGGAAGACGACGATCTCCGAATAACGGTCGATCGTGGAATCGAGGAAGGCGCCCGCCGGCGTCACCGTGTTCCCGGCGCGTGCGGCCGCCCCGTCGATCATGTCGCAGATCCCGGCGAGGATCAGCAAGAGACCCGCGCCGATGAAGTGCCCCCTCGCCAGACTCCAGCCCGCCAGTGCGGACAGGACGAACCCCGCGTACGTGATCGCCGCGGGCGGAACGCCGAGGTCGGCGAGAAAACGCCCCAGAGGACTGACGAATCTTCGGATGCTGCTCTTCAACCCGCTCGCCGCCATCGTCGGAACGCCCGTTCCTGTCGGAGGCTACGATCGACCTATACCCAGAATACTACATCCTATCACTCCACCGAGCCGCTCGTCAAGCCCCGCCGGTGGCCACCGTTCAGCCCGGCGGAAAGCCCGGTTCCGGATCACCGGGAATCCCGGGCGGCCCCGGCCTTCCCGGCCCCCCCTCGCCTCGGCGGCCCCCGTCCCGCCCGGCCACGAGGACGACGATCTCGCCCCGAAGGGGATCCTCCTCCGCGCGCGTCGCGAGCTCCTCGAGACCCCCGCGCAGGACCTCCTCGTGCACCTTCGTCAGCTCGCGCGCAACGACCGCCTCGCGATCGCCGAGCACCTCCCCCATGTCCCGGAGCGTGGCGGCGATCC
This sequence comes from bacterium, assembly GCA_025774245.1. Classification (GTDB taxonomy): domain Bacteria; phylum Joyebacterota; class Joyebacteria; order Joyebacterales; family Joyebacteraceae; genus JALGVN01. Next base: position 109,929 of record JALGWI010000002.1, read on the forward strand.
TGTGCGGAGCCTCGTAGAAGATGATCGTGCACGCGAGGTCGGCCATCTCATCGAGCTTCCGCCTCCGTGCCGCGGACCTTCTCGGGAGAAAGCCCGCGAAGAAGAACGGCTGCGGCGGCAGCCCGGAGATCGAGAGCGCGGCGACGGCCGCCGATGGGCCCGGCACGGCGACTACCTCGATCCCCTCGCGCGCGCAGAGGTTCACGAGGCGGTACCCGGGATCGGCCACGAGCGGCGTGCCCGCGTCGCTCACGAGCGCCACGTCCGCGCCCGACACGATCCGGTCGGCGATCCTCCGCGCGGCCCTCTCCTCGTTGTGTTCGTGATAGGCGATGAGTGGAGTCGCGATCTCGAAGCGCGAGAGGAGCTTCCTCGTCCGGCGCGTGTCCTCGGCGGCGATCCCGTCGACGGAACGGAGAACCTCGACGGCGCGAAAAGACGTGTCGTCGAGGTTGCCGAGCGGAGTGGCCACAACGTAGAGGCGTCCGCGATCACTCACGCCCATCGGTCGCCGTCCCTCCCGCGCGACCGGACCCCCCGGTCGCGATGGCGTCGAGGACGCTCGCGAACGCGCGCGCGCCCTCGTAGCGCAACCGGTAGACGAGATCGACCGGCGTCCGCCCGAGCCGGACCGGCGTGGAGAACCGGAGTCCGGCCGCGAGGGCGGCTTCGTACTGCTCCGCGCCGGTGCCCCGCGCGACGAGCACCGGGCGCGGGTTGCCCTGTCCGAACGGGGCGAGCGAGTCGAACTCCCGCCCGACCTCCGACGTGGCGCCGACGAGGGGAAGCTCCGCGTCGATCGCCCTCGGTCGGGGCTCCGGCGGGTGCTCCGCCGCGTACTCGATCATCCGCTCGCGGAAGGCGGGGACGTTCTCGTTTCTGATCGTGAAGCCCGCTGCGCGCGGGTGGCCACCGTAGCCGAGGAAAAGCTCCGCCATCGAGTTGAACGCGTCGACGAGGTTGAACCCCCCGGGACCGCGCGCCTCCCCCATCCGGTCTCCGTTCAGATTGGAGAGCACGATCACGGGCTTCCTGAGCTCCTCCGAGAGCCGCGACGTCACGTAACCCAGGACCTCTATCCGGACGCTCGACTCGACGATCTCGACGGGGGCGTGGGAGGCCTTCGGGCGGCCCGCCCGCACCTGGCGCCACGCGGCCTGCGCCATCGAGCGCCACGCGCCCCTCCCGTCGACGAGTTCGCGCGCCGTCCCGCGCGCCGTTTCGATGTCGAGGGAGAGCAACAGGGCGAGCGCCGTGTTGCCGCCCTTTCCGTCCGAGACGCGGCCGAACGCCGGGCCGATCGAGTCGCGGACGTCGTTCTCGTCGACCTCCCGACCCCACAGCCGCGTCTCCTCGAGGAGCGCGCGGAGGCCGGGCCGTTCCGTCCGCGGCATCGCCGCGAGGCCGGCCGTCACGATCACCCTGTTGTCGAACGTCATCGGTACCTTGTCGGCGATCGAGCCGATCGCCGCGAGGGCGAGCGCCTCGTCGCGCCAGCGCGCGCCGTACCACGGCCGGGACGACGTCGCCGCACCGTGGGCCCCCGCGAGCTCCGCGAGGAGCAGCTCGGACACCCGGTACGACACGCCCACGCCCGCGAGGTAGCGGTACGGATAGTCGGTCTCCGGGAGCTTCGCGTTCACGATCGCCGCGGCGGGAGGAAGCTCGGGAGGGATTTCGTGGTGGTCGGTAACGATCGTGTCGATGCCGAGACCGTTCCCGTAACGGATGGCGTCGCGATCGCTGACGCAGCTGTCGACGGTCACGACCAGCGTGACGCCGCGCGCGGCGAGCCCGTCGAGCTCGGCGCGGTTGAGGCCGTGGCCCTCCGTCCTCCTGTCGGGGACGTAAGAGCTGACCGAGGCGCCGAGCTGTGTCAGGGCCTCGATCATGATGGTCGCTGCGGTCACGCCGTCCGCGTCATCGTGGCCGTGAACTGTGATGGCCTCGCCGTGCTCGAGCGCTCGTCCGACCCTCTCGACGACGCGGTCCGCGTCCGGCAGCAGGTGGACGTCGGGGAGCGTTTCGAGGTCGGCCCGGACGTGCGCCGCGGCTCCCTCCGCCGACGTCACGCCGCGCGACACCAGCACGCTCGCCATCACGGTCGAGAGACCCGTGGCCTCACGGATCTTCTCGGCGAGCGCGCGGTCGGGCGGATCGAACCTCCAGGTGTACTTGGCGCCCCTCTGAATCATGGATCCCCGCGGATGAGGGAAGCCGGCGTTCGACCCGCGCGGCCTCCGGGCGGCCGCTACTCGCTCTTCCCGCGCTTCAACGTCATGAAATGCTCGATGATGTCGATCGGCACGGGGAAGACGATCGTCGAGTTCTTCTCCACCGCGATCTCGCTCAGGGTCTGCAGGAACCGAAGCTGGATCGAGGTCGGCTCAGAGGCCAGCACCTTCGCAGCGCTCGCGAGGGTCTCCGACGCCTGGGACTCGCCCTGGGCGTGGATGATCTTCGCGCGCCGCTCACGCTCGGCCTCCGCCTGCTTCGCGATCGCACGCTGCATCTGTTCCGGAAGATCGACGTGCTTGACCTCGACGGCCGAGACTTTGATGCCCCAGCCGTCGGTCGCGCGGTCGAGGATCCCCTGCAGCTCCTGGTTGATCTTCTCGCGCTCCGACAGCAGCTCGTCGAGGTCGCCGGAGCCGATCACGCTCCGAAGCGTAGTCTGCGCCAGCTGCGACGTCGCGTAGGCGTAGTCCTGCACCTCGACGATCGCCTTGTCCGGCTCGAAGACGCGGTAGTAGACGACGGCGTTCACCTTGACCGAGACGTTGTCCTTCGTGATGACGTCCTGCGGCGGCACGTCCATGGCGATGATGCGGAGGCCGACGCGGACCAGCCGGTCGATGAACGGGATGATCAGCACGAGGCCGGGTCCCCTGACGCCGGCGAGGCGGCCGAGGCGGAACAGCACGCCGCGCTCGTACTCCCGCAGCACGTAGATCGCCTTTGAGAGCAGGACGAGGAACACCAATACGAGGATCACGATTCCAGTCATGCTCACCTCCTATGGGATCCGTTGCACCGTGAGGACCATCCTGTCGACGGAGACCACGGTCACACGCGTTCCCTTTGGGATCTCTTCGCCGGCCACGGCGTTCCAGTACTCGCCGCGGACGAAGACGCGCCCTTCGGGCGAGAGGTCGTTCACCGCCTCACCGATCTCACCGACCATCCCTTCGCGGCCCGTGCTGACGCGCCGCCCCTGGGCCAGCAGGCCGATGGGGACGGCCAGCAGGAAGAACACGATCATGAGGGCCACGGCCGGCATGATCGCGCTCTGATCCAGGCCGAAGAGCCGGAACAGCGCGGTCAGGAGATCGAGCAATCCGGTGAACTCGCCCACTCGAACCTCCGCTCGGGAGCACGTCGGGCGCGCCGGTCGAGGCGCTTCACTACGCCCGGTCGGGCTGCGCGAACTCCGCCCTGGTGTAGACCCGGATGCCGAGCCGATCCCGCCCCTCGGTCACGAGGCCGTCGCCGACGAACGACTCCAGGATCGCGTCGAGCTGCGCCGGCGAGAGCGGACTCGAACGGAAGAGGATCGGATACGGCGTCTCCACCTCGATGCTCGACAGGAGATCGGGCTCGTAATCGCCCGCCTCGACGACCGGGAGGACCTTCGCCCGCTTCAGGTACTTCTCGAACGCGGCCGGGTCCCTCTGGATGTTCGCCATCGTCCGCGTGTAGCGGTGCGCGTCGCTTCCCTCCTTCGCGTAGATCGCGAGCTGGAAGTCGGCCTGCGTCTGCCGCTTGCGGATCATGGTTCGGATGATGCCGAGGTCGTCCGGTGTGGCATCGAGAAGCACCATCCCATCCTGCGCCATGTCTACCATCCGTGTCAACAGGGTTTGGACGGGAAGCTCCTCGCCGTTCCACCTGAGGACGGCCTGGAGACCGTGCTTCGTCGCGCGCCACCGGTTGATCATGATGGTGCGGTACTCGTCCTCGGAGATCTCCCGGTCTGACTCGTGCTCGGCGACCTGGTGCATGAGACCGGCGACGAGCGTCACGAGCTCGCACATGAGCCGGGTCGAGCTCACGCAGTCGCCTACCCGGAGCTCGACGGTCGACCCCCACGCCAGCTTGGAGCAGACGTCGCCGCCCCAGTCGGGCTGCGACAGAGCCGGAGAGACCAGCGACTGGGGAACCGAACACCACTCCGCGAACGATGCAACGCGATAGCTCTTGTAGTCTCCCGTCCTCCTTCTGTAGATGGGGCTGTTGGCCATGAGCGCGGCGAACGGCGCCACGTAGCGCGCCATCGCGTTCTGCACGCGGATCGCCGCCGTCCAGTCGCGGACCGTGCCGACGTGGATGTGCGCGCCGACGGGCTCCCTCTCGAAGGGACGTGTCCCGGCCCGCAGCAGGAACCACTTCTTCTTCGCGAGCGCCTTCCTGAGCTCGCTGTCGAACCTCTCGCTCTTCTCGAGGATCTCCCGGAAGCTCCTCACCGAGCCGATCCGGCTCTCCAGCAGCTCCAGATCGGTCCCCGGCTCGGCCCACGGGAGCATCTGCCTGAGTTCGTCGGCGAGGAGCTCGACGTCCTTCTCGTCGACATTCTCCCCCGACTCCCTGAGTATCGCCATCTCCCAGTCGTAACCGACCGTGAGCGGCTCGAAGTAGGTGGCCATCTATGCCTCCACTCGCACCGAGAGCCGCTCTCCTCCGACCGTCGTCGTGCACTCGATCGGGAAGGAACCCCTCGGGATGTTGATGGTCTTGGTATGGACGCGCCCCGCTCCCGCGAGATCGCGGGCGGAGAGCGTGACGGACCTCCGGCCTTGAGCGGTCCGGATCGAGACGCGGAAGGGATCGCCCTTCCTGCTCGTCCGCACCGTGAGTGCGACGGGAATCCCGCCTCGGCCGGCCCGGCCCTTCGATGCCAGGAACATCGTCGTGTCGTTCGCGGCCACGTCGGACCCGACGAGGAACGCGACGCCGTAGCGCGCGCGCCCGCCCTTCGGGATCTTCCTGGGCGCGTGACGGAGCTGCAACTCGGGTCCCTGGTAGTCGCTCCTGATGCTCAGGTGGCAGCCCCTCCTCGTGCCGAACAGGATCGCGAGGACGCGGCCCTCGCGCTCGTGACGCGAGATCACGAAGCCGGGCTTGAGACCGAAGTGCTCGTCCCTCCAGTCGCGCCAGCGCCAGCGCCTCCCGTAGCCGGGACGGTGGTAGCGGACCTTCGTGAGGCCCCGCCCGCCGGGAACGTCGAAGACGCTGAGCGAGGCGGGATGGCCGTCGGCCCTGGTCGACATCCTGACGACGAAGGTAACGTCGGTCTCGTCCTTCTCCTTCTTGTCGCCCGCCTTGCCGGCCGACCCGTCGCCGGACGCCTCGTCGCCGTCCTTCTTCGCGTCCTTCCGCTCCGTCTCTCCGGCGTAGGAGATCACGTAGCGACCGACGACGCCCGGGAGGTCGCTCTCGAGCTCGACCTCCTTCGAGATCGTCACTCCCTCGGGCGACTTGAGGCTCCGACTGAACCGAAGCTCCGCCGAGCCGGTCGCAGGCTCAGGCTCGGTCCGCTCGAACTCCGACTTCCAGATCTCTCCCGGAGAGCCTCCCTCGACGATGAGCTCCTCCGCGCCTCCGAGCAGGATGTACTTCCCCGCCATGATGTAATCGAGAGGCTGTGCGAAGCGGTCCTCCCCCGCGCACCCGCGGAGCGACAGGAGCCTCGCGCCGCGGTGGGGCTGGTACACCGCCGACACGAAGCAGTTGGCCAGGATGTCCTCGGCGTACCCGTCGCTGTCGACGTCGCCGGAGCGCTTCTCGACGACACCGGCCCGCGTGCACTCGAGGTCGACGCGGGGTCCCCTCTTCCTGAGGATCTTTGCGCTCTCCTTCGGATCGAGGACCAGGAGGTCGCCCTTCTTGACTTTCCACGGAAACATGAAGTCACGCGTGAGCGACGCTTCCTTGCCGATGAAAGTCTTCGGAACGCTCAGCGCGCCCGCGGCTGCCCCCTTCACCTTGACGACGAGCTTGAAGCGCCCGAACTCCAGGCCGTTGTCGTCCCGGTAGCGCTTCTCGAGTGTCTTCTTCCGTACTTCCGCTAGCAGTCGTTGCATGATCGTCTCCGTCCTTCCCTGGCTGGGTGCTGTTCGGCATTCCTGGAGAAGGCTCAAGGAGAGGGAGACTCCGGTCCCACCTGCAGGGCCCGGGTGCCCCGCGCAACGGATGACGCGGCCGCGCGGGCACAATAAAAAGGGAGCAGAGAGTCAGCGACCCTCTGCTCCCTTCGCAGAGTTCAGTACTCCCTAAGACCTTCTCGCTATTTGACCGTGTCCTTCAAGGACTTGCCGGCCTTGAACTTCGGGTAGTAGTGGCTCCCGACGTGCTTCGTCTTGTCGCTGCCGGGGATCCTCCAGTCGCGGGCAGGGCGATGCTCGGCACTGAACGTGCCGAACCCGGTAATCTGTACCTTGCCTCTGTCCTTGAGCTCCGTCGAGATGATCCCAGTATCGGTGGAGAAAAGGATGTCGATGGTCTCCTTGGCGGATCTGTTCGACTGTCCGGTCTTCTCTGCCAGCTTCTCAACAAGCTCAGCCTTGTTCATCTGCTGCTCCCTCCTGATCTCTGACCACTGCCCCTTGGTTTGCGAAACGTCCCGAACTTTGGGACAAGCTACGACACACCTCAGATGTTGTCAATAGGAAACGTCCAAAAAGTGGGGGCAATCGGGACACAGGGGCCGCAGGTACGGGGTGATGCACATACAGGAGTATTCCTACTATAGTGGCGGCCCCTTGGAGGCTTTCTACCGCTCCCGGGCCCAGCGGCAGGCGTGTTTCGGCGGTGGCCACGAGGATCAGCGGACGCTCCGCCGGAGGAACCTCTCCCCCCTCTCGAACTGGATCTCCGGAAGCTCCTTGACGTTGATCTGGAAGTACATCTGCCACTCGCCCTCGTAGTAGCGGCTCGTGAACTGGGCCTCCCAGCAGTGCATGTCCCGGTAGATCGTGTACTCCTGGCTCGAGACCTCCTGTTCGGCGAGATCGTAGTGGATGCCGTAGTTCAGTCGCCAGTTGTCGGTCAGCGAGAAGGCGAACGAGCCCTCGGTCCAGTAGCTGGCCGTCTCCGAGTTGGCGCCGCGGGAGTACCGGAACGTGACCGAGGCGTCCCAGGGACGGGCCGCGAGCCGGGACGACGCGTCCCTCATCGCGAACTCGCGCCTGATCTCGTCCGCCGGCGAACGCCCGTACTCCACGGGCGGCTCCGTCCCGATCTCGCCGAGCATCAGCGGCGGCCTCCCTCGCAGATTGAAGGTGGACGTCAGGCTCGAGCTCTGGAGGTCCCATCCGTACGGGTCGTGGCGCGTGGCCCACCGGAACGAGAACGGGAGGCCGGGCCTGAACTCCAGGCCGCTCACGAGGTCCGACCAGGGCTCCTCCTCTTCGATGAAGTTGTACGAGCTCGCGAAGGAGAGCCTGAGCAGGTTGTCGATCTTGCTGATCTTCCCTTCCCTGAGCAGCTTGGCCTGGAGCTTGTTGACCAGGGACAGGTTCAGGGCCTCCCTCTCCCTCGGGGTGCCGCCGAACCCGCCGAACACGGGGAAGCGGTCGCTGCCGTCCTCGTCGAAGTACTGATCGAAGTCCGGCGTCCACGCGAACGACGCGGTCGGCTCGATGATGTGGCGGAGGCCCTCGAGCGCCCCCACGCGCGGGAAGAAGGTGCCGTAGATCGACGTCCCCCCGGAGACGGCAGCGCTGTAGGTGAACCGACTCTGGAACTCGTTGCCCAGCTTGTCGCGGTCGTACAGGTTCTGGAGGAGATCGACGCGTGGCGTGACGTTGAGCCAGCCGAGCACGCGGCTCGTGTTCCGTATGCTCGCGCCGATGCCGATGCCCTGGTGGATCTCGGTCTCGTCCTCGACGGTGTCGCGGTCGTTGACCGCCTGCGCCCGCCAGCTGTACGTCGTCTTCGACAACCAGCCCGCGATGCCCGTGAGGTCCGGCGCCGCGGCGACGATCGGCCGCTGCGACGCCGACACGTTGATCCTCGGAAGCTCCGAGCGGATGACGTTCGCGTCGAGCTCCTCCCGCCGGTCGAGCGTGACGCCGATCGAGAGGCTGCTCCAGCGCCCGCGCGTCCAGAACTGGGAGTGGAGGCTCCGGTTGCTGGCGTCCTGGATCGACTGGTTGGAGTCGCTGGCGTAGGTCGCGTCGCTCCGGAAGTCGCCCGACGCGCCGACCGACCAGTTCCTGCCGATCTCCTGCTTGTGCCGGATCTTGAGATCCCATCGGCGCCGGTTGTCGATCAGCTCGTCCGCGAACGACGTCTCGACCGAACCCGTGAGACGATAGCGGAGTTTGTACCGCGCCTCGGCATGGACGATCCACCGCGTCTGGTCGTAGTAGTCCGCCCACGCCGAGAGGTCCCAGTAGTCGCTCGGCGCCCAGAAGTACCCGAAGTTCTTGATGAAGCGCCCCCGCGTCTCCGAGAACCCGATGTCGAGCCTCGGGATGAGGAAGCCGGAGTGGCGCGTCGTCCTGATCGGGAAGACGAAGAACGGCAGGGCGAAGACCGGGATCTCACCGACGTAGAGGATGATCGGCTTGGCCACGGCCTTGTCGTCCAGGTAGATCTTCATCTGGTGTGACTTGATCCGGTAGTGCGGCTCGGCCTCCGAGCAGGTCGTGTAGACGCCTTGCTCCACGAGCAGCGTGCCGTCGGCCTGCCGGATGACGCGGTCGCCGTAGTAGATGCCCTGCTCGAAGGTCGTCGTGCCTCCGAGCACCGCGCCGGTCTGCTCCTCGAGGTCGTAGCCCAGGCTCTCGCCGACCAGGCGCTGCGAGCCCTCCTGGAGGTCCGGCGAGCCCCGGGCCGAGAGAACCTGGTCGTCGGGATCGAAGACGATCTCGTCGGCCGTGAGGACGGACTCGTGATACTCGGCCGTTGCGAGGCCGGTCAGGAGGATCCGGTTCCGTCCGACGTAGTAGTCGATCTGATCGGAGGTGTAGACGACGGAGTCGAGGGCCACGGAGTCCGCGATCGCCGGCTCTCCCAGGGGCGTCTCCGCGAGCGCGGGGCCTGCGATCGGCGGCCCGGGTCCGAGCGGCTCGGGCGCGGGCGATTCCTCGGCCGGCGCGCCCTCGGTCGGCTCCTCCGACGGCGTGTCTTCGGGCGGTGGCTCCCCGGTGAACGGGTCCGCCGGGGGTGATTCCGCCGGTGCCGACTCGACCGGCGGCTCGGGTGCTCCCGGCTCCTCCGACGGCGGCCCCGCCGGCGCCGGTTGCCCCTCTTCGGGGGCCTCGGAGGCGAACACGTAGTAGCCGCTCGCGGCCCCGCGGAAGATCGCTCGATCGATCGCGCCGTCTTCGAAGAGGACGTCGATCTGGCGCGCCGAGACCCTGTTCATCTCGCCCGCCGTTCCCACGAAGTGCTCGCTCGTGGCTCTTCCCCGGACGACCACGAGGACGGGCTCGCCCTCCTGGAAGTACATCGTCAGCGTGTCCCCGCTGACGGTCCCGCGGTGTGGCTCTTCCTCCGGTTCCTTGGCCTCGACGTGATAGCTCGTGCCGGCGTTGCCGGTCGCGATGACGCGGGAGACCCGCCCTTCCGACGCGAACACGAGGATGCGCTCGCCGGTCAGGCGGTCGGAGTTCTGCTCCACGACGGGAGCGCCCTCGAGCGCCATGCGGTCGTCGCCGAAGATCGTGGCCACCCTCGACCGCGTGGACAGCTCGTCCCGCCTGATCTCGGCGTCTCCGAACGCGATCATCGAGTCGCGGCCCTGGGCGAGCTCGATGACGTCGGCGACGAGCGTGGCGTCCGGCTCGCCCTCCTCCCCGAACGTCGTGATGACCGGCCCGTCGTAGGCCCTCGCCTCCTGGCGATCGAAGTCGTAGACGAGGCGCCCCGAGGTGAGACGGAACGAGCCCTCGTGGTCGACGGCCACGACGTCTCCGGTGCAGATCGCGACGTTCTCGCGCCGCAGGAGCTCGATCCTGCGCGCCTCGGTCACTCCCGACGTGTCAGCGTAGGAAGCGTTGCCGGTGAGGACGACGATGTCGGTGTCGCGGTAGTACGTCAGGGTGTCGCAGACGATCGTCCGCGGCCCGTCGACCCCGTGGACGTCGCCGAAGATCACGGCGTAGCCTTGGGCCTCCCGGTAGACGCCGCGCTCTCCCATGAGCCGGGCCGCGCCCCGCTCGATCGTCACGTTGCCGTCGAGGAAGACGACCCTGCCTTCCGGGAGTTCGCTGCCTTCGACCTGGTCTGCGGAGATGACGAACCCGGAGGGATCGTCGAGCGGTTCGACCTGCCCGCGCGCCGTGGCCGCGGGAAGGGCAATGCAGAGGAGGATGAGCAGTGTGCCGACCGATTTCACGGACTCAGGCCTCGCGTGATGAACGGGAGTTCGTCGAGAGAGGGAAACCCGCCCGTCAGGCCGCGTCGAGTTCGTCCCGGGCGAGCAGGGCGGCTCCGACCATCCCGGCCAGCTCGCCCAGCTCGGCGAACGTCACGCGGGGCAGGTTCGGGCCCCTTCCGCACGCCCGCGCCGCCATCTCCTCCCGGGCGGGCGCGAGGAGCGGCTCGCCGACGGCGGCCACACCGCCGCCGACCACGATGACGTCCGGGTCGAGGACCTGGATCAGATTCGCCAGGCCCGCGCCGAGGACGCGTCCCGTCTCGGCCACGACCTTCCCGGCGACCGCGTCGCCGCGGCCGGCCGCGTCGCCGACGTCCTTCGCCGTCAGCGTCCGCTCGCGCGCGACGTCGGCGAGCGAGGTCCGGGCGCCTTCCTCGATCGCCTCGTTCGCCCTCGCCACGAGAGACCGCGCGTTGACAAGTCCCTCGAGGCACCCGCTCCCCCCGCACGCGCACGCCGCCCCGTCGATGTCGATCACCGCGTGTCCGATCTCCCCGGCGAAACCGTGCGCACCGCGGTAGACGCGCCCGTCGATCACGATCCCTCCCCCGACACCGGTTCCCAACGTGATCACTACGGCGCTCCTCGCGCCTCGCGCGGCGCCGAGCACGTACTCCGCGTAGGCGGCGGCGTTCGCGTCGTTGTCGACGAGCGTCCGGAGGCCGAGCGCGGCCGAGAGCATGGCCTTGAGTTCGACGTCGTGCCAGGTGGGAAGATTCGGCGAGCGCAGGACCGTTCCGCGGTGTCCGTCGACGAGACCGGCGCAACCGGTGCCGCAGCGTGTGGGAGCGGCCTCGGGGTGGGCGCCCGTGAGTTCCCCGGCGAGACGCGCCGCCAGCGACACCGCCTCGTCGGGCTCGCCGCCCGACCAGCCGCGCATCGACGACGCGACGACCGTGCCGTCCCCGGAGACGAGGCCGGCCTTGACGTTGGTCCCGCCTATGTCGACACCGAGGAGGAGTTCCAAAGCGGCCTACTCTCCTTCGCCGTACAGGAGCGACCGGCCGGTCTCCTTGTCGAAGTAGTGCGAGCTCTCCATGTCGAGAACGAGATCGACGTCGGTGTTCACTTCGGGCGGTACGCGGACGTCGATCCGAGCCACCATGTCGCGGTCTCCGAGATCGAAGTAGAGGAAGATCTCGTTCCCCATCGGCTCGATCACGTCGAGGTGGGCGCGGATGCCGGCGGGGTTCGTGAGCCTCTCGGCGTCGGCGCTCTCGTAGATGTCCTCGGGACGGATGCCGAGCACGACCTCCTTCCCGACGTACGACTCGAGCGCCGGAGCGGCCGCGGCGGGGACCCCGGCCCCGAACTCGCCCGACGAGAACGCGAGCCCGCCGTTCTCCCGCTCGATCCTGCCCTCGATGAAGTTCATCGCGGGGCTGCCGATGAAGCCCGCGACGAATTGGTTGACCGGGTTCCGGTAGATCGTGAGTGGATCGGCGACCTGGTGCGCGACCCCGTCCTTCATGACCACGATCCTGCTGCCCATGGTCATGGCCTCGACCTGGTCGTGCGTCACGTAGATGATCGTCGCCTTGAGGCGTTCGTGGAGTTTGCTGATCTGGGTTCTGGTCTGGACCCGGAGCTTCGCGTCGAGGTTCGACAGCGGCTCGTCGAAGAGGAAGACCTTCGGCTTTCTGACGATCGCCCTCCCGACGGCGACGCGCTGCCGCTGCCCGCCCGAGAGCGCCTTCGGACGCCTGTCGAGCAGGGTCGAGATCCCGAGGATGTCGGCGGCCTCGCGCACGCGTTGGTCGATCTCGTCCTTCGGGAACTTCCTGAGCCGGAGGCCGAAAGCCATATTGTCGTAGACCGACATGTGGGGATAGAGCGCGTAGTTCTGGAAGACCATGGCGATGTCGCGGTCCTTGGGCGGCACGTCGTTGACGAGACGGTCGTCGATGAGGATCTCGCCGTCGGTGACCTCCTCCAGACCGGCGACCATTCTGAGGAGCGTCGACTTCCCGCATCCCGAGGGACCGACGAGAACCACGAACTCCCTGTCCTCGACCGTGAGGCTCATGTCCTTCACGGCGACGACGGTCCCGTCGAAGATCTTCGTTACCCCCCTCATCACGACGTTGGCCATCTGAACCTCCCGATCACCTAGGGTCGCAGAAGCTGCCCGACGCCGAGGCTCGTCATGACGTCCCCGACAGTGTAGTGGGAACCCGTGACCAAGACAAGATCTGCTTCGCCCGCCTCGGACAGCGCGCTCTCGATCGCGGCTCCGGCGCTCGGGACGACGCGATTCGCGAGTCCGAGGTCGGCCGCGATCGCCGAGAGCTCCTCGGGATCGGCCGCGCGGTCGCTCGCCGGGCGCGTCATGATGGCGACGTCGGTGTGCTCTGCGAACTCGGCGATGAAGCCGCGCGCGTCCTTGTCCCCCATGATACCGAGGACGACGATCAGCCGTTCGTAGTCGAAGACCTCGTCGATCGCGGCGACGAGGGCCCTCGCGCCGTCCGGGTTGTGCGCCACGTCGGCGACGACCGTCGGCCTTCGATCGATGATCTGCATGCGTCCGATGCAGCAGGCCTCCGAGAGCCCGCGTCGGATCGCCGCGTCGTCGATCTCGATCAGCGCGAGGCGCTCGAGTTCGTGCATGCTCACGAGCGCGGTCACCGCGTTCTCGGCCTGGTGCCGCCCGAGCATCGAGATCGAGAGACGCTCGTAGGCGTCCATGCGATACGCCAGATCGAACGTGCTCCCCGTCGACGTGATGGAGAGGTTCGACACCTTGGCGTCGGCCGTCACGGGGACGAACCGCGCCTTCTTCGCCGCCGCCGCCCCGCGGATCACCTCGAGCGCGACCCCGTCCGAACCGCACACGACGACGCCGTCCTCGCGGATGATGCCGGCCTTCTCGGCCGCGATCTCCGCCACGTCGCTGCCCAGGACCTCCGCGTGGTCGACCGCGACCCTGGTGATGACGGAGAGGACCGAGTCGAGCGCGTTCGTCGCGTCGAGCCTGCCGCCGAGGCCGACCTCGGCCACGACGAGCGAGACGCCTTCCTCGGCGAAGTGGAGCGCGGCAGCCGCGGTCGCGATCTCGAAGAAGGTCGCGTCGATCTCGTCGGCGCCGGGCTTGATCCTCTCGACGAGCTCGACGACGCGGTCGGGCCCGATCGCTTTCCCGTTCACCGTGACCCGCTCGGTGAAATCGAGAACGTGAGGCGACGTGTAGAGGCCGGTCGCGATGCCGTGCTCGCTGAGCATCGACGCGATCATGCAGGACGTCGAGCCCTTGCCGTTGGTGCCGCCGACGTGGACGATCCTGAACTTCTGCTGGGGTTCGCCGACGCAGCCCAGGAGCCAGTCGACCCGGTCGAGCCCCGGCTTCATGACGAACCTGTGCCGGGCGAAGAGCCAGTCGAGACACGACTGGTACGAATCAAAGACCCTGTCTCCGTGCTTGGCCAAGCGTGTCCTCCGAGCGGTCGCGGTCGTCGCTGAAGAAATCGAGCACCTTGACGACGGCGCTCTTCAGTTCCTTGCGGTGCACCACCATGTCGATCATCCCGTGCTCCATCAGAAACTCCGCGCGCTGGAAGCCCTCGGGAAGTTCCTCCCTGATCGTCTGCTGGATGACCCTCGGACCGGCGAAGCCGATGAGCGCGCCGGGCTCGGCGATGATGACGTCGCCCAGGGACGCGAAGCTCGCGGTGACGCCGCCGGTGGTCGGGTGGGCCTGGATGGCGATGTGCAGGAGGCCCGCGTCGTGCAGCCTCGCCAGCATGGCGCTCGTCTTCGCCATCTGCATGAGGGAGAGGATCCCCTCCTGCATGCGGGCGCCGCCCGTGCTCGACAGCGTGATGAGCGGGACGTGCTCCTCGATCGCCATCCGGGTCAGCCGGGCGATCTTCTCGCCCATCACGGATCCCATGCTGCCGCCGAGGAAGTTGAAGTCGAGGATCGCCATCATCGCCAGGCGGCCGCCCAGCCTCGCGCTCCCCGTGAGGACAGCGGAGTTCCTTCCCGTCTTCTTCCTGGCCGCCTCGAGGCGATCCGTGTACTTCTTCGAGTCGACGAAGCCGAGGGGGTCGATCGACTCGAGGCCGGTGAGCAGTTCGACGAAGCTGCCCTCGTCGGTGAGGATGTCACGGTACTTGTCGGCCGTGATCCTGAAGTGGGACCCGCACTTGCTGCAGGTCCAGAGGTTCCTCTCGAGCTCCTTGTGGTAAACGATCTCCCCGCAGCCCTCGCACTTCCTCCAGAGGCCGTCGGGCATGTCGCGCTTCTTCGCGTCCTTGATGCCCGGCTTCCGTCTCTTGAGCCACGATACCTGGTCCATGTGCGATCCCCCCGTGAGAGGGTGTCCGGTGCCTGTGTCGGGTGTCCGATGTGCCGTTGTCCGTGCGCGGCGCGTCGCGAGCGACTCCGCCGCGTCCCGCATTATAACGCCTGAGCGACCCCGGAGACGAGAGAAAGGAGCGTCGTTCCGCCCTCGCGCCCGGCCTCGAGGACCTCCTTGTGGGTGGTCACCTCGAAGCGCCCGGGGAGCGGCACGTTGGTGATGAGCGCGACGCCGAGGACCTCGAGGCCCGCCCGGACGGCCTCCTGGACCTCGGAGACGGTCGACATCCCGACGGCCGAGGCGCCGATCGACCGGGCCAGGACGATCTCGGCCGGCGTCTCGTAGGTCGGGCCGATCTGGCCCAGGTAGACGCCCTCCCGAAGCGGGATGCGGAGCTCGGCTGCCTTCTCCCGCGCGAGCCCGACCAGCCCGTCCGAGTAGGCCGCCCCCATGCGGACGGTTCCGCCCGGGAGTCGCCGAGGGCCCGAAACCAGCGAGATCTGGTCGCGTATCAGCATGAGGTCGCCGACGTCGAACCCGGGGTCGATTCCCCCCGACGCGTTCGTGACGACGAGCTCCCGGACGCCGAGGAGGGCGGCGAGCCGGACGGCGAACGTGACGTCGGGCGGCGGACGGCCCTCGTAGTGGTGCACGCGGCCCGAGAAGACGACGGCGCGCTTCCCGCCGACGTCGCCGACCATGACGGCTCCCCGGTGCCCGCTGACGCCCGTGTCCGTCATGCCGGGGATCTCGGAGTACGGCACGACGAGCGGATCCCCGACGCCGTCCGCAAACGTCGAGAGCCCGGAACCGAGGACGACGGCGATGCGCGGCTCTCCGACGCCCGCACTGCGGAGCGCCTCAGCGGCCGCGTCGATCTCGTCGGTCCTCCTCTTCCTCGCTCCCGGCCGTCGCGCCTTCATCCCTGATCCTCCGCCGACAGCTCCCTCATCATCACGAGCGCGTCCTCGCCCGTGTCGGGATAGTAGCGCTTCTGCATCGCCACTCCACGGAAGGAGAACTTCTCGTAGAGCGCGATCGCGTTCTCGTTCGAGACCCGCACCTCGAGCGTGGCGTAATCGAGATCCCGCTCCGTCGCGCCGTCGAGCGCGGAGCGCAGGAGCTCCGTCGCCACGCCCGTCGACCGTTCGCTCGGAATCACGGCGAGGTTTCCGATGTGCAGCTCGTCGCTCACGATCCACGCGATCAGGTACGCGACGAGCAGATCGCCCTTCTCAGCGACCCATGCCAGGCAGTCCGGGTTCTTCCCGACCTCCTCGTCGAACGTGGCCCGAGGCCACGGCATCGGGAAGACGACATCCTCGATCTCGCAGACGCGGTCGAGGTCGCCCGAGGTCATGTCTCGGATGAGGAGTGTCGGGCTCACCATCTTCGCTGCCCCCGTGGGCTAGAGACCCCTGAGATAGACGGGCTCGAGCGCATCGAGCGCGCTCCCTTTGAGGCCGGGCGCGGCCTCCGCGATCGCCGCCACCGCGAGGGGGACCGGAGCCGGCACGCCGCCGGGCGGGAAGATCGCCTTCGCGCCGAGCGCACCCTCGATCACGCGAGCGTACTCCGTCGCTCCGGTGCCGACGAAGAGAATCGGGTCGCCGGCCGCGCTCGTTCCGACCCGATCCACCAGCACCTCGGGGGGCAGCGCGGCTTCCGCCAGGAGCTGCCCGTATCCCCCGCTCCCGTGGAAGAGCGCGCCGTAGACCTCGCCCCTGCGGGCGTCGAGCATCGCACAGACGAGCCCGTCGAACGGCCCTCCGCTCCTGGCGAGAGCCGCGAGCGTCGGAACGGGACAGACCGGGAGCCCCGACGTCAGGGCGAGCCCCTTCGCCGTCGCGAGGCCGACCCTGAGACCGGTGAACCGCCCGGGTCCGATCGAGACAGCGATCGAGCCGAGCCCCGTAAGCGGCGTGTCGGACCGCTCGAGCACCGACGAGATCGCCGCCAGGAGCTCGTCCGCGCGGCCGCGTCCCGCCTCGCGGCGCTCCTCGGCGAGGACGCTCCCGTCGCCGACGACGGCAACCGTCTCGCTGGGCGTCGAGGTCTCAATCGTGAGGACGCGCATGCGGATCCCGTTCCTTCCACAGGGCCGCGAGCCGCTCGAGGAGCGAGGTCATGTCCTCCCCCAGCGCCGTCACGGCCAGCTCGCGCCCGTTCCTTCCTTCGATCGCGATCCGGATCTCGAGCCGCTCAGGCGGCAGGAGCTCCGAGGCGCGGTCGGCCCACTCGACGAGCGCGACGCCGTCCCCGAAGAAGATCTCGCGATAACCGATCTCGTGAAGCGCGTCGGCGGCGGAGACCCTGTAGAGGTCGACGTGGTAGATCGGCGCCCCGGCCCCCTCGTACTCGTTCACGATCACGAACGAGGGGCTCGAGACGTAGCCTTCGTAGCCGAGGCCGGCCGAGACGCCCTGGATCGCGACGGTCTTGCCGCTCCCGAGCTCCCCGACGAAGGCGACGAGGCTCCCGGGTCCGAGCAGCGCCCCGAGCGCTCGCCCGAATTCCCTCGTCTCGTCCGCCGAGGACGTGTGGAAGATCGCGGAGGACGTGTGGAAGCTCTCGGAGCCGGTCTCCATGGTTCTCGCTATGTCTTCGGAAGCATGACTGCGCAGGGCAGGATCATCTCCTCGAGCGAGATGCCCCCGTGCTGGAAGCTGCCCCGGTACTGGCGCTCGTATCGGTGGAACTCCGTCGGGTAGACGAAGTAGTAGTCCTCCTTGGCGATCGCGTACTGCTTGCTCGCACCGTCGCTCGGCAGCCTGTAGTCCGACGGCACCTTGATCAGGAACGTCTCCTTCTCGTTGCAGCCGAGGTTGCTCCCGAACTTGTATCGGAGGTTCGTCGAGGTGTCGCGGTTCCCCCGCACGAGGGCGGCCCGCCGGCCGAGCATCGCGCCGTGGTCGGTCGTCAGGACGACGGTCGCCTTCTGCCGCGCCATCTCGACGATGATGTGGTAGAGCGCCGAGTGGTTGAACCAGGATCGCACGAGCGAGCGGAAGGCCGGCTCGTCCGGCGCGAGCTCCTGGAGGATCTCCGACTCGGACCTCGAGTGCGAGAGGATGTCGACGAAATTGTACACGAGCGAGACGAACGGATGATTGTGCATCGACGACATTTGCCGGCGCACGTTGTCCGCCTCGTCCTTCTCGTAGATCTTGACGTACTTGTGCTCGGGCGACAGACGGATGCCGTGCCGCTGGAGCTGCAGATCCATGAGCTTCCGTTCGTACCGGTTCTTGCTGAACTCGCCCTTGGCCGGGGTCCTCCAGAGATCCGGAACGTGGTCCGTGAGCTCGATAGGATAGAGCCCGCTGAAGAGCGCGTTCCTCGAGTAGGGCGTCGCCGTCGGGAGGATCGAGTAGTAGTAGTGGTTCGTGATGTTGAAGAACGGCTCGAGGCTCGGCACGAGGCTCATCCAGTGGTCGAGCCGCATGCAGTCGAGCACGACGAAGTAGACCTTCTCCTTGGCCTTCAGGCGGGGCGCGACGAACTCCTTGAAGATGTCGACCGAGAGCAGCGGGCGCTCACCGCGGTCGTTCACCCAGTCCCCGTAGACGTCGACGATGTAGCGCCCAAACTCGACGTTCGCCGACTGGCTCAGATCGGAGTGCGTCTGTCTGAGCCCGGGGTCGCGGAAGCGGTCCAGCTCGAGATCCCAGTTGACCATGCGAGAGTAGACGTGGATCCAGTCCTCCCACCCCATCGGCCCCATGATCCGCGAGCGGAGCTCGTTGAACTCCTCAGCGTACGACTGCGCCTGCTGGTCGCGGAGGAGCCTCCTGCCGTCGAGGATGCGCTTGATGGCCATGAACACCTGCGTCGGTTTGACGGGCTTGATGAGGAAGTCGTCGATGCGCCGGCCGAGCGCATCGTTCATGAGCTCCTCCTCCTCGCTCTTCGTCACCATCACGACCGGGAGCCCGGGATCGAGCTGCTTGATCTCGCCGAGCGTGGTCAGGCCGTCCATCCCGAGCATCATCTCGTCGAGGAGCACGAGATCGTAGCTCTCCTCCCTCAGCCGCTCGACGGCCTCCTCGCCGCCCGCGGCCGTCCCCACCTCGTACCCCTTCTGCTCGAGGAAGATGATGTGCGGCTTGAGCATGTCGATCTCGTCGTCCACCCAGAGGATCTTCCGCGTCGTCGCATTCATCCGAGTCCGCCTCTCTCTGTCGCTTCCATCCTCGCTCGGTCCGGGAGACCCCGGGCCGCACGCTCGCGTCGCCGATCCGTCCTAGCAGGTCGGGAGGGAGACGACGAACGTCGTCCCCTTGCCGGCTTCCGACCATCCGATGTAGAGCCGGCCCTTGTGATACTCCTCGATGATCCTCCGCGACAGGGGGAGGCCCAGGCCCCAGCCCTTGCGCTTCGTCGAGTACCCGGGGAGGAAGATCCGCCGCCGTTCGGCCGGCGTCAGCCCCTTGCCGTTGTCGGTGAAGAGGATCTTCACGGCCGCGTCCTTCCTGGAGTACTCCGTCGCGATCTCGATCACGCCGCCTTCGCCGCCGAGCGCCTCGGCGGAGTTCTTCACGAGGTTCTCGATGACCCACTCCATGAGCTCGCGGTTGATCTCGACGGGCGGGATCTCGCCGTACGACTCCTTGACGTCGACGTCCTTGCCGAGCGCGGCGAGCCGACGCCTCAGGTAGTCGACGGCGTCGCGCAGCACGACGACCACGTCCTGGCGCTTCGTCTTCGGGACCGAACCGATCTGGTTGAACCGGAGCGAGATCTTCTCGAGCCGTGCGAGATCGCGCTGCATCTCGTCGGACATGCGCGCCATCTCCGCGACGTCGCATCCCGTCGCGGCGGACTCCTTGATCAGCTCGGCCCAGCCCATGAGGGACGAGATCGGCGTGCCCAGCTGGTGGGCCGTCTCCTTCGCCATGCCGACCCAGATCGACCGGAGCTCCGCCAGCTTGGCGTTCCGGAAGCCGAGGAAGCCGAGCGACACGAGCACCCCGAACGCCAGGAGCTCGAGGACCGGCATGTACCGCATCTCGCGGATCATGCTCGACTCGCCGTAGTGGATGTAGCCCACGACCGCGTCGCCCCCCGGGTGGGTCATGGGGATCGGCGCGTGCTGCCGATCGAGCTCCCGCGTGAACCGGATCACCTCGTCGAGAGACGAGCCGGTGGCCCCGAACGGGTCGGCGTCCATGTACTCCTGGTGCGTGACGTCGTAGGGATCGAGCTCGATGGGAAGCCCTTTCCACGTGATCGGGATGCCCCGCACGTCGGTGATGACGATCGGGAAGTTGATCCGCTCGATGAGCTCGGTGAAGACCTCACGGAGCTCCACGTTCTCCCTGGCCGCGTACGTGGCGGTGGCGCAGAGGCCGGCGATCGACCGGGAGAGCGTCGCCGCCTGGACCTCGAGCCTGTGAATCAGGCTGTTGGTATACAAGAGGATGGCGATCGCGAGGACGCAGATCGCCACGAAGACGTAGGCCCTCGACCTCACGACCCCGAGCTGCTCACCGCTGGCCAGTCCTCTTCCTCGAGACCGCATGGGCGATTCCCCCGTAAGACACGATACAGCCGTTCATTGGACAGTCTAGCGACCCTTGCGGGCCAAGTCAAGGTCACCCGCGGAGCGACAGCGGTCCGAACGAGAAGAGGCCGGACGTCCCGGCCTCTCAGGTGCTCTCCCCTTCTGGAGGCGGCGTCGCCCTCCCTGACGGCGGCTCCCGACCCGTCCACCGGCTAGGTGATCTCCTCGAGGCCGTTCATGTACGGTCGCAGCGCCTCCGGCACGACGATCGTGCCTCGGTCGGTCTGGTAGTTCTCGAGGATCGCGACGACGGTCCTCGCCATGGCGACGCCCGAGCCGTTCAGCGTGTGGACGTACCGCGCCTTCCCGCCACCGGCGGGATGGTACCGGAGACCGGCGCGCCTGGCCTGGAAGTCCTCGAAGTTGCTGCACGAGGAGACCTCGAGCCACTGCTTCACGCCCGCCGACCAGATGTCGATGTCGTAGCACTTCGCGGCCGAGAACGAGAGGTCGCCGGTGCAGAGGACCTTCACGCGGTACGGAAGGTCGAGCGCCTCGAGGACGGCTTCGGCGTTCGAGGTCAGCGCCTCGAGTTCGTCGTACGACGTCTCGGGCTCGACGAGCTTCACCATCTCGACCTTGTCGAACTGGTGGACGCGCAGGAGCCCACGCGTGTCCTTCCCGTACGATCCGGCCTCGCGGCGGAAGCACGGGGTGTAGGCGACGTACTTCACGGGCAGACGCTCGCCCTGGAGGATCTCGTCCCGGTGCAGGTTCGTCAGCGGGACCTCGCCCGTCGGGATGAGGAAGAGGTCGTCCTCGGAGCAGTGGTACATGTCGAACTCGAGCTTCGGCAGTTGGCCCGTTCCCTCCATCGCGGCCCTGTTGGCGACGAACGGCGGCGAGACCTCGGTGTACCCGTGGCCGTTCACGTGGAGATCGATCATGAACGCGATGAGGGCGCGCTCGAGCCGTGCTCCCGTTCCGGTGAACGCGACGAAGCCCGACCCCGCGATGCGGCTCGCGCCCTTGATGTCCAGGATCCCGAGCGTCTCGCCGATCTCCCAGTGCGGGACCGGATCGGCCACGAGCGACCGCGGCTCTCCCCACGAGCGGACGGCGACGTTCTCGTCCTCGTCGGCGCCGACCGGCACCGACTCGTGCGGCACGTTCGGGATCGTGAGCGCTGCCGCCGTCAGGTCGACCCGGAGCGCAGCGAGTTTCTCGTCGTACTCCTTGATCCGCCCGGAGACGTCTCGCATGCGGGCGATCTCGGCGGAGGCGTCGGCGCCCTCCTTCCTGAGCACCGCGATCTTCTCGCTCTCGACGTTCCTCTCGCGCTTGAGCGCCTCGGACTCGACGAGAAGCGCCCTCACCTCCTCGTCGATCGAAAGGAGACCACCGAGGTCGGCCTTCTCGCCCTTGTCGCGAATCGCCTTCGCGACGAGCTCGGGGTTCGCCCGTATGAATCTCAGATCGAGCATAGACGCATCCGCCCGTCAGCGCGCCCCATCGGCTCGCACGCTCAGTGTGATTTGACTCTCTCCCGGGATGGTTCTCGTGCGGGTTCCCTCTCGCTCGCGCGGTCCGGGGGCGCGGGGCGGCGTCCGGCGAGGAGACGGACTTCATCCTCCGTCGGTTCGCGCAGCAGCGTCGCCGTCTCCAGAACCTGTGCGGCCTCCTCCGGCACCGGAACGCGGAAGAGCCTGAGCCCGAGGAGCGCCATGCCCCCCGCGGCCGCGAGCACCGCGAGACCGACGAGGTACGGGCGACCCATCTGGTAGAGGGCCAGGTAGACCGCGGCGCCGGTGAGCGACGCCGATATCAGGTAGATCGTCGTTGCCGTCTGTCTCGGGGTCATACCGAGGCGCGCGAGGCGGTGCGAGCTGTGGTCCCGCCCGCCCTGCGCGACGTCGCGGCCGTCCCTGAGGCGCGAGACCGTCACGAGGAACGCGTCGAAGATCGGGTAGCCGAGCATCAGGACGGGAATCAGCAGCGACGCCGAGCCCGCCTCGGCGTAGGCCACCGCGCGGAGCGAGAGCCCGCCCACGACGTAGCCGAGGAAGAGGCTCCCGGCGTCGCCGAGGAAGATCGACGCCGGCGAGAAGTTGTATCGCAGGAAACCGAGGGTGCCGCCGGCCACCGAGATGGCCGCGATCGCCGTGTAGGTGTTCCCCTGGCCGAGCGCGAGCGTAAAGATGCCGAACGTCGCGATCGCCGCGAGTCCGGACGTGATCCCGTCCATGTTGTCGAGGAAGTTGAAGGCGTTCATGAGGCCCACCATCCAGAAGAGGGCCAGGAAGAACGCCAGGGGAGCCGGGAGCGGCAGGCCCTGCACGCCGCCGGAGAGGAGCATCACCGCCGCGGCGGCCGTCTGCCCGGTCAGCTTGACCGCCGGCCTCATGCCGTTCGCGTCGTCCGCGAGGCCGAGCACCAGGATGATGAGACCGCCGGACATGAACCCGACGATCCTCGCGCTGTAGGGGCACTCGATCAGCGCGAGCGCCGCGGCCGCGGCCGACAGACTCGCCAGCGCAACGGCAATCCCGCCCATGAGCGGCGTGGGCCGGATGTGCACCTTGCTCTGACTGGGAAAATCGAGAAAACGCAGGCGCGTGGCCAGGCTGCGGACCGCGGGGGTGAGGGCCAGGACCGCCAGCAAGGACAGTCCGAAAGCGCAAAGAAAGACCATGACAGTTCCCTGTCCTACTCGTCCCGTGACGCGGGAATCACTCCGAACAGTAACACAGCTGTCAAGCTCTTTCCCTGGCGTTCACCTCCCCCCGAGACGTGCGGCCTCTCGCCGGGGATCGGGGCGGCCCCGGCGCAGCGCTCCTACTTCTTGAAGTCCGCGACGACGCGCTCCAGGAGCTCCTGGAGGCTCACCTGCGGCTCGTAGCCGATGGTCTGTTTGATCTTCGTGAGGTCCGGTACCCTCCGCCTCATGTCCTCGAACCCTTGCTCGTAGGCCTTCTCGTACGGTATGTAATCGATCGGTGACCCGCTCGCCGTGAGCTCCTTGACCCTGTTGGCGAGATCCTCGATCGAAGCCTCCTCGTCGCTGCCGAGGTTGAAGACCTCACCGTTCGCCGACGGCTCTTCGACGAGGCCCAGCACGCCGCGGACGACGTCGGAGACGTCGCAGAAACAGCGGGTCTGCTTCCCGTCGCCGTAGATCGTGATCGGGTGATCCAGGAGGGCCTGCTTGACGAACCTCGGGATCACCATGCCGTACTGGCCCGTCTGCCGGGTGCCGCACGTGTTGAAGCACCGGACGATGATGACCGGAAGCTTCTTCTCGCGGTGGTACGCGAGGGAGAGGAACTCGTCGATCGCCTTCGAGGCCGAGTAGCCCCAGCGCGAGATCGTCGTCGCGCCCAGGATCCGGTCGTCGGTCTCCTTGCAGGGCTGGGAGTTGGCCTTCCCGTAGATCTCCGACGTGGAGAAGACGACGACCATCTTCTTCCCCTCGTTGGCCTGCTGGAGGACGAGCTCGGTGCCCTTGATGTTGGTCTCGAGGGACTTCAAGGGATTGTCGATGATGTAGGCGACGCCCACGGCCGCGGCAAGGTGGAAGACCACGTCGACCTTGGCCGTCGTCTCGGCCACGACGCGCTCGTCCAGAATCGTGTCGATCGTGTAGTGGAACTTCGGGTGGCTCTCGAGATGAGCGATGTTCTCGAACCGGCCGGTGGAGAGATCGTCGATGACCCAGACCTCGTCGCCTCGCGACAGCAGGGCCTCCACCAGATGCGATCCTATGAACCCGGCCCCGCCAGTGACGAGTGTCTTCATCCGACCTATGCCTTTCCGACCGCGCACGGCTCACAGAAGAACAGACGCAAGCTCGGGCTGTTCGATTCAACCGTAGACACACAGTATAGGGACCGGTTCGACCGTTGGCAACATGAAAGAGCCCGGCCGCCGCTCGACCAGGGCGGGCGCGTCCCCACCCGTGCAAGCGCCATGCCGCGCTCGGTGTGACGGGCAAAAACCCTTCTGCCGTGGGAAGTTACGAGGTACCGCAAAGGGCTTTTCGGTTGACCGCCGCCCGTGGGGTGGCATACCATCGGGCCGTCGGGATCCCGGTCTTCCCCGACGCCTCCGGAAGGGGCTCGCGCGACATGAAGATCCTCTACATCACGCAGGGATTCCCCGAGCGGCGGATGATCGGCGGTCAGATTTCGAGCTTCTACCGGATCGTGCAGCTCACGAGGGCCGGCCACGAGGTCACCGCACTCTGCCTGGTCCCCCGCGGCGACACCGAGACCGACCCGGCCGAGCTTTCGGAGATCGCCCGGATCGTCGCCGTGCGCGATGTCCCCGACGCGTCGGTCCCGAGGTACCTGGCGAACCTCTTCGACCCGCTCCCCTGGCCGATCCGTAGA
Organism: bacterium; assembly: GCA_025774245.1. GTDB lineage: Bacteria > Joyebacterota > Joyebacteria > Joyebacterales > Joyebacteraceae > JALGVN01. Next base: position 134,504 of record JALGWI010000002.1, read on the forward strand.
TACGCGTCGCGTGCCGCCGACCGGGCGGTGCGGGAGCTCCTCGACGCAGAGACCTTCGACCTCGTCATCGCGAACAGCATACACGCCGCGACGAGGCTCGCGACCGTCCGGGCGCACACGTCAGCGCCGTGCGTCCTGTTCGCCCCGAACGTCCAGTCGACCATCATGGAGCTCTACTGGCGCCACCTGCCGGGCCCGGCGGCCCGGCTCTACGGCCGCATCCAGTGGCGGAAGATGGTCGCGTTCGAGCGCGGCCTCGCTCCTCGCTTCGACCGCGTGTTCGTCTACACCGAGACCGATCGATCGGGGCTCCTCGACCTCGCGCCAGATGCGAAGGTCGAGATCGTCCCGATCGCCCTCGACGTCGCCGCCCTCGCGGAGGGCGACGAGGCCGAGGAGTTCGACATGCTCTTCATCGGCTACCTCGGCTGGGCCCCGAACCTCGACAGCCTCGCGTGGTTCATGGACGACATCGCGCCCAGGATCCGGCGCCTGCGACCCGGGACCGACCTGGCCGTGGTCGGGGCCGGCGCCCCGCCCTGGGTCGGCGCGCTCGACGACGAGAGCCCATACACGCGCGTCCACGGCAGGGTCGAAGACGCGACGCCCTTCTTCAAGCGCGCTCGCGTACTCGTCGTCCCGCTCCGCATCGGGAGCGGCGTTCGGGTGAAGATCGTGCAGGCGATGGCCGTCGGGTGCGCGGTGGTGACGACGTCGAAGGGCTGCGAGGGTCTCGAGGTCGAGAACGGCACGCACCTGCTCGTCGCCGACAGGCCGGACGAGTTCGCGGAGGCCGTCGTGCGGGTCCTCGGGTCCGGCGCCGAGCGGCGCGCGCTCGGCGAGAAGGCGCGGGAGCTCGCGGCCGCGAAGCACGACGCGCTCGCCGACAGGCCTCCCCTCGTCGAGGCCTGTGAACGGATCGTGCGCGAACGGGAGGCGAGAACGCCCGCATGAGCGCTGAAGAGTCACGCCCCGACCGGAGCCCGCACCCGCCGTCGAAGCGGTACTTCGAGAGCTACGTGTGGAACACCATCGCCAGGGTCGGCGACTTCGGGCTGGCCTACCTCTTCTCGGTGCTCCTGGCCCGCATGCTCGACACCGAGGGGTACGGGAGCTACGCGTCGGTGCTCAGCATCGCCACGCTCGTGCTCGTCCTCTCGTCCGTCGGGATCGACAAAACCCTCAACAGATACCTCGGCGCCGCGTCGGCCTCGCCGGACGGGGGGCTCGAGATTCCGCCGCTCCTGCGCTCCCTTCTCCTCGCCAGGACGATCCTCGTCAGTGTCCTCACCGTCGCGGTCTTTCTCGGGAGAGGATGGATCTCCCAGTGGTTCGGGAACGAAGCGCTCGCGCCGATCCTCGCCGTGACGGTGCTCTATCTCGTGACGCAGAGCCTCGTCACGTTCGCCTCGAGCGTTCTGACGAGTTTCCTCAGGACCAGGATCGTCGGGATCTACACGTTCGTCTTCCGCGCGGCGAACCTCCTCCTCGCGTACGTCCTCCTCAGGAGGGACGCCGGGGTTCGCGAGATCATGCTCCTGATCGGCGTGACGAGCGCGGTTCTCCTCATCGCGTACATCACCCGCACCGCGCACTACTTCCGCGGCCCGTCGAGCGTCGTTTCGATCCGCCCCGTGCTCGCGTTCGCCGCGCACGCCTCGATCCTCGGAGCGGTGAGCTTCGGGCTCGGGCGATCGTCGGACGTGATCCTCCTGAACGCGATCCGCCACAGCCAGACGGAGGTCGCGCTCTACGACGTCGCGTATTCGCTCGCGCGAACCGTCGCGGCCGCGTTCACGATCGGCCTCTTCGGCATTGCGCTCACGCTCTTCGCGAAGCGACACCGGTCGCGTCCGGAGACGGTCGGGACCCTCTGGCGGTCGGTCGTCGTCCTCACAAGCGTCGCCGTCGTACCGACGGTGCTCTTTCTCATCGTCAACGCGAAGGCGTGCGTGCTCGCCATCTACGGACCGCGCTACGCCGACGCGGCGCTCCTCCTGCAGGCCTTCGCCGTGCCCATGACCGTCGGCTGGCTCTTCGGAGGCGAGACGAGCGCGACGGCGCTTCAGTCGACCGACCACATCGCCAGGCTGGTCCGGATCCGCGTCGTGGCGGGGATCGCGAACGTCGTCCTCAACATGTTCCTCATCCGCGCGTGGGGACCGCTCGGGGCGCTCCTCGGAACGGGCATCGTCGGCGGGACCGCGTTCGTCCTGGAGGCCGCGACCGCGAGACGCTCGCTCGGGGTTCCGTTCCCGCTCCGGCACATCGCCGGAACGCTCGCGGCCCTCGCCGTGGCGCTCGTTCCGTCGATCCTCGCGAGGCCGTCGGGCTGGGGCGAGCTCGCCCTGCACGCGGCCGCCTTCGGCGCGATCTACCTGGGGGTCCTGGCGGTACTGAGGCCGCTCCCCCCGCTCGACGACGGGCTCGTGGCGGCGCTCCCCGCGCCGGCGGGCCGCTTCCTGTCGCGCCTGGGGGCGAGGGCTGCTTCCTGACGCCGGTGAGGCTCGGGTCGGCGGGTGCACTTCGGATCACGGGAATCCAGCTGGAAACGAAGACGACGCGGGCGCTCCGTAGGGAGCGCCTGCTTCCGTTCACGGCGGGCCGATCGTCCGCCGCTGCGTCTCGTGCTACGTCCGGTGCTACGTGGGGGCGTCGCCGCCGCCGTCCGGCGCGGACGGGGCGGAGGCGCGGTCCGGCGCCGCTTCGCGGCGCGGCGCGGCGTCGCGAAGCAGGAAGGCCTGCGCAACACCGACGATGAGGACGATGACGAGCATCGAGGCCCGTTCGTAGTACTGCGGATACGTGACCGAGAGCGGGATGAACGCGAGGAGGAGGCTCAGGCCGCCGGCCATGGCCGCGCGCTCGTACGGGCCGCGCGCCCGGCGCATCGCGCGCCAAGTCACTCCGACGCCCGTGAGATACCAGGCGAAGAAGAAGATCGTGCCGGCGATCCCGAGCTTGAACAGGAGGAAGAGATACGCGTTGTGCGCGAACGTGCGCGTCACCACGTACCCGTGGATGGGCGACATGTAGGAGGCGTGCGCCCCGAGGCCGTGGCCGATGATGGGGCTTCCCGGAACGCGCTCGAGCCACGCGGACGACTCCGCACCCCGCTCGAGCATCGAGAGGGCCCGGAGCGGTGCCCCGATCGTCGATGCCCGCTCCGAGAGCGACGAGACGACCTCGATCATCTTGCTCCCGAAGGCCGCGAAGCCGATGCCGGCGAAGAGCAGGACGAGAAGCGCGACGAACGCCAGCGCCCTGCCGGGACGTCGCTCAGAGAACACGAAGACGAGGAGGAGGGCGAGAACGGCCGCGACCCAGTAGCTGCGGCTCAGGGAGACGGCGAGCGTGAGCGCGCCGACGAGGCCGACGAGCATCGAGAGCGCGAGCGCGCGCTTCGACCTCGCGTGCAGGAAGAAGGCGAACGCCACGACGAACGTCGACGTCGCGAAGATCTCGTGGAACGGCACCCTCATGTACCTGACCTGCTGGAGCGTCGCGGCCGCGACGGCCTCCTGGTACCAGAAGATAGCGACGAACGCGTGGAACCCGATCACGAGGAGGAAGCAGGTCAGGAGCGTGACCGCGTCGCGCTTCGTCCTGACGACGCCGGCGACCGGGAAGAAGAGAAGGAGGTACGAGAACCGGATGAAGTCGCGGAACCACCACTCCGCCTCACCCTTGAACAGGAGCGTCTGCACGATCGAGACGAGGCAGAACGCCAGGAAGAGGAGTATCGTGCGTCCGAGGCGGGAGCGCAGGACGTGCCCTCCGTCGACCGAGGAGCCGCGCCGCAGGAACCAGCCCGCCACCGTCGCGAAGAAGAGCCCCGCGTAGGCGATCTCCTCGAGGATGATGCCCTCCGTGCCCTGGAGGACGCGCACCTGGACGAGGATGACGAGAGCGAGACCGGACATCGTGTTCCGGAAGGAGACCACGAAGGCGACGACGTAGAGGATGGCCGCGAGGAGCCCCAGCGGCTCACGGGATCCGACGACGGAGATCCACACCTGCGCGGCCACGAGGGCCGCGGCCGCCGCGATGACGCCGGCCACCGGCCAGGAGCGCCACGGCCGCTCGCCGTCGATCCGCCACCGGCCTCCGGCCGCGGCGTCGGGGAATGCTGTTGGGGATCGCATGGGTGACTGCTCGTGTGCTCCCCGGGCTCGACGGCCCGTCACGCGTCGTGCGACGGAGGACCGGAGCCGCGGCCACGCATTCGGGCAACGTCGCCGCGAAACGCCGCGATGGCGGCGTCGAGAGTCCGCCGCGTCGGATTCGACTGGTCGGAGGTCGACAGGAACTCGAGGAAGAAGGCCATCGCCGAACCGACGATGAGGCCGATCAGGGCGGCGACGATCACCATGACGGTCCGCCGTGGCCTGCTCTTGCGTTCTGGCGGAGCTGGCTCGTCGAGGATCTGGACGGTCGGAGTGTCCCTCGCCTCCTGGAGCTTCGCGGCCTCCAGCTCCTGAACCAGGAAGAGGTAGACGTTGCTCAGGACCTCTACGTCCCGGTAGAGCCTCGCGTACTCCAGCGCGAGGTCCGGCAGCGAGACGAGCGGCGCGAAGGTGCTACGCCCGTCCGCCTCCTCGCCCCCCACACCGGTCCGCATGGCCTCGATCGCCTCACGGTACTCGCGGAGCTCGGTCTTCAGCCTCGTCACCTCGGGATGGCCCTCCGTCGCGTAGCTCCTGACGATCCCGAGCTTGATCTCCGTCTGCGCGGCGCGCGCCTCGAGCTCGGCGAGAGCAGCGATACTCGCCGTCGCCTGTTCGTCCATCCTGATGCTGCCGTGGTCCTCCTGGAAGTTCGCAAGGAGCACCTCGGCGTTCGAGAGGTTCTCCATCGTCTTCTCGATACGGCCCTCCACGAACTCCCGCGCCCTCTTCCCTGCCGTCGACCGGGCCTGCAGGTTGTAGCGCTCGAGCGCGTTGATGTAGGACCACACCATGTTCGCCGCGCGGCCGGGATCGCGGGCCTCCACCTCGATCGTCAGGACGCTGTTCTCGTCCATGGTGACGTCGGTGTGCTTGCTCAGCGCCTCGATCGTCTCGTCGATCGTCTCGGTCCGGTAGACCTCCTCGAGGTCGTTGTCGACAATCACGTCCTCGGCGATCGTGCGGCTCAAGAGGATGCCGAGCACGACCTCGGAGGAACCCGACATGCCCGGGATCCGAAGCAGCGGGAGCGCCGTCTCGACGAGCGACATGATCCCCAGATCGGCGGCGCCTGCCTGGGACGGCAGGATCGACCCCGTCGAGGTGTACCACTTCGGAACGATGAGCGAGACGACCGCCGTCACGACGGCGATCACGATCACGTTCAGCGCGACGACACGCCGCCACCTGATGAGAACGGAGACGTAGTCGGCGATGGGCTTCGTGTCTCGTTCGGGCATCCCGGTCCTTCCCGAGTGATGCGGTTACCTGTTGACGCTGTCGATCACGAGGTAGATCGTCGCGACCTGCGCGAGAGCGATGAGGACCTCCTTGGTGATCTCCCACCAGTCGCGATCCGGGGTCCTCGGCACCCACACGGTGTCGCCGGGCTCGATCGCGACGTCCTTCGACGGTCGCACGCGGCTGCCCGACTGGGACTTCACGATCCGTACGCGGCTCTTGTACGCGTCGCTCGTGTACCCGCCGGCGAGCGCGAGGTAGTGCTCCACGTCGGCGCCCTGCTCGTGCTTCACGAACCCCGGGTCGCGCACGGCGCCGCTCACGCGCACCACGTGGAGCGCGCGCGGGATCGTCAGGAGGTCGCCGTTCAGGAGACGCACGTCCTCCGCAGCGTCCCCTTCCTCGAGGAGCGCCACGAAGTCGACGGAGACCTGGTCGGCCAGCTCGATCTTCTGGGACGAGAGGAACGAGTACTCCTCCTCGGACAGCTGGGCTCGCCCGAAACCCTCGATGAGGGTGACGGCCCGATCGATGGCCGTCTCCTCCAGGGAGGCCGCCCGTCGCCTCAGGACCGCCCCCGAGAGATCGGCCGCCTGGGTCAGCCCGCCGGCCCTCTCGACGAGATCGGTCAGCGTGTCCTCGCCCTCGACGAGCGAGTACGTGCCCGGGTACGCGACCTCCCCCTCGATCTCGACGCGGCTGTCGTCGTGCCAGTGCTCGATCTCGCGCACGAAGACCCTGTCGCCGCCCGCGAGTCCCACGTCCCGGCTCTTGTCGGGATCGGTACCGCTGAGATCGATCGAGGTCGTGAAGTAGGCCGTCGGATCGTCCTCTCGGAACCTCACGAGCTCGATGTCCCCGAGGTTCGCCTCGGGGCGGACGCCGCCGGCGAGCTCGAGCATGCTCTGAAGGCCGTCCCCCTCGACCAGTTCGTAGGTTCCCGGACGGTGCACCGCCCCCACGACGGTCACCGCGCGGCGCTGGAACGGAACGTGGACGCGGCTCCCCTCCATAATGAGCGGGTTGGCCGAAAGGTCTCCCAGGTGACGGTAGCGCACCAGATCGGCGGTGCGCTCGCGCCCGTCGAACCCGGAGATCGCGATGGTGCGTTGCGACCCCTCCTCCACGATGCCCCCGGCCAGGTCGATCACGGCCGAGACGCGCATCGCCGCCGTCGCCTCGTACTGCCCCGGGCGCTCCACGGCGCCGGTCACGTGGACGGCGACCGCCCTCGGCGACACGAGGGTGAGGGTCATGTGGATCTCGCGGTAGTATTCGCCGAGCCTCGTCCTGAGCAGCTCAGTCGCCTCGTCGATCGTGAGCCCGGCCACCGTCAGGGGACCGCCGACCGGCGGGAGGAAGTTGCCCTCCGGCGTCACCTCGAGCGAAACCGTCAGGCTGACCTCGCCCCAGAGCTTCAGCGCGAACACGTCGCTGGGACCGATCAGATACCCGGCACGGTCGATCGGCGCGTCGAGCGCGACCGTCGGCGCGCGTGGCGGCGCGGGTGGCGGAGCCTCCATCATTTGCTGTTCGATGAGAAGGGGTTCTTGTTCGACCGCCTCTTCCTCGGCGCCGCCGATGGGCGCCGCGACCGCAAGAAGCAGGAAGATGAGGGATGTGCAGAGGCTCAAGCTCGTCTCCTAGAGTGCGCGCGCCGGGGGAACGCGACCCCCATCAGCCGGACGCCCGGGTGACGGGATCGCGTCTCCGAAGCTCGTCCGATGATAACCCGGTCGGCGAGAGCGAGTCAACGGTTCCGGTGGCGGCGGGTTTAGCCGTCCTTGAGGTCCCAGTCGTACGGGACGTCGCCTCCGTGAGGATCGACCCGGTACTCGTCCGGGTCGTCGTAGCGGTAGGGTTCCGTGGGGCAGTTGACGAGAAACCCGGGCTCGGCTCCGATCGCTTTCATGCCGTGCAGCACACCCGGGGGAATCGTGACGAGCAGCGGGCAGAGCTCGCCCATGAAGAACTCGTTGATCTCCCCGTGGGTCGGCGAGTCCGGCCTCCCGTCGTAGAGCACGACCTTCATCATGCCCTTGACGATCGTGAAGAAGTCAGTCTGGACCTTGTGATAGTGCCAGCCCTTGACCACGCCCGGGTAGGCGACCGAGAGGTAGACCTGGCCGAACTTCTGGAAGATGTCGTCGTCGGACCGCAGCATCTCCATCAGGTAGCCGCGTTCGTCGGGCAGGAGCCGAAGCTCTTTGATCCTGACGCCGTCGATGAGCCGCCGGGCCCTGACGCCCGTGGGCAGGCTCCCTCCCCCGGCGCCGCCGGCTGCCTCGTTGCCGGTCACCATCGTCTCCTCCTCGCGGAGCCGGCCGCTACCTGTTCGGGCGGCCGACACCGACGTAACGGAAGCCGTGATCCACGACCTCATCCGGATCGTAGATATTCCTGAGGTCGACGACGACCGGCTCGGCCATGATCTCCTTCAGGCGGTCGAAGTCGAGCTGCCGGAACTCGTTCCACTCGGTGACGAGGACGAGCACGTGGGCGCCCTCGGCGGTCTCGTAGCGCTCGGTGACGTACTCGATGTCGGGCATGATGGCGCTCGCATTCTTGACGGCCGCGGGGTCGAACGCCTTCACCCTGGCGCCGCGCGCGAGGAGCCCCTCGACGAGCACGATCGAGGCGGCGCAGCGCATGTCGTCGGTGTTGGGCTTGAACGACAGGCCGAGAAGCCCCACGGTCTTCCCCGAGACGTCGCCGCCGGCGGCCTCGACGACCTTGTCGACCATCCTCTCCTTCTGGTTCCGGTTGACGGTGACCGCGGCGTCCACGATCCGCGCCTCCGCCCCGGCGGCCTCGGCAATCCGGACGAGCGCCTTCGTGTCCTTCGGGAAGCACGATCCGCCGTAGCCGGCCCCGGCGTGGAGGAACTTCGGCCCGATTCGGCCGTCGAGCCCCATCGCGTAGGCGACGACCTGGACGTCGGCGCCGACCTTCTCGCAGAGGTTCGCGATCTCGTTGATGAACGAGATCTTCGTCGCCAGGAACGCGTTCGAGGAGTACTTGATGAGCTCGGCCGACTCGGGCGTCGTCTCGACGATCGGCGTGCGAATGAGGTAGAGCGGAGCGTAGATGCTCCGCATGACCTCCTTGGCCCTCTCGGTGTCCGCTCCCACGACGACCCTGTCGGGACGCATGAAGTCCTCGACCGCCGATCCCTCGCGGAGAAACTCGGGGTTCGAGACGACGTCGAACTCGTGCTTCGCCCCCTGGGTCTCCCCGATGATCTTCCTGAGCCGCCGGGCGGTCCCGACCGGGACGGTGCTCTTCTGCACGATGACCCGGTACCCGTCCATCTGCTCGCCGATGTCCCGCGCCACCGCGTCGACCTGCGAGAGGTCGACGGCCCCACCCTCGCCCTCCGGCGTCCCGACGGCGATGAAGATCACGTCGTTCTCGCGAACCGCCGACGCGAAGTCGGTCGTGAACGAGAGCCTCCCCTCCTTCACGTTCCTCGTGACGACCTCGGAGAGGCCCGGCTCGTAGAACGGGATCTCACCCGCCGTGAGCCGCGCGATCTTCTCCTCGATCTGGTCGACGCAGGTCACCTCGTTGCCGAAATCGGCGAGGCCTGCCCCGCCGACGAGTCCGACGTAGCCCGTACCCACCACTGCTATCTTGTGCATGATGCCCCCGTGCTCCCTCCCGATGCGTGTCTTCCCAGGACGGTCGTCGGATCAGATCTCTACCGTACCGAGGCAGTCGTGCTGCGGCGCAAGGTAGATCTCGACGTCCGCTCGGCCGACGGTGTCCAGAACCCCGCGGGCGCTCTCCATCGCGAGCCCCGGCGTGTTGTTCTCCTTCGACAGGTGGGCGAGGATGAGCACCGACATGGGCCCGTCCGCCAGACGCTCGAGCTCCTGCGCCGCCGTCCCGTTGGACAGGTGGCCGACGTTGCTCATGATGCGCCGCTTCAGCGGCCAGGGGTACGTCCCGTCGATGAGCATCTGCTCGTCGTGATTGAACTCCAGCACCACGCAGTCCGCCATCGCGATGTGACGGCGGACGCTCTTCCCGACGACACCGAGGTCGGTCGCGATCGCGACACGCGTCGTGCCGTCGGTCACGGAGAATCCGACCGGCTCGGCGCAGTCGTGGCTCACCGCGAACGGCGAGATCGCGAGATCGCCGATCTCGAACTCGTTGCCCGGCTCGACGACGACGCGCTCCGGACACCGCCCGGCCCTGCCGTCGACCGCCGCGTGGGTACCGGCCGTCGTGTAGATGGGAAGCTCGAAGTGCCTCGCAACGGGGCCGAGGCCGCTCACGTGGTCGGAGTGCTCGTGCGTGACCAGGATGCCCGCGAGCGTTCCCGCGTCGATGCCGGACGTCGCGAGCGCCTCCGAGGTGCGCCTCCGCGACAAGCCGGCGTCCACGAGGAGGCTCGTCCCGCCCGAAGAGACGGCGATGGCGTTTCCCGAACTGCCGCTCGCCAGCACGGCGATCCTCATCTCGGTTCTTCTCCGTTCGGTCGCTCCCCGCGCGCGGGGATCGGGCGTCGTGCGGACGCGCCTCTGCGTGCGACGGGCGCGGCTGCGAGCATCGTGGATCGATCTCGCACGGTATCACAGGCCCCCGAGGCGGTCAAAAGGTTTCGGGCCGTGGGGCCGTCCCGACGGTCGCGGGACGAGGCGGCGGGCCGTCTGTCGGTCGCGGCCTTCGTTCCCCAAGACAGAAGAGCCACCCGGAGCTTCCGCTCTTCGGGTGGCCCGTTTCCAGATGCGGCGGAGAGCCTACGCGCTCTCGCTCTTCCGGGCACGCTCATCGATGTACTGCGCAATCAGTCTCTCGAAGCGACTCGCGTAGATCAGATCGAACTTGTCCATGAGATCGGGGATGATCTCCTGAGCCTGGCGCCTGACGCGCTGGGCCAGGACGGTGGCCTCCTGCCGGTCGAGCCTGCCTCCCTCGATCTCCGCGCAGGCGCTGTCGACAAGCTCCCTCAGCATCTCGAGCTTGTGCTCCTCCGCCCCCAGGAGTTCCTGCATCTCCGCATCGTCGATACGTTCGGTCATGGCGTGGGCAACTCCCCGGTCCTTCTCGTGTGAACGCACGTCTTTCGCCGCATTCTAAGACTCTCCCATCACGAGGTCAAGTATGAAGCGCGCCCTTCCGAGGCCCTCCGAGCAACCGGCTTGACATCGCCGAGCCCGCAAGCGTAGGCTCTAGGTGACGTTGCGTGATATGTGGCCCGTGGCAGGTGGAAAGGAAGGATCCGTGAAGCTCCTCTCGTTCGTGCTGGCCGTGCTTGCCGCAGTGGTCTTCCTGATCGGAGGCGCTCTCAAGCTCACCACCAACGGGCTCCTCTGGAGCATCGCTCCGGTGACGTTCTGGCGGTTCTCGATCGCGTGTCTCGGGTTCGCGATCTACCTGCACCTGTACGCCAAGGACAGAGAATAACATCCCGTTCGACCGGAGCCCGGTCCCTGGGACCGGGCCGGAGGGGTGCTGCGAGCGGCGGGTCGTGCGGCCGCTTCCGGGATGAAGAGCCCCGAGAAGGAGAGGAAGAGCTTGGACGACGCAATCCGAAGAAGCCCGACCGACAGGGTGCGCGCGCTCGTCGACCGGGTCGAGCTCACACCGTTGAGCCTCGGCAGGTGGCTCCTGATCCTGGGAGCCATCATCGTGATCAGACACTTCCTGGAGCAGGTCGCCGGACAGCAGAAGACGCTCTACTTCCTGTCGTACTTCATCCACTACCCCCTCGCGTACATCGCGCCGCTCCTCACGCTCTCGGTCGTCCTCGCGGGGCTCTCGGGCGAGAGGATCGAGCGGGTCACGAAGCTCATGCTCTTCGCGTGGCTCCTGACGCTCCTCCCCCCGCTGATCGACATCCTGTTCGCGCGGACGAGGGAGGCGCCGGAGCTCATCGGGTACCTGATCCCGAAGGACGGCGGGCTCGCGCCCGCGTTCCTCAACCTCCTCAATCCCACGTACCGGGAGTTCCAGGGAACGACGGCGGGAATCAGGATCGAGGCGGCTCTCGGCTGCCTCCTCGGCGCGTACTACGTGTTCCTCAAGACGCGGAACGTCGCACGGTCGATCCTGTCGTTCTTCGTCATCTACACGACCATGTTCTTCTTCTTCGCCCTGCCGCCGATCACCGTGGCGGTGACGAAGCTCTTCGGCGGCGACGTGACCAACGTCTACCAGTTCTTCTTCGCGAAGGCGAGCGTCCACCGGGCGTTCGCCAACGCGACGCCGTTCGCGATGTCCGACCTCTCGAACTCGCTGATCGACCTCATCGTGATCGCCCCGATCCTCGCGGTCTGGGTTCGGATGTACGACAGGGAGCGGTTCGCGCTCCTCAGGGCCACGTTCGACCCCATCCAGGTGCCGTACCACGTGCTCGCGACGTTTGCCGGGCTGGTGCTCGCTGCGCGGCTCCTCCTGAACTCGAGAGGTCTCCTCTCCTTCGGCCATCCGTTCGACGTGATCGCCGTCGGCGGCATCCTGGCTTCGGCGCTCTTCACGGGCGTGGCCGCCGTCGCCCTGCGGAAGCTGCACGAGCACGGACCGGAGGCGGCCCCCGGACCGCCCCGAGAGCACCTCTTCGAGATCGGAATCTCCGCGTTCGTGTTCGCGACGCTCTTCGCGCTCTCGGTGAGCTACGTGGCGCTGACGCACGTCCTCGGCGTCCTCGCGATCTACTACCTCTACTACACGCCGCCGATCAGGCTCTCGAGGTTCCCGGTGCTCGGATCGTTCCTCATCGGCGGGGCGACGGTCTTCTCGGTGCTCCTGGGATTCTCGGCGTACGCCGGCGGCGCGGCCGCGCTCTGGCTGCCCGGCGCCGTCGTCATCCTCTGCCTCTTCGTGCCGACGCTCGCCCTCACGACGCGCGACCTCTGGACCGCGGCGGCCGACCGCGACGAGCGGTGGAGCATCGTCAACCTCCTCGGGGAGAAGAGGGCGACGGTCGTTGGCGCGATCGCCGTCGTCGTGGCGTCCCTTCTGCCGGCGCTCGTCCTGAGGGCGCCGATCCTGCTGGCTCCCGGGGTCATCGTGGGCGCGCTCGGCTTCGTCCTCGTCACCACCCGTCCGGCGGTCACCGTGCCGGCCATCCTCTCCATCCTGGCGTTCGCCCTCGTAGGCGCCGGGTTCAGCATGCAGGGCGCGTTCGCGCCGACGCTCCTTGGCCAGCTCGCCCGGACGAGCTTCGCCGAGGTCTCCCGGAAGGTCGGGACCTTCGAGCTCGTCGATCCTGGGCAGTCGTCGGAGGTGGCCGTGCTCCTCCAGGAAGGACTGCAGCACTACCGGCGGGGAGACCTCGAGGACGCCGGCGAGTCGTACAGGATGGCGACCGAGGTCGATCCGGAGAGCGTCCAGGCGTACGTGAGCCTCGGCAGCGTCCACCTGAGGCTCGAGCGCCTGAACGAGGCGGCGAGGGCCTTCCGCAGAGCCATCGCGCTCGACCCGGACGACAGCATGGCACACCTCGGACTCGGACAGACGCACAAGCTCCTCGCCGACCCCGACAGCGCGATCGAGGAGCTGACGACCGCGCTCGAGCTGGACCCGGAGAACGCGGAGGCCGCCTACACGCTGGCCCTCATCCACAGGGACATGGGCGACGTCGACGAGGAGATCGCGGCGCTCACGCGCACGGTCTCGCTCGACCCGAGACACAGCCCCTCCCACTCGCGGCTGGCCGACTACTACCTCGCGAACGAGATGTACGTCGAGGCCGTCGCGTCGCTCAAGGCCGTGCTCTCGGGACGGGTGCCGGTCGAACACGTACACACCCGCATGGCCGAGGCCTACTACGAGCTCGGCGACCTGGACGCCGCCGAGAACGAGCTTCGCAAGGAGATCACCTTCAGGCCGAAGCTGGCGTCGCCCCACGCGAACCTGGCGCGCCTTCTGGCCGAGAAGGGAGAGACGGCCGAAGCCAGGAGAGAGATAGAAACGGCGATGGAACTCACCGAGGACCCGAGGCTCCTCGCCCGCTTCGAGCAGGAGCTCGAGGCGCTCGGCCGGTAGGACGGACGCCGGGCGGCGTCCGGAACGACGATCGCGGAGTGGTCGTCCGGGAGGCGGGTCGTCCCGAGTGACGGGTCGTCCCGCGGCGGCCTAGGCGTCCGAGCCGCCCCGCTCGTGAACGAGCACCCGGCACGGCGCGGAGCTCTGGAGGCTCGTCACCGGCGAGCCGGTCACGAGCCTCGAGATCGCCGGCCTCGCCCGCCTCGTCACGAAGATCGCGTCGGCCGACTCCTGCCTGGCAGCCTCGAGCGATCTGGTCAGGAACTCCCCTTCCACGAACTCAGTCCTCACTACGATCCCGCGGTCTTCCGCGATCCGGCGGACGCGCGCGAGCTCGTCCCTCCCCTGCCGCTCCTGCTCGCTCCGCATCACGGCCAGAAGCTGTCCGCTCGGCGTCTCGCCGAGGAACCCGAGGTTCTGGAGACGGTCCTGCACGTCCTCCGATATCGACGTATCGAGGATGAAGAACGCGACGAGCTCGCCCTTCTCCTCTCCGGCTGCCGTGAGCGCGGCGTCGACGCAGCCGGAAGACAGCCGCATGGGTGAGAGTATGAGAAGTATACGCTTCAAGGGCCTCCCTCCGTCCTACGACATGATCCCAAGGTGCGGCCAGTAGAACTTCATGACGATAATCAGAATGGCGAGCGCCACGAGCTTGAGGAGCGCTCCGGCGAGAACGGACTCCCGCAATCGGTAGTAGCCCGCCGAGTAGGCGATCGCGTTCGGCGGCGTCCCCATCGGCAGGGCGAACGCGAGCCCCGCCGGAACGGCGACGGCGTAGACCACGACGACGGGGTCGATGCCCGCGCGGTCGGCGACACCGAAGCAGATCGGCAGGAGAAGCGCCAACGCCGCGACGTTGCTGATCGCCTCCGTGAGGAAGGCCGCGAAGATCGCGAAGACGACGATGATCCAGAAGCTCGGGAGGTCCTCCATGCGCGCCATGGCGACGTCGGCGAGCCACTTCGCCCCGCCCGTCTCGTGGAGCGCGGCGGCGATCGCCATCGCTCCACCGTACATCAGGATGACGCCCCAGTTGACGTACTCCTCGACGCTCTTCCAGTCGATCAGATTGAAGATGAAGAGGGCGACCGCGGCGAGGAGCGCGATCGACGCCAGGCCGAGCGCCTGGCCGCCCAGGATCCACCCGGCGATCGTGATGACCGTGATCAGAGCGACGCCCTTCTCCCGCCGCGAGAGCGGGCCGAGGGAGCGGGCCTTCTCGTCGAGCGCCCGCTTGGCCCGCTCGACGTCCTCGACGTCCATCGCGAAGAGCCTCGTCAGGAGGAGGTGAGCAACGACGAGAAGGACGATGGCGAACGGGGCGACGGCGACCATCCAGTCGAGGAAACCGATCGTGCGTCCGTAGTGCTCGGAGAGGATACCGAGCGCGAGAGGGGCCCTCGCGCCGCCGAGGAACGTCGCGACGCCGCCGATGACGGCGCCCCACGCGAGCGCGAGGAAGAGCGCCGCTCCGAAGCTGCTCTTCTTCGGAACGATCTCGAGCGCGCGCGCGATCTCGAGCACGATCGGGAAGAGCATCGCCGCGACGGCGTGCTCCGGCATCCAGAAGGCGAGGAACCCTCCGGAGAAGATGACGCCGGCGATGAGCGATCTCGGGGTGCGGCCGAACCGGCGCATGAACCCGACCGCGAGCCGCGTGGAGAGGCCCGAGCCCATGAGCGCCGCCGCCAGGATGAACGCTCCCAGAATGAAGAAGACGACCGGGCTCCCGAAGAGGGAGAACGATCTCTCGGGCGAGACGACGCGGAGGACGGGAAGGAGAACGATGGCGAGGAGGCTCGTGACGGCGAGCGGGAGCGCGTTCGAGACCCACAGGACGAAGCAGAGCGCGAAGATCGCGATCGCGCCCTGTGCCTCCCGGCTGAGGCCCGCGGGGCTGGGAGCGACGATGATCCCGGCACAGAGAACGAACGCGATGATGATGAAAAGAATCTTCGCTCGCCTCACGGGGCCCCTCCCGCTCATGGCCGCGACCGGTCACGGGCGCGCAGGACTCGAAACGCGCCTCGGTGGCGGTAGTCTTCCACCGGCGATTTCCGGTGTCAAGGGCTTTCGGAAAACGGAGGCGGCGGCGCGGGGAGGACGGCGCCCGGACGCGCCGCGAAGAGCGGGGCGGCCCGCGATGGGACCGCCCCGCATTCGTTCGTTCGAGCGCTCGCTCGAGCGGGCGCCTACTTCAGCAACACCATCTTGCCCGACGCGTCGCGGCCGTCGGCGGTGAGCCGCACGAAGTAGATGCCGGCCGCCACGGGGGCGCCGCTCTCGTCGGTGCCGTCCCAGCCGATCTCGTGGGCGCCGGCGTCGCGCTCCTCGTCAGCCACGAGCGCGCGGACCAGACGGCCCGCCGGATCGTAGATGCGAAGGTCGACGCGGCCCGCGGCGGGAAGCTCGAAGCGGACGCTCGTCCTGGGATTGAACGGGTTCGGGTAGTTCGAAACGGCGAGCCTTCGCACGGCGATTTCACCCTCGTCGATCCCCGAGGAGGAGCTCCCAACGAAGAGGCCGACGTCGTCGACGTACCACCCGTCGGCGGTCGCCCAGCCGTCGGAATCGAGGACGAAGCGGACCTTGAAGGCCGCGGTCCCGATGTAGTCCGAGAGCTCGATGACCTCCTCGGTCCACGCCTGCTGTTCGCCGTCGAACGAGGCGACCTGTGTCCAGCTCGATCCGCCGTTCGTGCTCACCTCGACGTAGCAGAAGTCGTAGCCGGTCTCGGTGTCGTAGCTGTGCCAGAACGAGAGGTCGGCGTCTTCGGCGTCCGTCAGATCGATCGGGCCGGCGAGCGTCATCACGGTGTACGCGTTGTTTCCGTAGTCGCCGGACGGGCTGTCGGTCATCGACGTGACGGGACTCATGAAGGTGCTCGTCGTCACGCCCCAGCCTCCGTTCCAGTTCCCGAGCCCGGACTCGATGTCGTCGTAGAGGGTGGACGTCGCGAGCGCGAAGTCCTCGGAGGAGATCGTGTTGTCCTCGACCATGACGTCCTGGTGTTCCTGGCTGAGGTAGCCCAGGAGGGTCGCCTTCACCGTGTGCATGCCGGCAGGGACGAACGGGATCTCATAGTAGCCGGTCCCCGCGTCGGCCGTCGCCGTGTAGCCGGAGAGATCGGTGATCTCGACGGCGGCGGCGATCGGGTTCGCGTCGTCGTCCGTGACGTATCCCGCGACGGTCCCGCGCGGCGGCGGTTCCATCGCGAAGTCGACGACGACGAACGTGTCGAGGCTGGCGCTCACGTTGTAGACCGTCTCTGTCGGGTAGTCCGCGACGGTCGCCACGACCGTGTAGGTCCCGGTCTCGACCATCCGGTGGTAGTCGCCGACGGCCGGGTCGGTGTAGACGTCCTTCCCGATCTCGGGGATGCTGATCGTCGCGTAGAGCGGCTCCAGCGTCTCGGCGTCGTAGACGCGGCCGCGGATCCCTCGACCGGACATCCGGGCCTGGTAGAGCATGGCGGGGATGTTGTCGGCGACGATACCGTCGATCTGATACGCGGGCGGGTCCTTGACGACCGAGAGCTCGATCGTCGTGTCGATCTCGCCGCGCGTGTCGTAGCACCAGTCCTGGCAGCTCCCCGTGATGACGTACCAGTCGGCCCCGTTCGTGACGGGGAGGCCGGAGAGGGAGCCGTACTCGTCCGAGATCGTGATGATCATCGGCTCGTCGGGCGTCGCGGCGTAGGAGTAGTCCCAGAGGTAGTTCACGTAGACCGCGCCCGAGTGGAACGTGAGAGACGTCACGGGGTTCATGCCGATGTTGTGGTCCCGGAGCGCCCGCGTCTCAGGAGCGCTGAACGCGGTTCCCGCGCTGCACCCGTCGGGACAGAGGTAGTTCCGGTTGAGGTCGGTGCCCTGCGCGTTGTAGCGGGAGCCGCTCGTGTGGCCGTCCGGGTTCAGCATCGGGATGATCCAGATCTCGCGGTTGTCGACAAGCCAGGTCACCTGGGGATCTGTCCCGTAGTTCTCGAGGAGGTACTTCGCCATGTAGTACGGCACCTCGATGCCGATCGTCTCGTTCCCGTGGTGGCCGCCGATCCACTGGATCTCGGGCTCGGCCTCTTCGATGTCGGGATTGTCGGTGATCTTGAGGGCCCAGAGTTGCCGGTGCTGGACGCTCTCGCCGATCGAGACGAGCTCGGTGATCGAGGGATACGCCGCGGCCCACGCCGCGAAGTCGTTCGTGATCTCGGTGTAGCTGTGGTACTCGCCCCTGTCGGGAAGGCCCAGCGACTGCACCTCGTCGCTCATGCGCTCGAAGATGACCGTCGGGCGGAAGCCGTTGGCCCAGAGCGCGTCGATCTCCGAGGGGATCGCCGCGATCTCCGCCACCCCTCCCCTCACCGTCACGATGTCCATGCCGAGCTCGTTCAGGCGGTGGATGTCGGCACGGGAGAGGATCTCCACCTCCACCACGGCCGCGTCGTCACGCGGGTACGCGTACCCGGAAGACGCCGCAAGCACGGTCGCCAGCAGCGCGGCCGCCACGACCCAGAGCGAGACCCTCATCGAGAAGCTCCTTGAAAGTGGACCGTCCGTCAAGCGCGTGCCCGGCCCCGTCGCGGGCGCCGGGCACGCAGCGAATATCGGAAAGAGAAGTCCTGCGAGCGCCGCCGGTGACGGGCGCTACTTCAGGAGCGTCATCTTCATGAACGCGGTGTCGTCGGCCGCCGTGAGGCGCGAGAAGTAGATGCCGGACGACACGCTCTTGCCGGCGTCGTCGGTCCCGTCCCACGCCACGGTGTGGCTGCCGGGCGAGACCCTGCCATCGACGAGCGTCCGGACGACCTGCCCGTTCACGTTGTGCACCGTCAGGCTGACGCGACCCGCGTCGGCCGGCACAGCGTACTCGATCGTCGTGACCGGGTTGAACGGATTCGGGAAGTTCTGGCCGAGCGAGACCCGCGCGACCTCGACCTCCCCGTCCTCGACGCCCGTCGCGATCGCGTCGGACCACGTGATGATGCGACCGATGAGCGTCTTCTGGTTGTTCGGATCAGGAGCGGCAGTGCTGATGTTCTCGAATGCGAACGACAGGAACGACAGGATGTGGCCGTCCTCGCCGCCGCCGATGCCCTTCGCGCCCTCGGCCGAGTCGAACAGCGTGAAGAACGAGTCGTCCGGGAAGTCCGGATTCCCCATCCCGTCGTCCGAGCTCGCGACGGCCGTCGTGAGGGGCAGCGTCATGTCGTCGGTGACGCCGTTCCCGGGAACGCCGGTGACGAGCGCGCCGCCGACGTCGTCGTTCCACGTCGTCAGGTGCAGGTAGTCGGTCGTGAACGTCGTCGCACCCGGCCGGCTTGAGAGATACGCGCTGCTCGCGAGGAACAGGCTTCCGCCGCCGTTCAGGTAGTCCATCCAGCTGTCCTCGACCGTGCTCGTGATGCCGGACGCGTCGCCGCTTCCGGTCGTCCAGAGGACGACCCGGTGCGAGTCCAGCATGTCGAGCGTCGGGTACCCGTCGAGTTCCGTCTCGGGGTCGTACCTGCGGCCCGAGAAGCCCGCGTCCGCGACGGCGGTCTCGATGTAGGTCTCGTCGCCTGCGCCGCCATCGTCGTCGACGATAAGGACCGATGGGACCTCGATGAAGGTGCCGTACGACTCGGTGATCGCGACGAGGGTGTCGCCGTTGCTCGTCGCGTGGAGCGTCGTCAGGGCCATGCCCTCGGCGGTCCCGAGGTTGTCGATAACGTGGACGTCGAACGTCTCGGCCTGGCCCGGGGCGAGGGTGTAGTCCCACGGGCCGAAGTGGCATGTACCGTTGGTGTCGCAGTAGTTGGCGAACCAGTCGAACGACGCGACGCCGTCAGGGAGCTCGTCCTGGGTGATGTCGACCGTGATGACGTCTGTCTCGGTGCCGGTGTTCGTGAGCACCGTGTAGAAGGTCGACTCGCCGCCGTAGTCCATCTCGTAGGCGTAGATCTCAGTCGTAAACTCGACGCCGTACGCGCGCTCGCTCCGGCCATTTCCCGAAATGTCGTCCGGGAAGCCCCCCCCCTCGACCAGGGTCGCTTCGCCCGCGGGGCCTGCCACAGCGATCGACGCCGAGAGCAGGATCCCGAGGACGGCAACGGCCAGGGCCGGCAGCCGATTCCTCATCGCGCAACTCCTTCCTGGGTGTCTGGTCGTGATCCTGCCGTGCCCGGCGGCCGGCGGCCGCCGGGCACAATACCAACATCGCTACTTCAGAAGCGCCATCTTCCTCAAGGCCTTGTCGCCGCCCGCCTCGATCCTCGAGAAGTAGATGCCCGAGGCGAGGCTCTTGCCGGCGTCGTCCTTGCCGTCCCACACGACCGAGTGCGGACCCGGCGCGACGCTGCCGTCGACGAGCGTGCGCACGACCTGCCCGTTCACGTTGTGGATGACGAGGTTCACGTGCGCAGCACCAGTCGGCACGGTGAACGCGATCGTCGTCGTGGGGTTGAACGGGTTCGGGAAGTTCTGTCCGAGCGCGACACGCCGGTACTGACTGTCGCCCTCACCGTCGATGCCCGTGGTGGGCTCGAACCAGTCGAGCACCCTGGCAACGAGGGTCTTCTGGTTGTCCGGGTCCGCAGCGCTTGTCTTGACGTCCTCGAAGGGGAACCCGGTGAACACGATCTTGTGTCCGGCTTCCTCGACGCGGATGCCCCTCGGACCGCCTGTCGCAGTAAAGGTGGCGACCGCCGGCGCTTCCGGCTCCATCGCGTCGACCCCGGCAGCCGGGATCGGACCGCCGAGCAGCATGAGCGACATGCCGTCGGAGATCGGGTCGGCGGGCACGCCGGTCATCACGAAGCCGCCGACGTCATCGGTCCACGTCGTGAGATGGAGGTAGTCGTCGGTGAACGCGTTGGCCATCGGGCGCGAGCTCAGGTAGTTCATGCTCGCGAGGAAGAGGTTCCCGCCACCGTCGAGGTAGTCCATCAGGTTCGCTTCGTCGTCGGGCCTGATGTCGAGGCCGTGCGCGTCCGCCGTCGTCCAGAGGACCGCCCAGTACGACGAGAGCTCGGCCAGGCTCGGCCTGCCCTCGACGTCCGTGTCCCAATCCCGGTAGAAGTAACCGGTGTCGGTCACGGCCGTCTGCAGGTGCGTCTGGAAGTCGGCACCACCATCGTCGTCGACGATGATGATCGAAGGTGTCTCGACGAACGTCGCGAACGACGCGGTCGACACGACGTCAACGTCACCCTGGCTCGTCCCCATCAGGGTCGTGAGCCCCATGCCCTGGGTGTCGCCGACGAGGTCTTCGAACCTGACCTCGAAGCCCAGCTCCTCGCCGGGATCCATGGCGTGATCGGACGGATCGGTCTCCCACACCACCCCGCCGACCAGACGGTAGCTCGCCGTCCAATCGGACGGACTCACGCCGTCCGGGAGCACGTCCTGGCTCACGCTGACCGTGACAACGTCCGCGACCGTCCCGGTGTACCTGAGTGTCACGTCGTAGGTCGAGGACTCCGAGTAGTCGATCTCGTCGGCGAAGAGCGGCGCCGCGAGCTGGAACTGGTACGGATCGGGCATGATCTGCGCGTTGTAGACCTCGTGGGGCGAGAGGTCCTCGATCCAGACCACGACCCTGACCTCGCCCACGGTCGTCCAGGTCTTCGGGATGTCCCGGTAGACCACGAGCGACTCGCCGGGCGATGAGAGCATGACGGTCTCCGGTGTGAGCACGGCCCGCACCGACCACGGGTACTCCTCGTTCATGTCCTGGATCACGGCGAACTGGGCCGTGAACGGCCCGGCGCTCGTCGGTTCGGCCACCTTGAAGACGGCCTCGACCCAACCGCCGGTGTCCTCGTCGATGAGCCCATAGGACCGGATCGTCAGCTCCGTGTCGTTCGCGAGCCTGGCATCGATGATGGGCCGGTAGACGGCGGCGGAGCCGCCCCCCGCGCCGATGACCTCTTCGACGGCGTCGAAGTCGACCTCGGGGATGCCACTGACGGCGTACATGTTGGCGCGCAGATTCGCGGCGGAGAACGTGTACTCATCCGACAGGTGCCAGTAGACGTTGACCAGCTCGTCCTCGCCGTAGACGTCTTCCTGCAGTAGCTCGAGCGCCGCACGGGCGTAAGGGCAGGTACCTCACCACGTCGCTCCGAAGAGCTCGGCAAACACGGCTCGCTGAGCCGCAATGGCCGGTACCACTGTCGTCAGCAGGACCAGGGTAATGAGCCCCAGAAGCGCCAATCGCTTCAGCATCTTCCACTCCTTTCGCGGCGGCGCCGCTCTTGTTGTCAGGATCCTGCCGCCTGCTGGCTGTGGAAGCAGTATTCCTGCTCGTTCTCCACTCTCATGACTATTCGTTCAACAGCCTTCCGGACTGGATGATCTCGAGTGTCGTGTCGTCCTGGACGAAGGCGATCACGCCCAGGTTGTTCACGTTCCAGGACGGGTCGACCACGATGTCGCGCTCGACCACGACGGAATCACCGACTGCCGAAATCGTGAGTGGCGCGTCGTCGAGCATGTTCCTCACGACGAACTCGTACGGCGGAACGTGCTCCGGGACGTCGTCCTCGAAGACGGCGATCCGGACCACGTTCGACGCGCCGGAGAGCGTCGAGTGGACCTTGACCTTCACGGCCACGCTCCCCCGGCCGGCCTCTATCGATCCGGTGAGGTCGACGGTGATCGGCGACCCGACGTCTCTCCTGAGATCGATCTCGAACGCGTAGTCCTCCTCGGCGGACGCCACCGTCGGCGCGCCCAGCACGGTTCTCAGGCCGTCGAACACCGCGACCGGGAAGGCGGTCGGCGGAATCCCGTGCGCGCTGAAATAGACGTCGCAGCGCGCGATCGTCTCGGTGGTCGCGACGGCATCCGGCGGCGGGGAGTAGTGGTACGCGATGACCGTCAACTCGTCGGGACCGTACTGGTCGATGAGGTTCTGGAGCGCCTCCTCGCCGTTCGGGCAGTTCGGGCAGAACTGGTTCGTCAGGTACTCGACGAGCACCACCCGGGGCACGAGCTCGCCTCCGCCCGAGACGGCGGTGAATTCACACGTCGCCGGGTTCGGGTCGACGGCGTCCTCGTCGTCGACGGCGGCAACCTCGAAGAGGTGGTCGCCCTCGGCGACGCCCTCGATCGTGATCGACTCCTCGTCGGTCACGCCGGACGTGTCCGCGCCCGCGTCGCTCCCGTAGCTCCATTCGTAGTGGTCGACGTCACCGTCGGGATCGTCCCCGGTCCATTCGATCGTGACGTCGTCACCCGCCTGGACATTCCGAGCCGATGGGCAATCCGTCAACTCGGTCCAGGGCGGCAGGTTCGCCGCGACCGGGTCGTCGAACCAGTCGCAGCCGCCGACGAGGGCGGCCGCGGCCAGTGCCGCGACGGTCGTCGCCAGTGTTCCCGCGGTCCATCTGCGAAGCGCTCCGGACAACCGGCCCTCCTAGAAGTACTTCGTGAAGCGCAGGCGCGCTCCGGCGAACTCGGGCTCGAAGAGGCAGACGCCCCCCGTGCACACCTTCCCGCCGCGCTGCGTGCCGCCCGCGAGCGAGACCTCGAGGTCGTAGTCGAGGATCATCCGTCGCACCTCGAGGAGGAGCCACGAGTCGCGCGGTGCGCCCACCAGGTCCCGCGTCGTCGTCTCGAAGGTCCCGATGACGGTCGTCTCGAGCGTCGGATACCAGGCCGCCGCAGCGATGTAGTCGTTGTACGTCTCGAGCGACGGTTCCTCGACCCTCTGTCCTTCGAGCGTGATCTCGATCGTCTGCGTCCCGCCGACGATGAACTCGAGCTCACCGACGCCGATCAAGTGCTCCGTGTATTTGCTCGTCCAGTCGTCGCCCTGGAAGAGGTACTCGCGCTGCCACGAGCCGGCGATCGCGAACCGCGCGTTCTCGCTCAGATCGTGGACGTAGTACCCGTACATCTCCCAATGGCGGAGCCGGTTGTCGTGCCTCCGCGCCTCGGAGCTCCCGAACATGAGAGAGCCCTTGCCGCCGACGGGAGCGTTCGCCTCGGCGAGCCACCCCACCTCGTCGTTGAGGTTCACCTGGTAGGTCGCCCGGTTCATGAGCGTCCACAGGTGCTCCGACACGGCGGTCGGCGGGTTCACCACGTAGTGCTCGTAGGCCTCGTAGTCCTTGAACTCGCCGAAGAGCGTGAGCCAGTCGATCTGCGCCGTGGCGGTCACGTACGTCGCGTGCCCGTCGAGCGCCTCCTCGCCCGCGGGGTACTCCCCGTTCCTGGTCGCGTACTCGGCGCCCAGTGTCACGGGGCCGAGCCACGCGTCGAGCTCGCCGCCCAGAACGGTGTCCTCGAATCGGGCGGTCGCCTCGGGAAGGTCGATGTCGTCGTCAACGTCGAGGCTGATCCGCTCGACGGCGCTCGCCGCCAGACTGAGCCAGTCGGTCGCGCGCACGCCCGCCCGCGCAGCCCGGATCGTGTACTCCGTGCGCTGCGTCGGCGTGTGATCGTCGCCCGTGACGCCGGCCAGGAGAGCCCACTCGGTCGGACCCAGCCTGTACTCGGTCAAGAGACCATCGAGCGACGTGTCGTGCTCGACCGCGACCTCCTCGTAGCTCCTGAGGGTGATACCTCGCCCGAACGTCTCGAAGAAGCTCCCCGCCCTGAGGAGGAGATCCCCCTGCTCGTACGCCGCGTAGCGCTGCTTGATCCCGGCCGGAGGCACGTAGATCGCCGCCGGGTTGTACGAGGGATCCGAGAGCTGATACGCGCGGAAGACCCCGCCCACCGTCACCGGCCCCACGCCGAGGTCGAGCTCGAACCTGCCGTCCGCCACCGACGCTTCCTCGTCGGTGTTGTAGAGGTACTCCCCCGTCACAACACCGCCGACGTAGACGTCGCTCTGACCCCGCGCTTCCGGAGGAAGGCACGAGATCAGGAGCACGAGAACGAGGGCGGACGCGATCCGTCCCCTACTCACCGCTTCCCTCCGCGGCCGCAGGCGTCTCGGCCGCCTCGGACTCGTCCGGCGTCGCCGGCTCCTCGGGGCACTCCTCCGGGAAGAGCTCCTTCATCGTCTCCGCCAGCTCTTCGTGGTGACCCGGACGATACCCGGTCACCGAGTAGAGGATCGCTCCGTCGGTTCCGACGAGAACCGTCCGCGGCACGGAAGACACGTGGTACTTCTTCGCCACCTTCTGCGACGAGTCGAGCAGAACCTCGAACGTGTACCCCTTCGACTTGATGAAGGAGCCGACCCTCGAGCTCGATCTCGGCCCATCGATGGAGACGGCGACGACCTTCATGCCGCAGTTTCTGTAGTTGTCAAAGAGCTCCTGAAGCTGAGGGAATCCCTTGATACACGGCTTGCACCAGGTGGCCCAGAAATCAATGACCACCGGACCGTCCTTCAGGAGTTCCGTAAGCTTCACGTCCTTACCAGACAGATTCTTGAGCGTGAAATCGGGCGCCTTCTCACTGGCCGCCCACGACACAGCCGTACCCGCCAACACGAGAAGCGTTGCGCCGAGGATGACCAGGACGCTGGTTCTCCTGCTCTTCATATTCCCTCCATGGCTTACCGACACCATTATACCACCACAATGGCCAAAGGTCAAGAAGCCCGCCGGCGAGCAGCGGGACTCCGCATCATCCTATCCTCTATAGACGCAGCCCCCGGACGGGGATTCACCCCACCGCGGGAGCCGTTCGTGCCCGCAGACTGCGCCATGAAGCACCTGGGGGCGCGGTCCTGGGAGTCCTGCAGCGGCCTTCGCCGGTTCGGTCCGGTCCGGGTCAGAGGCTGGCGAGCTCGACGCCGACCCCGATCACCGACTCCTCGCTCCGGTCCTCCCCGATGAGCCGGACGATGCGCCCGAGGACCTCCCGGATCGCCTCCTCGTCCGACACCAGATCCATTCTCTCCGTCTCGATCGTGAGGACGCGCGTCGCCCGTGAGGCGCGGCTGCACCAGTCCTCGTACTCGCAGTTCAGAGCGTCGAGGTACGCCGCCGAGATGTCCCGCTCGCAGTCTCTGCCCCGGCACCTGATGCGGTCGACCAGCGTGTCGACCGAGGCGCGAAGGTAGACGACGAGATCCGGCGTTCGAAGGAAGCTCGTCATCGCATCGAACAGGGCGACGTAGTTCTCGTAGTCGCGGTCCGACATGAAACCCTGCGTGTGAAGCGTCGCCGCGAAGATCTCTTTGTCTTCGTAGATCGTGCGGTCCTGAATGCAGGGCTCGTCCAGGCTCACCATCTGTCGGTGTATCTCGAATCGCTTCGAGAGGAAGAAGACCTGGAGATGGAACGACCACCTCTCCATGTCTTCGTAGAAGTCGTCGAGGTAGGGATTGTCGATCACGGGCTCGTAGTACGCTCTCCATCCGAGGTGGTTGGCGAGAAGCGTCGTCAGATTCGTCTTGCCGACGCCGATATTTCCGGCCACGGCCACAAACTGTCCGGGTCGCATTGAAACGCTCCGCTATCTGAGGAGGTGATTGCCGGCGGAAACGAGCCAGCTCGAGGCGGCCCGAATGTACTCCCGGGCCCGGAGGGGTGTCAACGGAATTCGAAAGCGAAGCGCAAGTCGCATCGACGCACGGCGTGCGAGTGGCGGACGGCGATCTCAGTGCGCGCGCCGTCACGGCAGGACGCGGACGCCGGTCCCGACGTCCACCCGTTCGGCCAGCCTCCGAAGGTCGCCGTTTCGGAGACGGATGCACCCTCGCGTCGAGTGCGACCCGATCAGGTCGGGTTCGTTCGTGCCGTGAATGCCGATCCCCTCCCACGGCGGACAGCAGAGGCGAAGGAAGAACGGGCCGTACGCTCTCACGCCCTCGTGCTCCCACTCGCTCGAGTCCTCGATCGATTCGATCTCGAACTCGCCCTCGGGGGTTCGGCAGTCGCCCTCGGCGAGCTTGTCGCCGCCGTCGGGGTTCGAACCGATCGCGACGGAGAACAGCTCCACGCCGTCCTCCGTCGCAAGTTCCAGCTCGAAGCGCGATTTCCAGATCGTCACGCGCGGCAGATTCATCGATCGTCGACCTCGGTCGTGGCGCCTGCGTCATCGGCCCGCTCCGCGGGCCGGCAGCCCGTGCGCAGTCACGTCGACACACCGAGCCTGGGCAGCACCACCAGCTGCAGCAGAAGCCACACGCCGATGAAAACGATGGGCAGGGCCAGTTCTCCCCAGTTCATCACTCGCCTCCCGCCGGCCTTCCTGCCGGTCTCCACGCTAGGCGCCCTCGCCCCCGACTCCGAGAAGCTCAACGACCTCGCTCCTGAGGCCGTCGATCATCGAGGGGTGGAATCCCACGTGCTTCGAGACGATCCGACCGTCCCGTCCAATAATGAACGTGGTGGGGATGCTCAGCACCTTGAACTGCGACTGCACGCTCTGGTTCCCCACGAGCACCGGGTAGCTCATCCGGTTGGTTTCGGCGAAGGGTCTCAACACGCGCGCGCCGCCCTTGTCGAGCCCGACGCCGACGACGACGAGCCCCTGGTCCCGGTACTCCTCATAGAGGGACACGAGAAAGGGAATCTCCGCCCGGCACGGTCCGCACCAGGTCGCCCACATGTCGAGCATGACGACCTTCCCCTCGAACTCCGCGAGGGTGACGTCGTTGCCGTCGAGATCCGGAAGGGTGAACGGCGGCGGGTACAGCCCGACCTCGACACCGATCCGGCGATCCGCGGCCGCCGATGTGGCGGCGCCCGGATCCGTCTCTGCCTCGCTCGCGCCCTCGTCCGACGGCTGCGTCTCTTCGATCGCAGTCCCAGACGGCGGCGGCGCCTGCTCCTCTGCGTGACGCTCCTCGGGAACGGTCTCACCCGTTCCACCCCCGCAACCGGCCGCACCGA
This sequence comes from bacterium, assembly GCA_025774245.1. GTDB lineage: Bacteria > Joyebacterota > Joyebacteria > Joyebacterales > Joyebacteraceae > JALGVN01. The sequence continues at coordinate 161,690 of JALGWI010000002.1, forward strand.
CAACGAGGGCCGCTGCGAGAAGGAGGCACGGCACCAGCTTCGATCTTCCGATCATCTCGGTTTCCTCCGTTCAGGCAACGGCGTCTAGAGCAGCGCCGTGATCTTGTCCTGGATGTGCTGCTTCTGCGCAGCGCCGATCAGCGAGTCGACCTGCGAGCCGCCCTTGAAGAACACCATCGTCGGGATGCTCCGGATGCTGAAGCGCTCGGACAGACCGGGGTTCTCATCGACGTTGACCTTCGCCACCTTGACCTTGCCTTCGTTCTCCGCCGCGACCTCCTCGAGGACGGGCCCGACGATCAGGCACGGCCCGCACCACGGCGCCCAGAAATCCACGAGCACGAGCGTGTCGGATCCGAGGACCTCAGTGTCGAACGTCTGGTCGGTAACCGCCACGGTGTTCGTCGTCTCCATTCCTGCTGCTCCTTTCGGTTCTCTCGGGAACGGTCTCGCCTGCGGCGCCCGCCCCCGTCGGGTCGTCTTCGACCCTGGTTCGTCCTTCCCGTTCGTCGCCTTCGCCTTTGTCTCTCTCCCTGCGAACTCCCCACAGTGCGCCGGGCGGCTCGCCGGGGTCACTAGGGTGTTTCGTCATCCTCAGGGCGGCCGTCCCCCGCTTCCTCGAGCAGGATGTCGAGGATCCGGGGCGCCGTCCCGTGCCTGATCCGGTAGCAGACCAGGTGCCCCTTCCTCTCCGACTCGATGAGGCCGGCGTACTTCAGCCGGGCCAGGTGCTGCGAGACCGACGGCTGCGAGAGCCCGAGGACCTCTTCCAACCCCTTCACGCACACCTCCCCGCCCGCCAGGATTTGGATGATCTTGAGCCGGGCGGGATGCGAGAGCGCCCGCAGAATCGCGGCTCCCCGCTCCAGCGGGGCGTCAGGTGCCGAGCCGGCAGCCTTTCCGGCCTCCCGGCTCTGGTTCCAGCGCTCCTGTGAGGACGGATGTTCCATGCTCTCCA